>NZ_JAGGRD010000010.1:0-174537 GCF_018613005.1 Paenibacillus sp. ISL-20
ACCGGGATAAGCTGCGAAAAGATGCGCTTATCCAAGCGGTTGACCGCTTCATTTACGATGCGAACAAGATGATGGGGAGGAATGTCGTTCTCCAAGTCCATTGGCAGATGAAGTTGGTCCATGGTATATTGAATGTACAAAGAAACCGTTCCTTTCGTAAATGGTGGGTAGCACTTCCATTTTACCAAAGAACGGTTTCTTTGCGTCTAAAAAAGTAAGAAATCTGCACGGCGTAGCGGAGAGGACGAATCGATTCCGGACAAGCGTCAGCGCTCGCCTTTGCCCCCACATTTCGTCCTTGCTCAGAACCATTCCAAGAAATGTGGGGGCAACAGCGATGGTAGGAACGATTCGTACATGGAGCGTCTTCTAACAGCAAGAAGGGGGCCTCCCGCAAGATCTAAGATCTTTTGGGACACCCCCTTCTCTCATATTCGGGTACCGATCGGGAGCATAGGGAACGAAGGTCCACTCGTATAATCGAGTAAACGGGCTCCGCATGATCCATCCGGTCCGGTCCTTCGCTGCGAATCTCCGTCATCCTGCAACGGTGGGTTCGGTATCCTCAAGCTTTGACGTTGCTTTAGTGCGCGATTTGCCGGTTGCCTGCATGATGATATAAATCAGGATCAACAGCACAAGCGCAATGGCTGAATACCGGTACATGATAGCGTACGAAGTGGATTTGGCGATGGAGCCGAGCGCGATAGAGCCAATAGCGACACCGAAATCCAGGGAGTTGAAGAACATGCCGTTGGCCATGCCGCGCTGGAGCGGATGAACCTCCTGGATCATCCAGGTCTGGATGGATGGCTGCATCGCGCCGAAGCCAAGACCATAACATAATGCCGATAACAGCATGATACCCGTCGATGAGGCAAAGGTCAGCAATAGCAAACCGGTGACCATCAGAACTGCAGCGGGTATAACCATCGCCTTGTGTCCATACCGGTCATAGATTCTGCCAGAGAACGGCCGTACCAGTATAATGGCAATGGCATTGAACAAGAAGAAATACTGGGGATTCCGGAGATGAGCCTCGGCACCGAACAACGCCATGAAGCTCAGCAGCCCGCCGTACGTAATGGACATCAAAAAGTTAAGGACGCTGGGTAGAATCAGCCTTTTATTGAATGAGCCCTTCGGTTGTTCCTCAACTCGAGGTTGAACGGCTGCGGGGCGCTCCGTATTCCGTTTTGCCGATTTTAACGTCAGAACGTAGGCGAGTGGGAAGATAAGTACATTGATGATGACGGTGATGACCACAAGCGGTGTGAAACCCCCGTCTTGCAGGAGCGTCAAGCCGATCATCGGGCCGATCGACATGGCGAGTGTGGTGGATAATCCGAAATACCCCATGCCCTCGCCCAGTCGTTTGATAGGAATGACGTCTGAAGCCATCGTAGGAAACGAGGTGCTGGTCATGCCAAAGCCGATGCCAAACAAAATGCGCATCAGCAGCAGAAAGGCGATGCCGGATGCCCAGTAATAGCCGAGCGTGGCTGCCAGCGATATCAACAGCCCGACGTACAGAAGCAGGCGCAGTTTTCCCTTTTCCAGCGCTTTGCTTGACACGAAGCGGGACGCGATCGCACTGAAGGCGAACAGGCTGGTTATCAGGCTGACCTGAAGTGGGCTTGCCATAAACGCCTCCTTGGCGTATGCGGGCAGCGTGGTTAGCATCATCTGCAGGGTCAGAAACAGAAACAGGTTGCTGACCATCAAGGTGATGAATTCTTTGGTCCATAATCGTTGTTTCGAATTTACTTCATTCATGTGAAACATCACTCCTGTTATTCTCTACGTTGTGTATGTTGGTATTGATGCGTGAGAGTGTGTCCCAGAACATCTCTAATTGATGATCGTCAATGCCTTCGATTAACTGGCTCCCGCATTGACTTTCGATCGTTGTAGTTGTCTCGATCAATTCTTTGCCTGTATCCGTCAAAAAGAGCTGGAAAGCTCTTCGGTCGTTTACCGATACAGACTTGCGGGTGTATCCTTTTTTCTCGAGCAGATCCAAAATGCGGGTAGTGGTCGGCTGGTCCTTGTCCGCTTTGGCGGCAATTTCCTTTTGATTTAACCCTTCGTGCTCTCCGATGTGGTACAGCACCAGCCATTGCTCAGGGGTGATATCATAGGGCTTCAAGGCGTTAGCAAACAAATGGGATGCGCGGCGATAGGTGTAACCCAGATGAAAACCGATGGAGGGGTTGCGTTTAGGTACTTTCAAGAAACAAGTCACACCTTTCATTTCAAGTTTTCAAAAATAGTTGTCTAAACAATTATATGCCTGACATGCAAATCAGTCAAACCATTCAAAAAATTAATTGTATGCATGACAGGGTTTCGTAAAACGATGTGGAATATGAAAAATGGAATGATAACATAGCTCTAACAATTGCGAGCTATATTTATAGTACAAACCAATTTCTAACCACTCAGGAGGAAGTACAAATGTCACAATTGATTAATTTTGCACACCGCGGGTCATCGGCTATATGCCCCGAGAATACGATGGCTGCCTTTGTCAAAGGCTTGGAGCAGGGAGCTACCGGGATTGAAACCGATGTTCAGATGACGAAGGATGGAAGGCTGGTTCTGATCCATGATGAGAGTGTCGCCCGTACCACGGGGGCTGAGGGGCTAGTCAAAGATTATACATACGACGAACTGGCCAAGTTGGACGCAGGCTCATGGTTTGGATCGGCTTTTCAAGGGGAACGGATTCCGCTTCTGGAAGAACTGCTGGAATTAACGAAAAACCGTGGCACGATCGTGAACATCGAGCTGAAGAACGGGGCGATTCAATATCCTGAGCTGGAAAAGCGCGTGATCGACGCTGTAAGACACTACAAAATGTCAGAGCAAATCGTCATCTCAAGTTTCAATCATTATTCCCTGGTAGAGTGCAAACATATTGATCCTGAAATCCGTACTGGCCTGCTGTATGGGGAAGGGTTATACAAACCGTGGGAGTATGCCAAATTGGCTAAAGCGGATGCGCTTCATGCATACCATCGCGCAGTTCTGCCGGAATGGGTAGCGGAAGCGAATCAGCATGGTGTTGTCTATCACCCGTGGACCGTCAATGACGAGGAACAGATGAAAGCCTTGATCGATGCAGGCGTAGCGGGCATTATTACGGATTATCCGGATGTACTCGGGGGATTGCTATAAACCAAGGGAGTGTGACTTTGTGAAAAAAACATGGCTGCTGGGCTTTGGCTTTTTCAGCATTAGCATTACCTGGGCGCTCTACAATGCGTTTGTGCCCTATTTTCTGGAGGATTACATATCCAGTGTCGCACTGATCGGTTTTTTTATGACGATCGACAATTACTTTGCCTTGTTCTTGCAGCCATGGATTGGAAGTCGAAGCGACCGTACTCACACCCGGTATGGCAGAAGAATGCCTTACCTGCTCATCGGAATGCCGCTTGGCGCTCTGTTTACCGCAATAATTCCGTTTCACACCGGGATGGCAACATTGATACTGTTCATGGTTCTCATGAACCTGGCCATGAGCCTGTATCGTTCACCTACCGTTTCACTAATGCCGGATATTACGGAGGAGAAACGACGCACGAGAGCCAACGGCATCATTAACTTTATGGGCGGCATAGGGTCTATATTGGCTTTTGGCGTAGGCTCGGTACTATATAGCGCTCATCGCTCCCTGCCTTTTATTGCTGCGGCCGGCATAACGCTGGTGTCGTTGTTCATTTTGAGAACGTTTATTCAGGAGAAGCGCGATGCTCCAGGCTATCAGGCTCAGACTGCTGCCAAAGCTAAAGTTTCCTTTAAGAGTCAGCTTAATCGGACGACGGTGCTGCTCTTGGCGGCTATATTTTTCTGGTTTGTCGCTTATCAGGGAGTTGAGACGCTGTTTACGTTGTACGGGAAGAACGAGATGGGGCTAACGGAATCGCAGGCGTCCTTTTCCTTAACGTTTTTTTCACTCGCCTTTGTTCTGTTCGCCATTCCAAGCGGATGGCTTGGGGGTAAATTCGGCAAGAAACGGATGATTCTGATCGGCGTTAGCGGGCTGTTGATTGTCTTCACGCTTGTACCATGGGTTGAATCAATGCTGTTGCTCCGTGTATTGCTGACTGTTGGCGGGTTATTCTGGGCTTGTATCAATATTAACTCCTATCCGTTTATCGTATCTACCGGATCGGAGGACAGCATTGGGACACGGACAGGAATGTACTATTTGGTATCCTCGCTGGCGGCGATCTCGTCACCGCCTCTTCTGGGCAAGCTCATTGATGGCATGGGATATTCGATTCTGTTTTATTGTGCCGCAGGCAGCATGCTGCTCGCGCTGATCTGCGTTCTGATGATTCGCCATCAGGAAACGGAAAGTCCTGCAAAATCGCAGACCGCTTCCGCCAGCTTGTCCTAGCCGATTTGTATTTTGATAACCGAAGGTTCGGCTCCCTGCTAGTCCGTCCGTGCGGAATAACATTGACGAGAGCCTGCCTGCACAGGTAGAATCTAATATCAGATAGATTTGAATTAGAATATGCCGGCGAAGGTGCAGGAGCTGATTCCAAGGTTGACAACGATTTATGATATTGCCAAGAAAACAGGTTATTCGCCTACGACGGTGTCCAAAGTCTTCAACAACTATCCGGATGTCCGGGAGAAGACGAGAGCCAAGATCCTGGCAACCGCGAAGGAAATGGGCTATCTTCCAAACGCAAACGCCAGATCGCTTACAACGAAGCGATCCTGGACCATTGGTATTCTTTTTGTAGAAGCCACTGGAGCAGGGATTCGTCACCCCTATTTTGGAGCTGTTATCGAAAGCTTTAAGAAAATTGCCGTATCCAAAGGGTATGATCTGATGTTCATCTCCAAGGATGTCGGCGGCCGAAGAAGCAGTTATGTGGAGCATTGCAAAATCCGAGGCGTCGACGGTGTGGTCGTCATTCTGTCGAGCAGCGAGGATCCCGATTTCCAGGAGCTGCTGGATAGCGGCATTCCGTGCGTCATTCTGGATTCGTCACCGGAGCATGTGCATTCGGTTTACTCCGACAATATCGGAGGGAGCATGCAGGCACTTCGGTATTTGCATTCGCTCGGACATCGCAGCATTGCCCATATATCGGGCGGATTGAATACGTTTGCAGGCGAGCAGCGCCAACAAGGCTATGAGCAAGCCCTTCGGGAGCTTGATCTGGATCTAAGGGAAGAGTACATAACCGGCAGCGATTTTTTCTCCACCGAGAGCGGATACGAAGCCATGAAGAAGCTGCTGGGGCTTGAGGATCGACCGACTGCTGTTTATGCGGCAGGTGATCTGCTCGCGCTTGGAGCGATTCGTGCCGTTCAGGAACATGGCCTGCATGTACCGGGAGATGTGTCCATCATCGGTTTTGATGATATTGAAATGTCCCGTTACATCACCCCTGCGTTAACGACCATACGCCAGGATACGGAGCAGCTGGGCACCGTTGCGGCGGAACTCCTTCTTTCTTCCATCGAAGAGCAAGACGCAACAGTAAAGTCGGTTATGCTGCCAGTTCAATTGATTATCCGGGAATCCTGCCGCCCGGTCACCTAGGTGAAACATAAAGGCAGGACTCATTTTTACCCTTTTTCGAAACCGGTTTCGAAAAAGACGAACTCTAGAGTTGAGTCGATTATGAACCCATTTAAGGAGGATCTACCATGTCAAATTATCGTTTTGAGAAGGATACCTTTGTTATCGAGCAGTATGATCTTGCCAAACCATTTTCCAGCTTTCTGCCGGGAATCGCAGGCTTGAAAGGGATTCCGATGTGGACCTTTTATGTGAATCGGGGTCAGGGGATTTGCAGCTTTGGCATACGCGATAAGAACTCGCCGATCATGGAATTTTCCCCGGCGAATATCTCGTATAAGAACGTCTCGACTACCGGCTTTCGCACGTTTATCAAGATGGCGGGGACAGCGCCCGTGTATGAGCCGTTCCAATCCTTTCAGCCGGATTCCAAAGCGAAGAGAACGATGCTGATCCGTCAGAATGAGCTGGTCATCGAGGAAGAGCATGCCGGTAACGGACTTCGCACTTCGGTGTCATACTTTCAGCTGCCTGGTGAGGATTTTGCCGCGCTTGTCCGCGAGGTCAGTGTAACGAATATCGGAACCCAGACTGTATCGCTTGAACTGCTGGACGGCATGCCGGAGATTCTGCCATACGGTGTCGAGAATAGCGGGTACAAGGAGGTCGGCAATCTGCTGCGGAGCTGGATGGAAGTGGAGAACCTGGATCAGGGGATTCCGTTCTATAAAGTTCGCTCCAGTACGCACGACGAGGCGGAAGTCAGCGAAGTTACGAGCGGTCACTTCTATCTGTCGTTTGATCAGCACGGGAAGCAGCTCCAACCTCTTGTAGACTTTGAGCTGATCTTTGGCGGTAACACTTCATTAATCCACCCTGATCGATTTGCTGTGAGCTCGATGGAAGCTTTGATGAAAGCCACTCCGTATCCCGTTAACAAAGTGCCATGCGGATTCAGCGGATTATCGACTCAGCTTAAGCCTGGGGAGACGGCGACCGTTTATACACTGGTTGGTCATGTGAACGATATCGGTAAAATCAATAAACGTTCCAAAGATTTGTGTTCTTCTACCTATATCCTCCATAAACGCGAGGAGGCCTCGGCATTGACCCGAAAATTAACCGAGGATGTGGCCACCAAAACGGGATTACCCCTATTTGACGAATATAGCCGTCAGTCCTACCTGGACAATTTTCTGCGGGGCGGATATCCATTCCTTTTTGATAACGGGAAGGACGGGGCCGTTGTTCACCTATACTCCCGCAAGCATGGGGATCTGGAACGGGATTATAACTTCTTCTCTCTTGCGCCGGAGTACTATTCACAAGGGAACGGCAATTTCCGGGATATGAATCAGAATCGACGAAATGATGTGTTTTTTAACCCGAAGGTGGGCACATTCAATATCCGGATGTTTTTCAGTCTCATTCAAGCCGACGGTTATAACCCGCTTAGCGTAGAAGGGACGAAATTTCGCGTGAGCGAAGGGAAGGAGGAGGAGCTGCAGAGGCTATTGCGTGCCTCCACGGCTCAGGAAGATTATGAGAAGCTGGCAAAGGCATGCGCCGGGGATTTTACGCCAGGAAAAATCATCAACGCGATTTCGGATCAAGGCATCAGGCTGGAGAACAGTGAGGAACAGTTCTTATCCGGGCTGTTTACGTTATCCGATCAACATTTTGCGGCTTCGTTCGGGGAAGGGTTCTGGTCGGATCATTGGACGTATAATATGGATTTGGTTGATACCTACTTGGATATTTATCCCGACCGTTATGAGGAACTATTGTTTGGCGAGAATACGTATACGTTCTTCGACAGCCCGGTGTATGTTCTTCCGCGGAGTGAGAAGGTAGTGATCAGTCGAGGAGGCAAGGTTCGGCAATATGGTGCGCTGCTGGAGGACGAGGAGAAGCTGAATAAGCTCGGCAGAAAACGGAACGCCGCGGAATGGCTGCGGGTAGATGGTGGACTAGGCGGCATGTACCGTACGAATCTGTTTGTCAAAATGATCTCATTGTCCCTCAATAAAATGGCGACACTCGATCCTTACGGGATGGGGGTAGAGATGGAGGCGAACAAGCCGGGCTGGAATGATGCAATGAATGGCTTGCCGGGCCTGTTTGGGTCGGGTATGAGCGAAACGATGGAATTGAAGCGTTTGGTCGCATTTATCGTGGATGCGGCCGAGCGGTTCGGCCATCAAGTGCTTCAGGTACCTGAGGAGATCGCGTCTTACTTAGGTAGTGTATACGAAGCTGTACAGCAATATCAGTCCGGCTTATTGGACTCATTCGGTTATTGGGACTTGGTAGCTGGGCAGCGTGAATCCTATCGTGCATCGGTCCGGTACGGGATCAGCGGCCAGGAGGTTGAAATTTCGGTGAAGAACGTGAAGGTAATGTACGCGGCATTCCTGGACAAAATCGAAGAAGGGATTCAGCGTGCCGAACTGATGGGAGGCGGAATCGTACCAACGTATTTCCGCTTTGAAGCCGAGCGCTTTGAAGAGGTTCGGGATGCAGCGGGGAACCCGGTGATCACCCGCTATGGTTTGCCCGCGGCAAAAGTGCTTGAATTCAAGGCTTATGCGCTCCCGCATTTTCTGGAGGCACCGGCCCGCGGAATGAAGCTCGCTGATGAAGGCCAGGCGAGAACGATGTATGATCGGATCAAGGCTTCCGATCTGTATGATCCCGCGCTGGGGATGTATAAAACGTCCGTCAGCCTGGCAGGCGAAACCGATGAAATCGGACGCATCCGTGCATTTACAGCCGGGTGGCTGGAGCGGGAATCCGTATTTTTGCATATGACCTATAAATACTTGCTCTCATTATTAAAAGCCGGATTGTATGACGAGTTTTTCTCGGAAATCAAAACATCCCTTGTACCTTTTCTGGACCCGGCGGTTTATGGACGCAGCACGCTTGAGAATTCCTCGTTCATTGCCAGCAGCGTCAATCCGGATCTTCACGTGCATGGACGAGGTTTTGTGGCAAGGCTTAGCGGATCGACGGCCGAATTCCTAAGCATGTGGATTACGATGATGGCAGGGAAGAAGGTATTCCGTTACGAAGGCAGCCAGCTTCTGCTGCATCTGAACCCACTGCTTCCGGCTTGGCTGTTTGACGAGAATCAAGAAGTGTCGTTCACCTTCCTTGGTTCCGTTAAGGTGACGTATCGCAGTGAGCGCGCAGCAAATACGTATGGGCAGGATGGCGTTACGATTCAGCGATTAACTCTCATCACGGTGGGAGGGGATACGATCGAGGTGGATGGGCCTCTTATTACAGGAGAGTTGGCTCATGAAGTCCGTAACGGGAGCATCCGGGCCATTCATGCTGTATTGAAATAGATGTCACTTGCCAAATAGACTACCCGGGAAATATCGGGTGGTCTATTTATTGTTATTTGAATTGAAGTTTTGATTATTCATTAAGGGGTTTTTTGTTATCGCTTGTCATGGCTGAGCTCCTTCATGTTTTCTTGGCTTGCAAGTCCCAGTGTTGCAACCCATAATAGATATATCGATTTCAAGTACATATAGATTCAACATCTTCGAGTGCGAGGAGGGGGTTATCATGCAGTGGATCGCCATGCTGACGATGCTGATTGATCATGTAGGGCTTGTGTTTTTTCCGTATCAGGAGATTTGGAGAATCATCGGCCGCATTGCTTTCCCAATCTACGTCTATGCTCTCGTTCAGGGGCACCGCTACACTTCTTCGAGACCCAAGTATATCATTCGGCTGGCCGTTATTGCGGCGATCTCCCAAATTCCATATCAGCTTGCGCTGGTTCCTGAAGGGTTGAACGTGGTCATTACCCTGGTAGCTGGAGCCATCATTCTGTATGTGTTGGAACGATCGGATTCCCAGCTCTTATCATGGATGGTTGTTGTGGCCGCCTGTGCGTTAATGAGTGAATTTCCGTTTGATTATGGAGCTTACGGCCTGCTGTTGATTTTGATTTTCCGATATGCCAAGGCCAGCTGGCTTGTTCCGCTTCATATTATGTTGAACCTGTTGTTCTGGTTCCTTAATAACTGGGAGCTTCAGATGTGGAGTGTCATCCCGACGGCTGTGATAGCCTATGGCCCACATGTATGGAGGAAGCTGGAGTCTATCCGGGTGAGCCGCTGGGTATGGCGTTCATTTTATCCTCTGCATTTACTGATTATTGCGTTATTACGGGTGCTTTTATAGAGAAGAACTCTTTAGTTTAATGGCTGATGGATGATTATAAACAAGGAGAGACATACATGTTCAATATCGCAATTGCTGCCTGCATCCTTTTGTTCGCGGCGGCGGGTTACATCGCATTCATGAATTCCAAATTAATTGCGGATAAAAAACGGGAAGCATACATTCCTCCGCCTGCTTCGGAATATACCGTTTATATGACGCCTCAATTCACGGAGGAGGACAAAAGATCGATGAGTCCCATCGGCGTCATGGAATTTCGTGATCCGCAAGGCATGATGAAGGTATATCTTTGCCGGGTCAAGAATGAATCCGAGGATTTGAAGCTGGAGCAAGCCGGTAATGTGTTTCTTCATCATTTGACGAAGGCCAGGGATACCGGCACGCTGATGTTCTACCGTACGGTGGAGGAAGCGCTGCAAGGAGCGGAAGAGAAGAGCTTGACCGATCGACTGTCTGCAGCTGCGAAAAAAAAGCCGAGAACAGAATAGGCAAACAGGGTCAATCCACCCACTTGCGGGGTAATAGAGAAATAAAAGACCGAAAGGAGATTTTCCGAAATGAAAACATTTAAAATCGGAAGGACATCGGTCTCCGTCTTTATAGGCGATATTACGACATGGACGGGCGACATTATCGTCAATGCTGCAAATTCGGGACTGCTGGGTGGAAAAGGCGTGGACGGCGCAATTCATAGCGCCGGCGGGCCGGAGATCATGGAGCAGTGCATGGAAATTCGCAAGCAGCAAGGCGGCTGCCCGCCAGGCAATGCTGTGATTACCGGTGCAGGCCGGCTGCCTGCCCAGCATATCATTCATACGGTCGGCCCGATATGGGAGGGCGGTGGACGGCGTGAGGAGCATACGCTGGCGGAATGCTATCGCAACAGTCTCCTGCTTGCAATCGAGGTGGGTGCCAGAAGCATCGCCTTTCCTAATATAAGCACGGGTATCTATGAGTATCCTAAGGCTCCGGCATGTGATGTTGCGTTAAAGGCGGTTACGAAGCTGCTTGAGGAAGATTTACCGGATAACCGCCTGGATCGGATTGACTTGGTTTGTTTTTCTCCTGATAATGAAGAGCTTTATATCCATTGGCTTGAGCAGTACACACAGGAGAAGGAGGCGCAAGTATAAGAAAAACCTCTATCGACGTACATTCTCAGAATTCGAAGGTTATACTTTCTGATATCTTAAGAAAACCTCCATCGAGGCCTTTCAAGGATGAGCGACCGCGATTCAAAGGTAGGTTTTCTTGCGATTATAGAATTGTTCAGCTCCGCTGAAGAATTATAAATTCTATAATCTTAATAAACGTCAGGGGCGCAGTTAGCGCCCCTGCTGTTTGTCAGTCGGCTTTACATATGATAGGAACCGCTTGGCTCAAACACTACCCATTCCAGCATCGTGATCATATCGTCGAGGCGGGCTTCCTGATTGAGAAGGGAGGCTCGCTCCGGACTGTTCTCTTCGAGAGCAGCCAGGCGGGTTTGCAGCTTTTTCTTCTGCATCGTAAGTTCATTGATCTTGGATTTGATCTGGTTCTCTGTTCGCATGGTATAATCCTTTCGTTTGGTATGAAACCCATCAATTTACTCCATATTATAGCATTTGATTCAGCTTAAGACGAAAGAGGGGTTCACATGACGAGTGAATATAATATGAAGAAAATGGCGGCGGAGCATGCCGCCAAGTATGTGCAGGATGGAATGAAGATTGGGCTGGGCACAGGCTCAACCGCTTATTACGCCATTCTCAAAATCGGCGAGATGGTCCGATCCGGACTCTCGATCCAGGCCGTGGCTACCTCTGAAGCTTCGGAGAAGCTGGCTATGGAACAAGGAATATCCCTGACGCCCATACATCAGATCGATCGCTTGGATCTGACGATTGACGGGGCTGATGAGCTGGACGACCAGCTGCGGTTAATCAAGGGAGGGGGCGGAGCGCTTCTCCGCGAGAAGATCACTGCTTTTCACAGCGAACGGCTCGTGATTGTGGCAGATGAAGCGAAAGCCGTAGCTCAACTCGGCGCTTTTCCGCTGCCGGTTGAGATTGTCCCTTTTGCTTATGAGTGGACAGTTCGGTCACTGGCCCAGCTTGGCTGTTCGGTGCAAATCCGTCGTAAACAAGATGAAGGGTTTTATGCTACGGATAACGGGAATTATATTGCTGATTGCCGGTTTCAGCATATTGCCCATCCTGAGGAATTGAGCTCTCGGCTAGGCGTCATTCCGGGCGTGGTTGAACATGGGCTGTTTATCGGTATGGCCGACCAAGCGATCATAGGCTGCCAGGATGGAACGGTACGGATACTGCATTCCGGGAGCATAGAAGCAAAGAATACATTTGACAGTTGATCCGGCGTTCATTAACCTTAATAACATGATATCTTTCGGAGGGTGAAATATGTCGGATATTCAAGAACACGAGGATACCCCGTTACATTTGCTGGTTGTCCTTGCCAGAGCTTATAACGCAGTTATGACACATTCGAATCGCAGCATCAATAGTCACGGATTGAACTCCACCGAATTCGGTGTATTGGATGTACTCTATCACAAAGGACCGCAGCCGCTCCAGAAAATAGGGGAGAAGGTGCTCATCTCCAGCGGTAACATTACATATGTGGTGGATAAGCTTCAAAAGAAAAACCTGCTGGTTCGCCGGGCTTCCGCTGAGGACCGCCGCGTTATTTATGCTGAGCTTACCGCAGAGGGACAAGAATTCTTCGAAGCCATTTTTCCTCAGCATCAGGAATTAATGGTTAAGGTGCTTAGCGGTTTGTCGGAGGACGAGAGAGCGCAGGCCGCGATGCTGCTGCGCAAGCTGGGAATCAGTGCAGAGAAGATGTTGTAGACCTATATAAGTTTTAGATTGGAGATACGTATGCTTAAAGATATAACGATGCAAGCGATACAACCCGAAGTAAAGGAACTGCTCAGTTACTCGGTATTTCCGGCTCCGGAAGCGGTGGATCAGGCGGCAGCTTCTTATCAGACGGGCCGCAGCCGGTTGTTTGGATATGAAGAGGATGGGCTTCTCTTAGGAGTCATCGGTTTTGATATCGATCAGGACGAGCTTACCATTCGGCATCTTGCCGTTCTTCCGGAGAATCGGGGAAAGGGATATGGTCGCGGATTGATTTTGGAGCTGCTCCTTGAGGTTCAGCCTAAACCGGCCCGAGTGATTGAGGAAACGGACGAAGAAGCCGTAAACTTCTATCGCAGTATCGGCTTTGAGGTATACAGCCTGGGAGAGAAGTATCCGGGCGTTGAAAGATTCCGCTGTATTTACGAGGTGGAGGAGTCCGAAGAATAAGCTATTCGCTATTAAAAGCATGTTTTGCCGTCTTGGAGTGGAATTAAATTGCCATTCAAGACAATAAACCCGTTTCGCAATGGGGGCATCCCTCATATAATGTCGTAACGAGCGGGGCAGGGGGTGAACATGTTGGTGTACCATTATACCGCTGTCGGCGATTCCTTGACCTTTGGGTTTGGGGCGATGCCTGGCAGCGGTTTTGTTCCGTTATACCGTCGGATGGCGGAGGAGAAGCTTCGCCAGTTCGTGGCCCATGAGAATCTCGGGGTCAATGGATTAACCTCGGATGAGTTATACGATCGGGTAGTTCAGCTTCCTACGTTTCGCTATCATCTGCAGCAGGCCCAGATCATCACGATATCGATCGGAGGCAATGACTTGATACGTGTGGTAAAGTCCACGGGAGGTCGACCGAATCGGGAGGTGCTGGACGCTGCCTTGTATCGATGTCAGAATCATGTGGCTAATATCGTCAAACATATCCGAAAAATAAAGTCACCGGTCAGCAAACCTTATTTTATTCGCGCTATCGGTCTGTATAATCCATATCCGGCCTGGACGGAGGCGACGGAATACGTGATTCGGTTCAATCGGCATTTGATGGGGTTAAGCGATGGCTATTTTCGCGTAGCTGATATTTACACACCATTTTCAGGCCGAGAGAAAGAACTGATGTCGGTGGACGGTTTACACCCGAATGGCCGAGGGTACCGGGTGATCGCGGAACAATTAAATCGGCTTGGGTACAAGCCACTTGCATAGAAAACCGAATGATCAAGTAAAAAAGGGTGTCCCATGGTCTCTTGACCGTGTGGACGCCCTTTGGTTTATATGATCACTTATGATTTATATTAATTTCCTGAAAAAACTTCGCACCGCCCATTTGCGTTCTTGCCGTTTTTTGTATTTCGGCAGTGACCGATACACTTCCAGCGATTCCTGATAGGACTTCTTGGCATCCTCAGTCCTTCCAAGCGATTGATACATATAACCCAGCAAATAAAAGGCTTCGCTGGAGGAAGAGTGAGTGGAATGGAACTGCTCCAAATAATGGAGCGCCTTCTCTCGATCCGAATCCCGAAATGCATCAGCAAGCCGAAGAAAAGGCCGGCCATATTTGACCCTTGGGTTGATCTCCAGGGCCCGGATAATATTCGCTTCCCCTTGCGTGATGCTTCCGGTATGCAGGCGTGCGTTTCCAATATCGTCCCAGAATTCGGCCGAGTCCTCTAGACTGGATGCTATGGATTCCAGCAACTTCAGGGCTTCCCCATACTTACGGCGCTCCAAAAGCAATCTGGCAAGTTCGTGTCTTGATGAAACGTCGCTGGGGCTAACTGCAATCTGTCTGCGCAGCTTGGAAATATTCCGTGCACGCTTGATTGGTTTTGTCAAACTGGGAAATACCCCGACAAAACGGCGATCCAGCACATACACGATGAGAAGCAGCACCAGGATCGCCGTAATCGGATTACCGAAGATGTAGAACAGAAATCCAAAAATGATGAGTTTAAACAAAAGAGATCCCTCAATTTCTATGTAAAGTTGTAACACAAATTATACCATAACATGGATTTATTTAGGTGGGAATACCATCGGTTCTATAGACCTTGAAGGCATGCGCATGTCGGAATAGGCCCTAGGTATTGAAAGAAGGTCGATGATAGCCGATAAAGGTAGTAAAGAGGTGATAATCATGGCGAAAAAGGGACAGACATTCCATCATTACAGTTTCGAAACGAAGAAAAAGGCAGTCGCCATGCGGCTGGAAGGTATGACTAAGAAAGAAGTGGCATCCGCCTTACAAATATCAGATATCGGACGGCTGAAAGTATGGATGCGCAAATACCGTGAGTTGGGCGAGGAAGGTTTGGTCGATCGCCGCAGAAAAATTGTATATTCAGATCCTGAGACCGATCGGGATGAAAAAAAACAACTTTCGCAGGTATAGACAATTAGTGATCGCATGAGGCGTGGTGGAACGACGGTTAAACCACGCCTTTTTCATATCGGAATCAAAGGAAATGTTCAATCCAAATCCGGCAGATTCCAAAGCATGGGCTGATTCATTATTCTTAACCCGAACAGGCGGCAGCCCAGTTCATTTGAGCGGAACCAACATAACATGTGGTATGTTCAAAAAAGGAGGGATTCATGTGAGCGGAGTAGGAGAAGGTTATGGTGGCTATGGATATGGCTCTTCTGTAGGTGCTATTTTGGTATTATTCATCTTGTTGGTGATCATTACTCGCGCATTTATCTAATCCATCTTTTGAGTGAACAAACCAATTGAATCAATAAGTGATACCGAGCACCATGAGCAGTCACAACGACAGACCGTCCTAAAGAGGCATGGCCTCTTCTTAGGGCGGTCCTGTTTTTTTGAAGCGAGAATCGGCTTTATAAAAACAGACCGCTCGAGAAGAGTGGTCTGTTCTTGGGAGAACGAATATTATCCGGTCAGAGGTCTGGCCCCGGCCTGTTACTCATGTTACTTCATAATCAATATAACCTTACCGTTTACGAAAGATACGATATCGAAATTCGAGTACCCCCAGGTTTCAATGGTTTTTCCGCCGCCAGTGGTAATGTCCTTGGCTGCCGGGTTCCCCCATGAAAGCTGCACCTGTTCTTTTGTCATGCCGAGGGAAACCTGGCCTGCTTTAATCTGTTTCCAGACCGATGCGGACCATTTGTATTTTTGATAAGGGTCATAATTTAATAAAGAAGAACGGTCTGCAAACAGCTGCAGCACTTCCGAAGACCGCATAGGATAGCTTTTCACTGTTTTTCCTGATGCCGTTTTGAAGATCACGTTGAATTCGCCTTTGTCGTCCGGCAAAATGTCGGTTACCGATAATTTCGAGAAGCGTTCCAAGTCTTCGAAATCATTCACCCAATACGTTCGGCCGATGAATTTAACCAAGCTGCCTTGCATCGCTTTTTTGATCAAGCCAGCCGTTTCGTTGGAGACAATGGTCATCTCTGCATCGCTTCCGAAGGAGATATTCGTTTGTTTCCACTTGGTATCCCAGCTAATTTTCGCACCCAGAACATCGGATAACACGGCGGCCGGAATCAGCAGTTCGCCTTTGTCGGTGATAGGTGCTGCTTTTAGGCGCAGCGGACTATCATTCAGCTTGGCCTGGTTGCTGCCTGCCGTAAGCGAGAGCACGGTCTCTCCGAACTTGGCCTCCACGGCTCCGTTCTTGGCCGAGTAGGTGCCGCCCAGTGCCTGAATGACGGATTTCGCCGGCACCATGATATTCCCGTTGATCTGTTTTGCATATTTCAAATTGTTGCGCAGGCTGGACGCTACCGTTATCGATTTGGACAGACCACCCGAGGTTACCGTAATCTGTGTCTTGCCAACGCCCGCAGACTTCAGTGTCCCATTCTTCTGCATGTTCATCAAATAAGGCTTCTCTAAATCGATCTGGGCATCTTTAACCGGTACTTTGATCTTGGCCCCGTTCGTGTAAGTCTCCTGGATACTGACTTCCAGGGTACCCCCTACATAAGGCTTGGCATCGGATACCGAAACCGATACGGCCTTAACGACAGGCACATCCACCGATTTGTTCTGTCCATCCTTGTGATGGATCCAGCTTCCGTCAGAGCGCTGCGCATAGAATCCCTCCGATAGATCCTTTGCATCTCCGTAAATGGAGGTTTTTATGATCCCGCTCAGTCCGGAGACCTGCTCCTTGAGCTTCCAGCGGTCTTTATACACTCCGGTTGTCCATACGGTTCCGTCTTGGAGCGTGACAATCAGAAGATCCGTCGGCTCATTGGAAGCATAAACGATATGAGCTGCATTCTGAGCGACGGTAACCGGTATGATGCGCCCGTTATCGTCAAAGTTGGACGTTTCGTATACAACCACGTCACCGTTGTCACGCAATAGGGCTACACGCCCGCTGTGAACCGTCATGGATTTGACCCCTGCCGGGTTCTCCACGATGCCGAGCTTCTTGAATTGTCCCTTTTTGTAGTTATCCTCTAATAGCAGCTCCCCGTTGGAGGACAAGGCGGCAAATTCTTGATCGGCATTGGCGATCAGCAAAATGCCGCTGAGGCTTTTTGCTTTTTCCGAGCCGCCCCATACAGTCCCGTCTGACTTCAGCCAGTAGTAACCCGCTATCTGCTTCACGCCGCTTGTTCCCGGAACGACCTCGGGTCCCTTGCCGATATCCCATTCCACTAATCGCCCATCCTGCGTCATACCGATGCCTTCGTATTCATAACCGCTGATGGCTGTAACTTTACCCGGCGTGCGAATGGCATGTCGCCCGTCAATTAGGGACCACATCGAGCCATCGCTCATCAGGTAGGTGTTCCTTCCCGCAATGTCGCTGATCTGGAGCCTGGACTCTTCTGCAGCAGCGATCCCGTGCGTCGTGCCCGTAAAGCCAAGTCCCACCAGCATGCTAAACAATACGAGAACATACAACGTTCTTCTCACTTACATGACCTCTCTTCACTGTACAATTAGGAATATTTTTCAAACAGCTATATTGATTCGACAAAATGGGTGTTATTCCTGCAAAGGTCGCGTGGGGTTATGGCCAAAAAGAGGAACAAAAAAACGCCCTCCGATATCCGGGGGACGTCTTGTCGGTTAAGTAATATCAGTTCCTCTCAACAGCAATAAAGCCGCGTATAAATCATTCTTCACTATTTCGATTTTGGAGAATTTCCTGAATGTAAGAATAGAGATTAAAGCGATCAAGGCATATTTCATTCTCGTTCGTTCTATTTCTGTATCTTCATTGCTAATAAAACGATTCATGAATCAATTCCTCCCCTTGAAACGGGTGCCTCTGTGCCTTTATTCGTGCGCTGCGTGGTGCGAGCAAATGTTTACATTTGTCAACTTAGCGGAACAAATACACAATACCGGCGACCGCAAGAAATACGAAACCGGCTAATAAGAACCAGTTGGCTACTCTCTCTCTGGATGCGCGGTCGTCCTTGGATTCAGCATAGAAGTTGTCTCTTTGTTGGTATCCCTTAGTAAACGCTCCGGATAGAAGCCCTGCAACCAACAGGCAACCCAATCCTGCATATAAAAACAGGTTCATCACGTGTTCCTCCCATCATGCCCTTTATCGTTAGAACGTTGGCTGAGAGGGATTGGTTATGCTTTTCATATAAGGTTAGGTGAATCGTCTGACTAGAAGGTGAGGATTGATATGGAAAAAAGCCGCTCAACGAGGTGAGCGGCTCAACATAAAAAAAGAACTAAATCCCTGTAATAGACATTGCCGTTACAGGGATTTAGTTCGGGAACCTCCGAAGAGATTCCCTCATGGGAGAGGAGAAACCGGACGAAGAGCTTATGGGGAAACGTAAGTCTTCTCCGCGGTTGTCTACGACATTCATTGATGTCGATATTTCAAGGATGCCCGGCTGCGGTAGAAATATACCTGACTTTGAAAAAAAATGGAGAGACGTTATGTTTCGTTTTTCATATATGGGATGATTGTGTTACGATAATTACTGTCAATGGCGTTGTCTTGGCAATGAATTTATAGATAATGAAACGGGTGAATGAAGCAGTGAGAGTAGTATCCGGAAGTGCAAAGGGCCGGCCGCTCAAAAGTGTGCCTGGTACAAGCACCCGTCCGACGACGGATAAAGTGAAAGAATCCATATTCAGTATGATCGGTCCTTACTTTGAGGGGGGCGTCCTGCTTGACCTGTTCGCAGGCACGGGAGGCCTTGGCATTGAGGCATTAAGCCGGGGGATGGAACGTGCTGTTTTTATTGATGTGGAGCCGAAGAGCATCAGTACGATCAAGGATAATTTGAAGGCAACCAGGCTTGAAGAAGGCGCCGAGGTGTACCGCAATGATGCGGCACGAGCGCTTAAAGCGCTAGAAAAGCGCGGCTACAGCTTCGATCTGGTCTTTTTGGACCCGCCATACAGGTTTAAGAATGGTGATGAGCTGATGTTGGACATGGCAGAGCGAGGTTTGCTGCAAAATTCAGCTGTGGTGGTATTGGAATACGAATCAAGCTACAATTATCCTGAGAAATTTGGTGACTTTTGTTGTTTCCGGACTGCGAAGTACGGAGAAGCCGCCATATCGATATACCGTTACGACACAGCGCAAGATCAAGCGTCAGAGCTTGATGAGGAGGAATTACATGATGACAAATGAGAATACTAGTACATACCGTGTTGCCGTATACCCGGGAAGTTTTGATCCGGTCACCATGGGACATATGGATATTATCACACGCGCTTCCAAGCAGTTTGATCTGCTGATTGTGGCCGTGTTGAATAATCTAAGCAAGAACCCGCTGTTCACGATTGAAGAGCGCAAGGACCTCTTGAGACAGGAAACAGCACATCTTCCGAATGTGGAAATCGACAGCTTCCGTGACCTTCTGGCGAATTATATCCGCCAGAAGAATGCCCAGGTCATTGTACGGGGAATCCGCACGGTGACCGACTTTGAATATGAACTTCAACTAGCATCCACCAATCATAAGTTGAATCCGGATGCGGAGACCATCTTTATGATGACACACCCGAAATATTCGTTCCTGAGCTCAAGTCTTGTTAAGGAAATCGCGCATTTTAATGGAGATACAACGGATCTGGTCAGCCCCGAGGTCCATGCCGCGATGCGCCGTAAATTTAGTGGCGATAACGGTCAATAAAACGGGAACACAGCCAGAACGCCGTTATCAATAATAAGCAGATTACGCCTTGAACCTGCAAGAAGTAAGGCAATCCGCTCCAAAAGTTGAAGTGCTGATCCGCGTTGGCGTGATCCAGCGGTTCCGTTCGGAAGGCTGGTACGATGCCTGCTGAAAGGGCGCTAACCGGTTTCCACATGGCCAGTGTAATTGCAAAGGCGAGCACCGAATGCAAGGCTCGCTTCACCATAAAGTAACGCCAAGAGAGACCGGTCTCCTGCATCAGAGACAGGCTTTGCAGCTGAGCGCTGATTCCACTCCATGCCAGTGCGGCGGACAGTACAGCCAGCTGCAAAATGCCGGCTTGGAATGCCGATGAGCTGATGGATTGGGCTGCCAGATGGGCCTCCAATAGTCCAGATACAAGATAGGGCGGAAGCTGCGGCAGCAAGTGACCGGTCAATACTCTGGTCAGGACGGCGAAGAACAAGATAAAGCCGCCTGTCATCATTAAAGTTTGAACCGAACGGGTAACGGAATCGCCCAGTAACTTGCCAAAGCTCCGTCCATCCCGCTGATGGGCATCCAGAGCAGCAGACACTGCCCTTTTTAAAAGGGGACGTTGGGTAAATTTGCTTGCTCGGACTTTATTTAATGATGCTGTAAACTGCCGTGTTCCTTCTGAAGAAGCCGGTTTATGGAAAAGCCCGAATATCCAAGCGGCCAGCAGTCCGGAAATCCAATGAACGATCAGCAGCAGATAACCAGCTTCCGGTTGATGAAGCAGACCAGTTCCGATGACAACGAGAATGGTCATTGGATTGCAGAAGTGGGATAAAGCGGCGAGCCTTCCGGCCTCATCGGCACGAAGCTCGCCTTGTCTATACATTCCGGATGCGGCCTGCGCTCCTGCCGGGAAACCGGCTGTCATTCCTGCTATAAGAACCCAGCCGCCAGCACCGGGAAGTTTGAATGTTTTTTTCATCAAAGGGTCCAGCAGTACGCCAACTCCATGGGCCCAGCCATAGGCGATGAGTATTTCCACCAGAACGAGAAACGGTAGCAAAGCGGGAAATACGATATTCCACCATAGCTTAAGTGCTTGCAGGGTGGCTTGGAAGGCAGGTTCGGGCGCGCTGACGACAGCCAGTACAAGCAGGAAAGCGGCAGCACCCAGCAGGATGGTGTTCCACAGCCCGTTTGATGACTTGACGGCGTTGTCTTTATTCATAAGGAATCTCCTTTCAGCGTAAACATGGCTAGTACAACTTTATGCAAAGGAGACAACCGTCAGACCAAACTTGGTGGAAGGCTGGATATATAAGGCGGAGGGAAGGAAACTACATGAAGAAGTCTGTAAAACCGAATGGCTTAAAAATTGCGCTGTATTTATTAATGGTTGGGGTCATGCTGTACGTTGTCGTTTATATGCCGACCCCTTATCTTGTATACCAGCCGGGGAGCGCCGAGGAGGTTCGCCCCATGATCAATGTCGAGAAGAGCGATCCGGCGGAAGAGGGCACATTTATGATGACAACCGTGTCGGCAAGCTATGCCAATATGGCTTTGTTAATGATGTCTGCGTTTAATCCCAATTCGGAGGTTGTGAAAAAGGCCGAGAAAATGGGAGATCAGAGTAAGGACGAATATGCAGCCACACAAGTGTATTACATGAATTCTTCCCAGTCCGCTGCAATGGAAGCCGCTTATCAAGAAGCTGGTATTGACTACAGTATCGAGCCTGCTTATGTATTCGTGATGTCGATCTCCGAAAATTCTGCTAATGCCGAGCATTTCCGGCCTGGCGATAAATTGATCAAGATTGATGGGCAGCCGGCAGAGGATAATGAGAAAATTGCCAGCCTGTTAAGCGAGAAAACTATCGGGGAAGTGGTGTCCGTGGAGCTTGAACGCAAGGGGAAAACCGTTAAAGAACAGGTTCAGCTTGTTAGCATTAAGGATGAGAAGACCGGGGCGGAGCGTCCGGGTCTTGGCGTCATGATTGCGACGATGCAAAGCGTAGAGCCGGCGAATCCCGATCACACCATTCATTTTGCGGATACCAATATAGGTGGACCTTCAGCCGGACTGATTTTTACCCTTGAAATTTATAACCAGCTCACCGAAGGTGATTTAAGCAGAGGTTATCGGGTAGCGGGAACGGGTACCATTGACAAATCAGGTGCCGTAGGTCCCATTGGCGGCGTGAAACACAAGATCGTGGCGGCTGACCGGAAGGAAGCCGATATCTTTTTTGTGCCGCAAAAAAATTACGATGAAGCCAAGAAGCGGGCGGACCGAATCAAAACGGATATGAAGCTGGTCCCGGTTGACGATCTGCAGGATGCAGTAGATTATCTGGAGCAGCTGCCGCCTAAGGGGTGAGTGGCGGCAGCAGGTAATCACTGTAGTAATGGCGGATATCCGGCTTAGGGTGTCCGTTGGCGTATACGGCGGCTGCCATCAGGTCCCTCTCCAGCTGAGGATGCTCCAGCGTTGTCGGCTTCTGGATAACAGGTAGCGAGGCGCTCTGCTTCATTCGTTTCAGCAAGGAACGCCCGGTGTCGCTGAAGCCAAGGACCCTGATATATCCCGGACCTTTGGCCAACTCCTCGCGATTCATGGATGCCTTGTCATGATTGAGCATGATGTGCAGGAGCATACGCTGAAGCTTGGTGCGGGTATAACGTTTGGTCTTCAACGCTTCGAGGAGAGCCCCGACCGTAGGCTGCTTCAACTGCGCAAGCATGCGCTGAACACGATATTCCAAGCCTTCGGTAACTTCAAGGAAGCCTTCAAGCTGCGCGGGTGTATGCGTGAGCAGGCATTGAAACAGCGGCTGACGAAACTGTTCCCAGTGGACAGGAGCTAGTCCGCTCTCCATTTCCCGCTCCATGATGCTGTGTGTGAATTCGGGGATGTAAGGTCTGGCTGCTTCCAAGCCCTGTGAAAGAATGATGTTACGGATGGCGGTTGCACTGGCAATGGACGACGCTCCCGGCAAGGGATCGTGGTAGTGTGCGTTTTCTCTTGGAATGGTGTAGGGTGTAATGCGGCTGCCCAGGCGGTGGAGGGCAATCAGGTAGTGCAGGCCCAAGGAATTGTTCGGCTGCGTGAGCAGCTCTTGCAAATGGGCAATTGCAGGTCCGGACTCGCCGAATAGGGCTGCAGCAGCAGCACCGTAAGCGGACGGGAAGTTCATGCCTTCCCGGAGATGCCTTTCAATTTCGGATTGGAGCTCGCCGGATTCGCTGGCAAGCGAACGGGACAGCGGTAGAATCTGCTCCAGCGTACCGCTCTCCGATCCGAAGGAAAGACAGTCCACCACCCCGGTAGCTTCCAGAATAGCTATCGCACCGTATGCAAACCATTCTGCAGGCTGCACGGCATAGGTTACTGGCAGCTCGATGCACAGATCTACTCCCATGGCAAGGGCCATTTCGGCGCGTGCGCGTTTGCCTGCAATAGCAGGTTCGCCGCGTTGGAGAAAAGGACCGCTCATCACTGCAACAACGGCATCCGCCCCTGTTATTTCTTTGGATTTGCGATAATGCAGCACATGACCGTTATGTAAGGGATTATATTCAACGACAATGCCAACCGTCTTCATTAGTTTCAACTCCTTGATAAGAATATAACATAATTACAGGACGTTCCTGCAACAATAAGCTCATCGCCAAATATGGGTGATAATCTCGTTGTAGCGTGGGAAATATCGGGAAACAATCATGGTTCTTTAGGGTTATCCTGTTGACAAAAGTCTTTGGGAATCGGTATAATAATCTTTGTTTGTTTGGAGTGATGGATATGCTAATTCAATTTCGTAAATTGACAACCAGCGATCAACCGTTACAGTTCCATCAAACCGTGGATGTAAGCAATGCCGTTAAGGATCGGAAGGACATTATTGCTGTTCAGCCATTAAACGTGGATTTGACAGCAGCCTCATCGATTTCTGGTACGGTGGATGTTCGTGGACGATTGCAAGGCGAGCTGGAGATGAATTGCTCCCGCTGTCTGAAGCCGATCAGCGAACATGTGCACATCCCTTTTCATGAAGTATTCCAGCCGGTGGAAGATCCTGAATCGATTCAGGATGAGAATGATGACACTACATACGTGCAAGGTGAGAGTGTGGATCTCACTCCCTATGTAGAAGAAGCATTTTTGCTCCACCTGCCGCTAGCTCCGGTGTGCAAAGCCGACTGCAAGGGACTCTGCCCGAATTGCGGCAAGGACCTGAATGAAAGCACGTGCAACTGCGATACGGAAGTGATCGATCCTAGGCTAGCCGGACTGAAGGACTTCTTTAAATGATGATGGATTTGGCACCCGTGTTCAGCGGGTTGAATTGATAAGGAGGTGGGAACATGGCAGTACCTCAACGTAGAACGTCCAAAACACGTCGTGACAAGCGTCGTACTCATTTTAAGCTGGCTGTGCCAGGCATGGTGAAATGCGAGCAATGTGGAGAATTGAAACTTGCTCATCGCGTATGTAAAGTATGCGGAACGTATAAGGCAAGAGAGATCATCAAACAATAATTTTTAAATAAGTAGTACTTCATCTTTGGTGAGGTGCTATTTTTTTTGTCTGAAGTCCCCCTTTCTTTTTAACGTGACATGATTTATACTTAACATTAGTACCAGGTTCTAATATTTGCGACTAATTTACATATATGTATGTTTGAAGAATGGCGGCTTTCATAGCGGCAGAAGGAGTTGTTTCGTCATCGATCGTTTATCCAAGAAAGACCGTCACCAGCGGCTGATTCAGCTGATCGACGAGAATCCCTTTGTTACAGACCGCGAGTTGACTCGCCAGCTTAAAGTGAGCATTCAGACGATACGCCTTGACCGTATGGAACTTGGCATCCCGGAGCTTCGTGAGCGAATGAAGCAGATGGCGGAGCATTCCTATGACCAGGTTCGTTCCTTGTCACTCGAAGAGGTGATCGGGGATGTCGTTGACTTGCAGTTGGACAAGAGCGGAATATCGATATTTGAAATCCGTGAGGAACATGTATTCAGCAAAACGCGAATTGCCCGCGGGCATTACGTGTTCGCTCAAGCCAATTCACTTGCCATTGCCGTAATCAATGAAGAAATCGCGTTGACGTCTTCAGCGGATATACGGTTTTTGAGACAGGTGCGTCTCGGCGAGAAATGCATTGCCAAAGCCTACGTTAGGTCCATTGCCGGCCAGAAGGGAAAGGCCAAGGTGGAAGTGTTTACTTATGTCGCTGATGAAATGGTGTTTCAGGGGAATTTCGTAATCTACCGATCTGCAGGAGAATGACATAAGTAAAGGAGGAAGTTTGGCATGAGAATTGCGATTGATGCGATGGGCGGCGACAACGCTCCTCAGAGTAACGTCGAAGGCGCGCTCATTGCTGCACAGGAATGGAGCGATACTGAGATCATTCTCGTAGGGGATGAAGCGCAGATTGGAGCACTGTTGAAGGACAAACCGTCCAATCTGAAGGTGGTTCATGCAAGTGAAGTCATAGAAGCGGAGGATGAGCCGGTAAAGGCTGTCCGCCGGAAGAAGGATGCTTCAATGGTTGTGGCGGGGCGCATGATTCGCGAAGGTGAAGCCGATGCCATGATCTCGGCAGGCAATACGGGGGCCCTCATGACGACCGGACTACTCGTCGTGGGCAGGATGAAGGGGATTGAGCGGCCTGCGCTTGCGCCAATGATTCCTACTCTCGATGGCAAGGGGATGCTCGCCTTGGATCTTGGAGCGAATATGGATTCGAAGCCTGAGCATCTGCAGCAGTACGCATTAATGGGCAGCCTGTATCGCGAGAAGGTGCATGGAATCACCAAACCTCGGGTCGGGCTGTTAAATGTCGGTACTGAGCCGGGCAAGGGCAATGAATTGACGAAGCATGCTTATCCGTTGCTGGAGGAGCTGCCTATTCATTTTGTTGGCAATGTTGAGTCCCGCGATGTCATGAACGGGGTTTGTGATGTACTCGTATGTGACGGGTTCTCGGGCAATATTTTGCTGAAATCGATTGAAGGAACAGCTGGCGCACTCTTTTCGCTGTTGAAGGAGCAGTTCAGCAAATCCCTTAAGACCAAGATGGCTGCCGCCTTGATGATGCCGGAGCTTCGCAGCCTGAAATCGACGCTCGATTATAAGGAGCATGGCGGAGCGCCCCTGCTTGGTCTGGGCGGTCTGGTCGTTAAGAGCCATGGTTCATCGGATGCGAACGCCATCAAGAATGGGGTTCGCCAAGCGCGGACGGCGCTGCAGAACCGATTGGTAGAGAGTATTTCGAATGAAATCAGCGGGAAGTGAGTGAGGAAATGAACAATTTGCGTTCAGTCGGTATTATTGGCACAGGCAAATACGTACCTGAAAAAATATTGTCAAATCGTGATTTAGAGGAAATGGTAGATACAAGCGATGAATGGATTGTCTCCATGACGGGAATCCGGGAACGGCATATTGCCGCTCCGCATGAAGCGACGTCGGATTTGGCTTACCACGCTGCTGTGAATGCGTTGAAATCAGCCGGAATGAATGCCGAGGATCTGGACTTGATTATTGTGGCGACCATTACGCCGGATATGTTCTTTCCATCGACCGCATGTTTGCTTCAGGATCGGCTTGGAGCCAAAAAAGCGGCGGCATTTGACCTGTCGGCTGCTTGCTCGGGATTTGTATACGGCCTGGCTACAGCTACAAATTTCGTGAAGACGGGCATGTACAACAATGCTTTGGTAATCGGGGTGGACTGCTTGTCCCGCATTACGGACTATACCGACCGTAATACCTGCGTTCTGTTCGGCGACGGTGCCGGAGCGGCGATTGTCGGCGAAGTGCCGGAAGGCCGCGGGTTCCAAGCCTTTGATCTTGGCGCGGAAGGTGCAGGTGGTGCGCATCTGTACATTGAGGCAGGCGGTTCGAGATTACCGGCTTCTGCTGAAACAATTAACACGAATAAACACTTTATTTATATGAACGGCCGCGAAGTGTTCAAATTTGCGGTACGGGTAATGGGATCTGCCACGGAAGCTGTATTATCCAAAGCAGGCATCGACAAAAAGGATATCGACTTATTCATTCCTCATCAAGCCAACATCCGGATTATTAAATCTGCCATGGAGCGTTTGGAGCTTCCAGAAGAGAAAGTCATGATCAATGTTGATAAATACGCCAATACCTCAGCCGCTTCCGTGCCGCTAGCTCTTGTCGAAGCACAGGAGTCCGGCCGCCTGAAAGAAGGAGACAAGGTGTTGATGGTTGGGTTTGGTGGCGGATTAACATGGGGTTCCTCCGTACTTATCTGGTAAACATAACAGCTTTTAGGCCTAGTGAAATAAGAGAAGGGAGCTCACGATTTTGGGTAAAACAGCATTTATATTTCCTGGTCAAGGCGCTCAGTCCGTCGGAATGGGTAAGGATGCCTATGATGCGGTTCCTGCCGCAAGGGATCTTTTTCTAGCCGCGGATGATCAGCTTGGATTTCCGCTCAGCTCCATTATTTTTAATGGTCCTGATGAAGATTTGAAACAAACGGTAAACACCCAGCCAGCTCTACTCGCAACCAGCATGGCTTACCTGGAAGCCATTCGCGGCAAGGGGATCGAACCGGATTACGTTGCGGGCCATTCCCTTGGCGAATACAGTGCACTTGTATGTGCAGGCGTGTTTTCGTTCGAAGAAGCTGTGTCGATCGTTAGAGCCCGCGGAGAATACATGGAGGCAGCCGTTCCCGGAGGTCAAGGCGCAATGGCAGCCGTGCTTGGCGCAGACCGTGCGGCTTTGTCCGAGCTGTGCAAGCGCATTTCGGCAGAGGGACATGTTGTAGAACTTGCGAACATGAACTGCCCGGGGCAAATCGTCATCTCGGGTTCAGCTCAAGGCGTCGCAGCTGCTGCAGAAAGAGTGAAGGAAGCTGGCGGCAAGCGGGCTATCCCTCTGGAGGTTAGCGGCCCCTTCCATTCGACCCTGATGAAGGAGGCGGCTGACCGGCTGGCTAGTAAACTGGAGCAGGCTGCGTTTAATACCCCTTCCGTGCCGGTAGTTGCCAATGTGACGGCGCGTTCGGTGGAGGATGCCGCTGCCATCCGCGGTTTGCTGGTGGAACAGGTATACTCCCCCGTGTTGTGGCATGACAGCGTGGAATGGATGATCGCTCAAGGCGTGGATACCTTCGTCGAGATTGGTCCTGGCAGTGTGCTCAGCGGTTTGATCAAGAAGATTGACAAATCCGTCAAAGTCATTAATGTAAATAGTCTGGACAGCGTCAGCAGTTTGGAGACGGTCGTATAAATAACGATAGATAAAAACCAGATCACTCTGGAAAGGAGGAATAGGTATGAGTGAAGCTCTAAAAGGACAGACTGCGCTTGTTACGGGTGCTTCCCGCGGCATTGGCCGGAGCATTGCTCTCCGACTTGCTGATCTGGGCGCTAACGTTGTTGTCAATTATGCAGGAAGCGAAGCAGCAGCAGCCGAGGTTGTTGCAGCGATTCGCGCAAAGGGCGTATCGGCCATCGCGGTTAAATCCAACGTTGGACGGACCGAAGAAGCCGATGCCATGGTAAAGCAGGTGTTGGAGACTTTTGGTCGAATTGATATCCTGGTGAATAATGCAGGGATTACTAGAGATAATCTAATCATGCGGATGAAGGAAGAGGAGTTCGATCAGGTGATCGAAACAAATCTTAAAGGGGTATTCAATTGCCTTAAGGCGGTGACGCGTCCCATGATGAAACAACGTTATGGACGCATTATCAATATATCCTCCGTTGTCGGAGCGCTTGGTAACCCGGGGCAAGCCAACTATGTTGCGGCCAAAGCCGGAGTCATCGGTCTGACCAAATCAGCAGCGCGGGAATTGGCTTCCCGCGGGATTACGGTGAACGCCGTGGCTCCTGGTTTTATCGATACCGATATGACCCGGGAACTTCCTGAGGACATGCGGGAAGGCCTGCTTGGCGGAATTCCACTCGCCCGACTGGGTCAGCCGGAAGAGATTGCCGGCGTGGTTGCTTTTCTAGCATCTTCCAGTGCATCCTATATGACTGGACAAGTGTTGCATGTGGATGGCGGCATGTATATGTAGACGCCGCTACTGTTCCGGTGCTGACCGCCGGGCATTAAATCGTTTTCAAATGCCTTCTATGGCAATTTGAAGTCATATCTCGTATAATTACCAAGAGGAGGTGAGCCGGATGTCCGATGTATTGGAACGCGTGAAACGCATCGTTATCGACCGCCTGGGTGTTGACGAAGCCGACGTAACATTAGAAGCATCTTTCAAAGACGACCTTGGAGCTGATTCTCTCGATGTAGTTGAATTGGTGATGGAGTTGGAAGATGAGTTTGATATGGAGATCTCTGATGAAGATGCGGAGAAAATTACGACCGTAGGTGAAGTTGTAAATTACATACAATCTCATACCTAAGTCATTACAGTTAAGTCCCGTTCTTTAGCAAGACGGGACTTCTCCACATTCAATCCAAGCTTTAGCACGAACAAGTGATAGATTATTACTGCCTTCGTTATCATGAGTCTGCTTTACGGCCTCATAGATGGACGGGCAGTCCACATAGAGGTGAGTCTGTTTGAAACATAGAGTCGTTGTAACAGGAATGGGAGTCATGACCTCGATTGGTCAAGACCTGGATACATTCTGGAACAGTTTGATGGAAGGCAAGTCTGGCGTATCCCGCATCGAAGCATTTGATGTGAGTGATTACACAACGCAGATTGCAGCATCCATGAAGGATTTTAATCCGGAGGATTACATGGATCGCAAAGAAGCCCGCAGGATGGACCGATTTGTACAGCTTGCGGTTGCAGCCGGTTCGAAGGCGCTTGAGGACAGTGGTCTTGAAATTGGCGTGAATGCCGATGCAGAGCGTGTTGGCGTATCGATCGGATCAGGTATCGGCGGTTTGGGAACTTGGGAGGATCAGCATAATATCCTGCTCGAGAAGGGCCCGAAACGTGTAAGCCCATTCTTTATTCCGATGATGATCGCAAACATGGCCTCAGGCCAGATGTCGATCAATCTGGGAGCCAAGGGTCCGAACACCACACAGGTTACGGCTTGTGCTACCGGAACGCATTCGATCGGCGATTCATATCGTCTGATTCAGCGTGGTGATGCGGATGTCATGATCTGCGGCGGGGCGGAGGCAACCATTCGTCCAACAGGGATGGCTGGTTTCTGCGCTATGCGTGCAATGTCAACCCGCAATGACGAGCCGGAGAAAGCCAGCCGGCCATTCGATACCGGCCGCGACGGTTTTGTAATGGGTGAAGGCGCGGGCGTACTTGTCATCGAATCCCTGGAGCATGCGTTGAAACGCGGTGCCAACATTTATGCCGAGGTGGTTGGCTATGGCCTTAGTGCCGATGCCCATCATATTACCGAGCCGGATCCGGATGGAGCAGCTCGCTGCATGAAGATGGCGATCCGTGACGCAGGCATTGCGCCGGAGGAAGTGGATTACATTAATGCTCACGGGACTTCAACGCCGGTGGGTGACCGCTCGGAAACGAAGGCCGTTAAGATGGCTCTTGGTGACCATGCCTATAAAGTGGCCGTTAGTTCAACCAAGTCGATGACAGGTCATTTGCTTGGGGCTGCCGGCGGGGTGGAGGCCGTTATCTGCGGACTGAGCTTGAAGAACCAAATCATTGCACCAACGATTAACCTGGAGGATCAAGATCCGGAATGCGATCTTGACTACGTACCGAATCACCCGCGTAAAGCTGATTTGGATATCGTCATGTCCAATTCGTTTGGATTTGGCGGGCATAATGCTACGATTATCCTGAAAAAATACGCCGAGTAAGGGGACAGTGTGTTGAGTGGAGATCTGAAGCAGTTACAGCATAAACTTCAAATCCAGTTTCGCAATGCAATGCTGATGAAGCAGGCCTTTACCCACGCATCTTATGTAAACGAACATCGCTTCAGTCAGAGCCAGGACAACGAGCGTCTTGAATTTCTCGGGGATGCTGTTCTGGAGCTGACGGTAAGCGAATTCTTATACAACCTATTTCCGGACCGTCCGGAAGGTGAGTTAACCAAGCTGCGGGCCGCTATCGTATGCGAGCCTTCCTTGGTGCAATTCGCTGTAGGTCTGGATTTTGGTCGTTACGTTCTGCTAGGCAAAGGAGAGGAAATGACGGGCGGTCGAACCCGCCCGGCTCTTCTGGCAGACGTATTTGAGTCATTTGTGGGGGCGCTTTATCTGGATCAGGGATTGGAAGCGGTTCGTCGGTTTTTAAGCGACCATGTCTTTCCCACGGTGACCGTCAACGGTCGTCCGCAGATGAGCGATTATAAGACCGAGCTTCAGGAACTGACCCAGCATCACGGCATGGGCGCACTGGAATATCGTATCGTAGAAGAGCGAGGACCGGCACATGAGCGGGAGTTTGTCTCGGAGGTTTACATGGGAAGCGAATGTCTTGGACGCGGAAGCGGCAGATCCAAGAAAGAAGCCGAGCAGCAAGCAGCGGCAGTAGCCTTAAAGCAGCTGAAACGTGCGGATGCCTAAAGCTTCGCTGATGTGATGACAAACAAAGAGCAAAGAGCAGTCAAGCGGATAACCGGACCCGGATAGGATGACTGTTTTTTGCTCTTTTCGTTGTCTGTCTTTATAAAGCGGACAGCTGCTTATAACGTTGATGGACCTCGTCCAGAGACGGCGGTGAAGCCGATTCTACTTGTGGTACAATAGCAGGAGAGGTGATAGGTCGAATATGTTTTTGAAACGGATCGAGTTAGCAGGATTTAAATCGTTTGCCGACAAGACGGAGATGGAATTTGTCCGGGGAATTACAGCCGTTGTAGGTCCAAATGGCAGCGGTAAGAGCAACATTTCCGATGGGATCCGCTGGGTGCTCGGCGAGCAAAGCGCTAAATCGCTTCGCGGCGGCAAGATGGAGGATATTATCTTTGCCGGGAGTGATGCGCGCAAAGCGGTTAATTATGGAGAGGTCTCCCTTACGCTGGACAACGAGGACCATGTGTTGCCGCTGGATTTTAACGAGGTAACCGTAACCAGACGGGTCCACCGCAGTGGGGACAGCGAGTATTTCATTAATAGGCAATCGTGCCGACTCAAGGATATTACGGAGCTGTTCATGGACACCGGAATCGGTAAAGAAGCCTATTCCATCATCGGACAAGGCCGTATTGAGGAAATTTTAAGTACACGCTCAGAAGATCGCCGGGGGATTTTTGAGGAAGCATCCGGGATCGTTAAATATAAATCTCGTAAAAAAGAGTCTGTGCGCAAGCTGGATGAAACGGAGCAAAACCTGCTTCGTATCCATGACTTGGTCACAGAGCTTGAGGATCAGATCGGACCGCTGAAAGAGCAGTCTGAGAAGGCCATTCGCTACAAGGAGCTTCGGGAAGAGCTGAAGCACAAGGAAATTTCTTTGTATGTGTATCAGATCGAACAGATACATACCTCATGGAGCGAGGCCAATGCCAAGCTGGAGCAGCTGAAGGAAGAGCAGCTTGCTCTGTCCACCGTTGTATCCGCGCATGATGCCAAGCTGGAGAGTGACAGATCAGCGCTGCGCCAGCTGGAGCAGGAAGTTGAGGATCTGCAGAGCCAGCTGCTTCAATTCAGCGAGCTGTTTGAGAAGAGCGAAGGCTATGGCGAAGTGCTCAAGGAACGCCGCCGTAACCTGGAACGTACGCGCGAGCAACTGGAAGAAAGCTTGCAATCAGGCGATCATCGTCTGGGAGAGCGCGTAGGCGAGCTTGCTAGCATGAAGAGCAAGCTGCAGGAGCTCCAGCAGGAATTAACCCAGGTGCGGGATCAGCTGTCAGCGGAAGAAGCGAAGCTGGTGGGCGTAACCGGCGGAATCAGTCAGCAGCAGGAAGAGAGCTTGAAGGGGAATTTGCTAGAGCTTATGAACCAAATGGCTCAAGCCCGGAATGAAATCCGGTATGCGGACCAGCAGCAGGAAGCGCTGGATCGGCGGATGAATCGGGCACAAGAAGAGTCCGGTAAGTGGGAAGCCCTGAAAGAGGATTTGCTCCGCCGCAAAGAGAGCATCGATCGAAGCATTGAACGCTTCGGTAAAGAGATTGCCGACCTCCGCAGCGGTTATATCAGCGAGAGTGAGCGATATCAATCCCTGCAGAAATTGCAGGAAGAGACGCAGGGAGCGCTTCGGAAATGGGAGCAGAAGCGGGAGGCACAAATTTCCCGCCGCGATACCATGAAAGAGCTTCAGGACGATTTTGACGGATTTATGCTGGGTGTTAAGGAAGTGCTGAAGGCATCGCGCAAATCCGTGCTCCATGGTGTCCATGGTGCGGTGGCCGAGCTTATTCGTGTACCGGAAAAGCTGGAGCTTGCGATGGAGACCGCCCTTGGCGCATCGGTTCAGCATATCGTCATGGAGAATGAATCCGTATCCAGGCAGGCGATTGCCTTCCTGAAGCAGCGCCAGTTAGGTCGGGCGACCTTTCTCCCTCTGGACGTCATTCGTCCGCGGAATGTATCCGCATCCGACCGACATTTGGCAGAAGGGGAAGCCGGGTTTGTAGGCTTTGGCTCCGAACTGGTGAAGTATGATTCCAGATACAGCAACATCGTCGGCAGCCTTCTGGGCAATGTCGTGATCGCCGAGACCTTGGAGCAAGCGAACAAGATTGCCGCCAGATTCTCCTATCGCTTCCGCGTAGTCACGCTCGAGGGAGACGTGGTCAATGCAGGCGGATCTATGACAGGCGGTAGTCAGCACAAGAAAACGAACAGTCTGCTGGGACGCAAGCGTCAATTGGATCAGCTCGATCAGGAAATTTCGGAAACCGAGAAGCAGTTGGAGAAGCTGCAGCAGGGCATTGAAGGCGTCCGGAATCAAATGATTGAATCTCAGGATAAGCTGGACGAGCTCCGTAAAGCCGGCGACGATAAGCGGATTGAGGAACAGCAGGCTGCAGGGGACCGCAAGCAGCTTGAGCATGAGCTGCGCCACGTCCTCGAACAAGCCGAGCTGGCAGGGGAAGAGAAGAGCAGTCAAGAGAAGGAAGCCAAAGAGATTCAGGCAAGCCGTGAACGCGCGCAGAAACTGTTGTCCGAGCTGGAGGAAGAAGAGAAATCAACCCATCTGGCCATCCAAGCTGCAGAGTTTGCCCGGAAAGCAAATGAATCGGCGAAGGAAGAGCTTCAGAGTCAGCTGACGAACCTCAAGGTTCGCGAAGGAAAGCTGGATCAGGAAACCTTCTCGCTGGAGGAACAGCTCAAGCGCCTTCAGTCGGATGTCGACAACCATGAGAAGGAGCAGAAGCAGAACCGCACGATGCTGGCCTCCGTTCAAGCAGATCTGAATCAGAACGAAAGCGAAAGCGTGAAGCAGATCGAGGATCTGAACCAGTACAAGCTGAAGAAGGAAGAGGCGACGCAGCAGCTTGAATTCAAACGGGCTGCACGCACCGCGCTAAGCCGGAAGCTGGAGCTGGAAGAGAGCGAAACCAAGGAACAGCGCACGCAGCTGCGGTCCGTGGATGATCAGCTTCGCCAGACCGAGATTGGAGTAAACCGGCTCGATGTTGAGCTTGAGAATATATTGAAGAAATTAAGCGAGGACTATGAGCTGAGTTATGAGCTTGCCAAGCAGCGCTATCCGATTCCGGAAGACATCACTGCCGCTCAGAACGAAGTACGTGACTTGAAAAGGTCGATAACTTCCCTTGGAGATGTCAATCTTGGGGCCATTGAAGAGTATCAGCGTGTCAATGAGAGATATCTGTTCTTGAGTGAGCAAAAGGCGGATCTGGTTGAAGCGAAGACAACGCTATACCAGGTCATTAAGGAAATGGACGATGAAATGTCCAAGCGCTTCAAGCTGACGTTCGATGCGATCCGGCGCGAGTTCGGCACGGTATTTACGAAGCTGTTCGGAGGCGGACGAGCCGACCTGGTCCTGATCGATCCGGATCGATTGCTTGAGACGGGGATCGATATCGTCGCACAGCCCCCTGGCAAGAAGCTGCAAAATCTGCAGCTGCTCTCCGGCGGAGAGCGTGCATTAACCGCGATGGCGCTGCTGTTTGCCATTTTGCAGGTGAAGCCGGTTCCGTTCTGCGTACTGGATGAGGTCGAAGCGGCGCTGGATGAAGCGAACGTGGTTCGATTTGCCCAGTATTTGCGGGAATTCTCTGAACAAACGCAGTTTATTGTGGTCACCCACCGCAAAGGAACGATGGAAGAGGCGGATGTGCTGTACGGCGTCACGATGGAAGAAGGCGGCGTGTCGAAGCTGGTGTCCGTCAAGCTTGAGAATGAGGAAGCGGAGATTGCCTAATTTAACATAACGACATGGAGGGTACGTATGAGCTTTTTTAAGAAGTTAAAAGAGAGCATTTCAAGCAAAACGGAAAACGTAACAAAACAGTTCCGCGACGGACTCGAGAAAACTCGGAAGGGATTTATCGAGAAAGTGTCGGACCTCGTGATCCGCCGGAAAAAGATCGATGAAGAATTCTATGAGGAATTGGAAGAGATTCTAATTGGTGCTGATGTCGGCGTGAATACCGTGATGGATCTGATGGACGATCTTCGTGCCGAAGTGAAGAAACGGCGGATTGAAGATGCTGCCGATCTGCAGCCAGTATTGTCAGAGAAGCTGATGGGACTCCTTCGTGATGACAGCAGCAATGAGCTGCGGGAGAATCCGGATGGCATTACGGTCATTCTGTTTGTCGGCGTTAACGGAGTCGGTAAAACAACTACGATTGGCAAGCTGGCGCATCGTTACAAGCAGGAGGGCAAGAAGGTTTTGCTCGCAGCGGGTGACACGTTCCGTGCGGGTGCGATTGAACAGCTAGAAGTATGGGGAGAACGGGTTGGCGTTGAAGTCATTAAACAGCAGCCCGGCTCAGACCCTGCAGCTGTTATGTTCGATGCGGTTCAAGCAGCCAAGCAGCGGCAAGCGGATGTTCTGCTCTGCGATACGGCGGGACGCCTTCAGAACAAAACGAATCTGATGGAAGAGTTGAATAAAATCTTCCGCGTCATTCAGCGTGAAATCCCGAGTGCCCCGCATGAGGTACTGATGGTCCTTGATGCGACGACAGGACAGAATGCGCTGAGCCAGGCGAAGCTGTTTGGGGAGAAGAGCGGCGTGACCGGCCTCGTATTAACCAAGCTGGATGGCACGGCTAAGGGCGGCATCGTGATCGCGATTCGTCAAGAGTTGAATCTTCCGGTGAAGCTGGTAGGCTTGGGAGAGAAAATGGGCGACCTCCAGACCTTTGACTCGGAGCAGTTCGTTCATGCCCTCTTCGCGGGTTTGATTAAAGAAGAAGAGAATGCTGTAGAACAACAAGACTAGACACTGGTCTAATCGAATATGTATACAGAAGGACCGAAAGATATACTTTCGGTCCTTCTTCATGTTCGGCTCGATCTACGGGCGCATGCTTTTTATGAAGAGACGATCCGAACGAATTCAATTGAACGAAGCGGGATGATGGCCGTATCTGTAGGAGGACCATAGATGATGGGCGGTACTTTTAAGGTGATGGTTCCTTCGCCCACTTTGGTCAGCGTGCCAATGATCACATCTCCGGGCACCATTACTTCGGTTTCCGAGCCGATAAATCCCTGCAGCCAATCCACGTAGCGCATATCGGTTAACCTCCTTGCCGTAATGAATGTTTAAAGGTGATATCCAGTATCATCCGAAGGAATTACTGAACAGAAGTAATATTAGCGAATGGAATCAGCACAAGATCACCAGATGCCTCACGGAGCTGAACACCATCTTCAGCAGTAGCCAAAACGACCCCTTCCAACGTGGCAAACGTTGTGCTGACCCGGACTTGTTGGCCGGTATGGACTTCGAAAAATTGAGTCAGCTCCGGATTAATTGTTAAACCGGTGAGGACCTGACTCTCCAATGACTCTACCCGTTCGGTTAATTGACTGGTTTCCTGGCTTAGAAGTTCGACCTGCCTTGTTAAAATCTGGACTCGCCTTGCAAGTCTTCTGCAGAACAGGAAGCAACACATAGTCATTCTCCTTTCTGAATTACCAACGGTTGTGCTCTTCGATATGCTTCTTTAAATCCAGAAGCGAAGCGGTGCTTTCTTCCTCCGCCGTGCGGATCATGGGCATAACCTGCTGTACATGACCAGGGCCGTATTTAAGGAAGTTTTCGGTTTTATCGATCAGAACATCAAGTGGTTGACGATAATCCGTAAAGTACTGACCAAGTTGAAAAGAGCTCAGCAGGCTATGCACTTTGCTCATGGTGCTAAGCGCCAGTACAGGCTTGCCGCCACGTAAAGCGGCTAGCGCCGGGTGAAGCTTGAAAGATATCAAATAGTCGACAGATTGAATGAAACGATAAGTGAGCTCAATGTCCATAAGAAACGGCAGCGTCTCAATGGAAGCGCCGAGTGCAGACTCCTTTACCTTTTGCTGCAATTGCAGACATGTATTGTAATCGGAGTACGCGTTGCCCGGATGATGGATGACCGGGATAAGGACGGCATGATAGCCTTTGGCGATAAGGTGTGCCAGCAGTTTGGTCATGTTGTCCATCGGAAATGATTCATAGGAAAATACAACGACGCCAATCGTTGGACGTTTAGAGAAACGTTTCACCGGGATATCGGGCTGACGATAGCCGAATACCATGTCAGGGGCTGTTTCGACATTCCGGTGGAAGCCTGCCCGCTTGGCGATGGCCGACGATCGTTCATCTCGGAACACCGCGCGGTTGGCCTTGGAGATGATATTCCGATAGGCGGATACCTGCTCTTCAGGCCAGGTGTGTTCGGGGTAGGCATCGACAATGCCTACGCCATAGACCCAAGTGGGTTGTCCTACGAGCTGAGGCGGGAAGTAATAGGGACTGAACGAGTAAGGTGTAATTAAATCTCCACCACCGATGATGAAGGCATCCGTCTGATGGGGATCCAATCGGGAGTTCCAGGGATAGACGTGATGATCGTGGAATGCTTGGCGAAGGGTGTGGAGAAATAAATCATCACCGAAGTTTCCCATTCCATAGTACCCGGAAGCGGCAATATGCATGTACGTATCACCTCCTTTTCAAGCGCTGTCTAGCTCTTCTGTGTTTGCTGATACCAGGCTTCAAAGAGGCTGCGGTTACGTTGGCTGATACTGCTGCCATAAATGACGCGATGATACAAGATAGCATCGACCTGAACTGGTGAGCTGTGCTTCAGAAGCCTGGCAGTGACATCGATATCTTCGAAGATACATCCGAAGCGATCCTCCCGATTCCACCAGCCGCCAATGGCGATTAGGGATGACTTTCGATACATACGGGGGACGAGCGGGTGGCCGTGTAGATTCGTTCGATTTAAGGAAGTAGACCACGCCGAATAAAGCTTGCCGGAATCAGCGTTTCTTCTCCATAGAGGACCGAGCTGCCGGGTGCGTTCCCAGCATCCATACCGGCCCGTGGCCATCCGGCAGTCCGGATTGTTGTCAAGCGCGTTGGACAGGAGTGCGACCGCATCAGGTGCCAGCCAGTCATCTCCGTCCAATTCCAGGATATATCGACCCTTTGCTTCAAAAAGCAGCCGATTCATCATGATCGCCTTTCCGCGGTTACGCGATTGGGACAGAACCCGAATTCTGCTGTCAAGATAAGCGCAGGCTTCCTCCAGACTATCGTCTTCGGAGCCGTCATCGCCTATTAGCAGCTCCCAGTTATCGCTTGATTGTGCCAACACGGAACGGATGCTCCAGCCTAAAGTGTCCTTCATATTATGGATGCTCATCAGAATGGAGACGACAGGCTGCGGAGGAATTTCAGGGGATAAAGTCCCTTTGGAGCTGGTGGTGTTCTCTCGCATCCTTGTTTCAGACAGAATAGGGAGAATATACTCCAGATCCTTTTGATACGGAGGATTTTGCGTTGGATCCAGATGCATCGTAAGGCTTGAGTCTTCGGGCAGCAGATCGTAAGGCAGAAATTTGACAGCCGGAAGCCTGCTATTCCAGTAGGTAAGAGCAGCAAGAAGCCAGGTTTTTCTCCAATACAGCGGGGCACCGTTCATGCATATACAGACAACATGATCTGGAATAGGGGGTGGCGTCGGAATGGAAGTCTGTGCGCTTTTATGGGAAAAAGACAAGGTACCGCGCCATAGAATCCACTCACAGTCTATTTGTGAGATTTCCTGAATGATTTGTTCACGATAGGCAAAAATATCGGTGGCTCTGTAGCCGAATGGCTGCGTACGGAGTATGGCATAGGGTTTCAATGGGAGCGCATGCCTTTGTCCAGGATGGCCTGCCGGATCACTTGATCGGCTTTCAATCCGCGTTCAACCCAGCGATTCTCTCTGGCGTAGGCAATGCGTGCCAGCTTATGCTCTGCTGAATCCGGGTGATGGAGCATGGAGGACAGCTTGCCCAAGAAATCATCATGGGTTGTCGCTGTGGTAACATGCGGCTCCATGGCAATGCATTCCGGCAGAGCTGTTGACAGTACGCGAACACCGGATGCCATATACTCGTACGCCTTGACTGGATTGGTTGCCAGCGTAATCGGATGGTATTGGAAGGGGATCAATGCAACGTCAATATGAGTCAGATAACGTTTGAGCTCCTGGTGCGGCTTTTCACCGAGTATATGCACATTGGGAAGCTTCGAATAATCGCCGGAGCTGCCGTAAGGAGCTCCAATGGAAACGAATCGGACGTTTGGAAAACGAAGGGCCGCCTTAGCAAACAGCTCATGATCTACCCAATACGCCCAGGCGCCGATATAAGCCACAACAGGACCCGGAGGGAGATCGGTGGGCCTTTCACTGAATGGAATATGAAAAAATGAAGAGTCAGCGCCATTGGGGATCAGGGTAAGCGGTTTATCCGGATACGCCAGGGACAACCGGGTGTGAATCACCTCTGCGGTACATACGACATGGTCCGCTTCATCAATCATTTTAGGTTCATATTTTGCCCAATGCGGAAATTCATCACAGCAGTCGTAAATTGTGATGTCGGGTTTGAAAAGTGTAGAAATACGCGTACGGAGTTTAGACCAGGTCGTCCAGACGACAATCGGATGTTCTTTGCGAAGAGCAGGCAGCTTTTTGTGCAGAAATGTTTTGGTATCTGTGAATAGAAACACATTTGGTTCAATTTCTTTGAACTCCTTATCCAGCGGTGCCAGGTTTTCGAAGAAAACCTGATGACCAAGCGCGCCCAATAGAGCCATAAGCTGCTGCGGTCTCTGTTTCATATACGACCAGTTCATTGTTCTCGGATAAATGATAACAGCCAAGAGGTTTCCTCCTTTCTTTATACTCGGGATAATATATGCGTTGCTAGCTTCATAGAATTGGACGAATGAGCCGAATAACTGAAAAATGGTTGATTTCTACAAGCTTCTCTATGACCGGAACGAATCTATCAATTTTCCATATAATGCTTAAGATATGAGGTTTCAGATCTATCTTTTCATATAAAACGTTCGTGAATCAGAAAAATGTTCTTGTTATATTCGGAACTCGTCCGGAAGCGATCAAAATGGCACCTATGGTCAAGGAATTGGAGTCAGCCCCGGGATTAACTCCAATCGTATGCGTAACCGCCCAGCACCGGGCGATGCTGGATCAGGTGCTTCGTTTTTTTGAAATCCAGACGCAATCGGATCTAAATGTCATGAAGGAAGGGCAATCCTTATACAGTCTGAGCGCTGACCTGCTAAAAGGGATGGAGAAGGTATTCCAAGCGAGAAAATATGATCTTGTGCTGGTCCACGGGGATACAACGACAGCATTCATTGGTGCTCTGGCAGCTTATTATGCGAAGGTACCGGTGGGACATGTGGAAGCAGGGCTGCGGACGTGTGACAAATACGCACCGTTTCCAGAGGAGATGAACCGCGAGTGGATCGGCAGAGTGGCGGATATGCACTTTGCCCCGACGGCGCTGTCCGCAGCAAATCTCAAGGCCGAGAATCGTTCGGCTCACGTGTAGTGATATATCCGGTCCATCCGAACCCTGTGCTGCAGGAGGCGGTCGCGCAAGAGCTTGAGGGGCACGAACGAGTCCACTTGACCGAACCGCTCGATGTCGTTGATCTCCATCATATTATGCAGCGTTCCTATCTGGTCTTGACCGACTCCGGCGGTATACAGGAGGAAGCGCCGTCCCTGGGGAAGCCGGTTCTGGTGCTGAGGGATAAAACTGAGCGCCCGGAAGGAGTCACGGCCGGCACTCTTAAATGTGTTGGTACGGAGTGTGAAGCGGTTCAGTCAGGAATAGAGCAGCTGCTGACGGATAAGGAAGCGTACCACAGCATGGCAAGAGCCCATAATCCGTTTGGTGATGGGAACGCGTCCCGCCAAATCGTCAGCGCCATCCAGCAATTCTTCCAATCGCAGAGGGGCTGATATAGGGGGCGGCTTTGATTTTGCATGCCCGAAGCGCGTATAATGAAGTATAAGATTTTAAGCGAAAGGATACCTGTTATGGCCAATACTTACACATATCCACGCAAAGAAGAGATAGCGAATGCAATAACACATGGCATAGGAGCGGCGCTAAGTGTTGCAGCACTGGTGCTCCTGATTGTTTTTTCAAGTTTGAAGGGCACTGCCTGGCATGTGGTTAGCTTTACGATCTACGGATCGACGATGCTCCTGCTGTATTTGAGCTCCACGCTCGTACACGGCTTGAGAGACGGGAAAGCTAAGGATTTCTTTGAGTTTATGGACCACTCCTCCATTTACTTGTTTATCGCAGGGACGTATACGCCTTTCCTGCTGGTTGCCATCCGGGGAACGCTGGGCTGGAGTCTCTTCGGGATCGTATGGGGCGTTGCGCTGTTCGGTGTCGTATTTAAAGCATTCTTCGTCAAGAAGTTTCTGTTCCTTTCCACGATATTTTACATTGCGATGGGCTGGCTGATCGTCATTGCCTGGAATCCGTTAACGGCGGTTGTAGCGCCGCAAGGCATGAATTTGCTTGCCATTGGGGGCGTGCTGTACACGCTGGGCACCATATTCTATGTATGGCGGGGTTTTCCTTACCATCATGCCATCTGGCATTTGTTTGTGCTGGCGGGTTCGATTCTCCACTTTTTTGCGATACTGATCTACCTTCTTCCTATCGGTTGAACGGGCAGGAAGAGGGCTTCCTGAACATGAAGAAGGATGACAAGGGAAATGGCTTGACATCCTTCTTTGTTTTTTGTATGATAAGGTTCGTTAAGCGAACTGTAAAGTGTTTTTCCTTGACGAGGGGGTGCCCTTAAATGAGTCAGGAGAATCGGCTCGAGAAGACGAACCGGATCAATTTGCTGTTCGATTTCTATGAGCAGCTGCTGACAGAGAAACAGCAGACCTTTTTGAAATATTATTTCCATGATGATTTTTCCCTTGGAGAAATCGCAGGTGAATTTGAGATTAGTCGTCAGGCCGTCTATGAACATATCAAGCGTGCAGAGCAGGTGCTCGAGTCCTATGAAGAGAAGTTGGGGCTCCTGAGCAAGCATGAGACGCGCATCCGGGAGCTGGATAAGTTTCGGGAAATGGTGGAGAGTAGCGACCTGGGTGAACATGATAAGAATGTAATGACCGATATGGTTGAACGATTAAAAGCATGGGATTAAGTATGAACGGAGGTGGCGGATATGGCGTTTGAAGGATTGACCAGCAGACTACAGAATGTGTTCAGCAAGCTTCGTGGTAAAGGCAAGGTGTCCGAAGAAGATGTAACAGCCGCCATGCGTGAAGTTCGACTCGCGCTTCTCGAAGCCGACGTTAACTTCAAAGTGGTTAAGGATTTCGTATCCAAAGTAAAAGAGAAGGCCATCGGCAAGGAAGTGATGGACAGTTTTACGCCCGGCATGGTAATTATTGACATCGTTAATAAAGAGCTGACGGAGTTGATGGGAGGAAGCCAAGCCAAACTGGCGAAGAGCAATAAGCCGCCAACGGTCATTATGATGGCCGGTTTGCAAGGTGCCGGTAAGACAACGACTTCGGGCAAGCTGGCCAAGCTGCTTCAGAAGCAGAACAGCCGACCGCTGCTCGTTGCCGGCGATATCTATCGTCCTGCTGCGATTAAGCAGCTCGAAGTACTCGGTGATCAGATTAACGTGCCGGTGTTCTCCCTGGGAGACAAGACAAGCCCGGTCGAAATCGCGAAGCAAGGCCTCCAGCATGCCAAAGATAATGGTCACGATTATGTCATTATCGATACTGCCGGTCGTCTTCATGTCGATGAAGAGCTGATGGAAGAATTGAAGCAGATTCACAGCGTTGTAACTCCTGACGAAGTCCTGCTTGTCGTTGATGCAATGACGGGTCAGGATGCGGTGAATGTCGCGGAAAGCTTCAACCAGCAATTGACGCTTACAGGTGTCGTACTCACGAAGCTGGACGGTGATACCCGAGGCGGTGCCGCCCTCTCGGTTAAGGCGGTTACCGGATGTCCGATCAAATTCGCGGCGCTTGGCGAGAAGATTGATGCGCTGGAGCCGTTCCATCCGGAACGGATGGCATCGCGAATTCTCGGAATGGGCGATATGCTGTCTCTTATCGAGAAAGCACAATCGAACATTGATGCAGACAAGGCCAAGGAAATGGAACGTAAAATGCGTAATGCCGAATTTACGTTCGAGGATTTCCTGGAGCAGATGGATCAGGTCAAGAAGCTCGGTCCTCTGGATCAGTTGATGGATATGATTCCTGGCATGGGCAAGATGAAGCAAGCCAAGGATCTTAAGGTTGACGAGAAGCAGATGGGACGCATTGAGGCTATTGTCCACTCCATGACAACGGCGGAGAAGCAGCAGCCTGACATCATCAATCACAACCGTCGTAAACGGATTGCGGCAGGCAGCGGAACCTCGCTGGCTGAAGTGAACCGGCTCATCAAGCAGTTTGACGAAATGCGCCGCGTGATGAAGCAGTTCTCGGATATGATGGGTCCTAAAGGCGGCAAGAACAAAGCGATGAAACAGCTAAAAGGCTTGACCGGTGGAAAAGGTATGAAGTTTCCATTCCGTTAAGTCTCGGTCATATCGAATGGACATTTTTTGAAGGAGGTGAATTTTCAAATGGCAGTACGTATTCGTCTGAAACGCATGGGTGCTCACAAGGCTCCTTTCTACCGCGTGGTGGTTTCTGATTCCCGTTCCCCACGTGATGGCCGTTTTATCGAGGAAATCGGTTATTACAATCCGGTTGCTCAACCGGCTGAAGTTAAAATCGATGAAGAGAAAGCACTGAACTGGCTTCAAAATGGTGCGCAAGCATCTGACACGGTCCGCAACTTGCTTAGCAAAGCGGGCGTAATGAAGAAGTTTCATGAGCTGAAGCATCAGAAATAAGACTGATCGCGAGGGTTATCTATGGAAGAATTAGTTCGCGTTATTGCTAAGGCTTTAGTGGATCATCCAGAAGATGTGACTGTGAAAACAGTTGAGAAGGAGCACTTGATTGTATATGAGCTGTACGTGCATCCTGACGATGTCGGGAAGGTCATAGGCAAACAAGGGCGTATCGCCAAATCATTGCGTACAGTCGTAACATCGGCGGCGGTTAAAATGGATAAACGGGTGACCGTTGATATCATTTCTTAAAATATACGAAAGGGGGTTAGGATGCATGTCCTAGCCCTTTTTCGTACATGCTGAAGAAATCAGCCGGTCATACCAGCTTAGAACGTTCATTATGTGATGCAGGAGGAAGACCATGTCTGAAAAGTTGTTAACTGTAGGGAAAATCGTGAATACGCACGGCATCCGCGGGGAAGTTAAAGTCATGCCGCATACGGATTTTGCCGACCAGCGATTTGCTCCAAAGAGCCAGTTGTATATTGTCCCGGACAAGGGGAGTCAGATTGAAGTAACGGTGGATACATCTCGTTTTCATAAAAACATGTATATCGTTAAATTCAAGGAGCTGCATGGCATCAATGATGCTGAAAAATATAAGGGCTCGCTGCTGAAGATCACAGCGGATCTTCAGGAAGAGCTTCCGGAGAACGAGTACTATTTCCATGAGATCATTGGCTGCAAGGTGATGACCGACGAAGACCCTGCCGAGGAGCTTGGCACGATCACCGAAATTTTGACCCCAGGCGCGAACGATGTGTGGGTTGTCAAGACACCTGAGGGAAAAGAAGTTCTCCTTCCAGCCATACCGGATGTTGTACTTGATGTAGATAAAGAATCGAAGCTTGTTCGCGTGCATCTCATGGAAGGGTTGTTATAGTCCATGCGGATTGATGTGCTGACGTTGTTCCCCGAGATGTTCGATGGAGTGTTTCATTCGAGTATTCTGGGTAAAGCGGCCGAAAAACAAATAGTGAACTTAAATGCCATCAACTTCCGCCAGTATGCCGGAAATAAGCACAGCCAGGTCGATGATACTCCATATGGCGGCGGTGGGGGGATGGTGTTAAAGCCGGACCCGATTTTTGCTGCGGTGGAGGATATTCTTGCTTCTGATACGGATGAGATTGCGAATCATAGTGATGGGACGCATCCTGTTGGAGAGATTCCAGTGGAAACCTCCGTAACAGCCAAACCTCCACGAGTCATTCTGATGTGTCCGCAAGGAGAGACCTTTACGCAGAAAAAGGCCGAAGAGTTGTCTCAGGAAGACCATCTAGTGTTTATATGCGGGCATTACGAAGGCTATGATGAACGCATTCGCGAGTTTCTTGTTACCGATGAGTTATCCATTGGGGATTATGTGCTTACCGGTGGAGAGCTGCCAGCGATGGTTGCCATCGATTCAGTGGTCCGTTTGCTGCCGGGTGTACTAGGCAATGAAACCTCAGCGGTGACGGATTCATTCAGTACAGGCCTGCTGGAATATCCGCATTATACCCGCCCGGCAGAGTTTCGCGGCTGGAAAGTGCCGGATATTTTGTTAAGCGGGCATCATGCAAATATTGACGTGTGGCGTCGAGAACAGGCGCTTAAGCGGACATGGGAGCGTCGCCCTGAGTTGTTAGACAAGCTGGAGTTGTCCAAGCAGGATCGGGCATATTTAGACAAGCTTCTACGAGAAGCGGGATCCTCATAAGCTTTTTTTGTTTAATCACACGAACAGATCTGTAAGCACAGGTCTGTTCGTTTTTTTTATTTCTTGAATGTGGCTAGTATGTAGTAATATACACGTTCCATGCTTGCACCTGAGAACAAAATTCGTATGAATTGAATAGTGTGATAAATAGGCGTTTGCGGATGCATTAATCGTAAGGGGTGAAATCGATTGAGGCAAGAAAGAAGGAAACGTAGGAGCAGCAAGGTTATGATTCAGGGACTTACACCCGGACGAATCCGTGTCGGAAGGAACCAAGCCACTCGATTCGTTACATTGATCCGTCAATTAACATCACTGTTACGCGCATTTGTGGAACAGCCGGTTAACGAGGATTTCACACTTATCAAAATACAATTGCAGAGCCTTAACGATCTGGTCTCGGGAATGAAGTTCTCGCTGCGGGAACTGCGGGGTCTTAGGCAGGTTGTACAGCAAATTGCCAGGATTTCCAATGCAGATAATCTGCAGGAGATCTTAACAAGACTGAACGAGGTCATGACGCTGTTTCAATCGTATGGAGAACGACTCGGAGTCGGCAGTGATATCGGTCCGGATATCACAGCTTTACAGAATGGTATTCAATCCAGCATAGAGTCCATTCAGAGTACGGATGCAGCTCCACTAGTCAACCTTATGGATAATATACCTTTTTATATCATGGATGCGACTACGAATCCAGGTGTTGGATCGCGTCAGCGGCTTGCCGAAGTGTTTCAAGGAATTAATGAGCAGGCTGCAAGATTAGGGAGCTCCGCACAACAGCTAGCGACATTGAGTATTCCATTGGCTGTCCAAAATGCCGCCTTGCAATCTCTCCCCTCCACTGCAAAGACGAGTGCTGAAAGTGTTCAAAGTTTTACGATCCGGGAAACATTAGGAAGCGTACAAGGAAATGGTCTGCCGGGCGAGACTGGAGCGGCAGGAGCAACGGGTGTGACAGGAGTGACTGGCCCGACAGGCACTGCTGGTGCTACAGGAGGGCCCGGATTGGACGGTGTGCCGGGAGCAACTGGCCCGACGGGTGCGGTGGGAGCTACAGGTCCAACAGGTCCGGAAGGACCGCCAGGGGCACCTGGCGGGATAACAGGAGCGACCGGACCGACTGGTGAAACCGGTGCGACTGGAGTAGTAGGCGAGACCGGGGCAACGGGAGCCACTGGAATAACAGGCGCTACAGGAGTAACCGGCGTTACGGGGCCAGCAGGAGTAACGGGTCCGACAGGAGTTACAGGAGTCACGGGTCCAACAGGGGCAACAGGCGCCACAGGAGCGCCGGGAGTAACAGGTGCAACCGGAGCAACTGGTGGTACTGGGCCAACGGGAGCCACCGGTCCGGTAGGTCCGACAGGCTCTACTACCCTTGTGGGTGGCAGTGTCATCTATGCCAGCAATGGAGCCACCGAAAATGTGGCCACCAACTCACCGATAACTTTTTCGACCAGTACGCTTCAAGGTGTAACATTTAATGGTACAACGACGTTGACCATCGTGACAGCGGGTTTTTATTACTTTGATTGGCAGGTTTCCCTTGCTGAAGGTCAGGTAGCTCCTAACACGTTTGGGATCGTTGTGAATGGGAATACCACGAGTACGGCGAACATGAACTCAAATTCAACCAACGCGGAAGTTTCAGGATCTGCCGTCATCAATTTAAGTGCCGGTAACACCGTAGGGCTCTATAATTTATCGCCAGTCAGCAAAGCGATTAATGCTCCTCAAACCGGCGCAAGGATTTCTATCTTTAGAATTGGCTCTTAGCCCAGATTTGTATACTTCAGTGTCATGTTTTTTTAATATTGCTGATACAACTCCTGCGTTGATGGGTAATATGTAACTGGAGAATCACTTGAGAACTGGGAGGCATCTTGTCATGACAGAACATCGACAACAACATGAAGCGAAAATAGCAGAAACAACAAATACAGAAGTTCAATTTCAAACAGTAGACGACATCCTTGAATACTATGGCAAGCGCCATAAGGGCATGCACGACTCGAAAGAAACCGTAAATTAAGGTGAGGCTAACCGCTTTCGGCATTGATTTTTCATGCTGGAAGTGGTTTTTTATGGACGAGAGCTAGGTGAAAAAGCTGCTTTATGCATGAGGGTGTAAAGATAAAACACTTGATTCGGCCTGCAAAATATGTTATCATTTCTTTTGTTGTGAATACGGTGGTCCGCTGCGGATAATGAAGGAAATACATAGAGTTTCCGGAAGATGCAAGAACACCTGTGTGAGAGGAGGGAGTCATAGATGAATATCGTTCAAGCGATTACTCAAGAACAACTTCGTAAAGATATTCCGAGCTTTCGTCCTGGTGATACTTTAAAAGTACACGTTAAGGTTATCGAGGGAACTCGTGAGCGTATCCAGTTGTTTGAAGGTGTAGTAATTAAACGTCGCGGTGGCGGAATCAGTGAGACTTTTACCGTTCGTAAAATTTCTTACGGTGTTGGTGTGGAAAGAACTTTCCCAATCAACTCGCCTAAAATCGATAAAATCGAAGTGGCTCGCCGTGGTAAAGTGCGTCGTGCGAAGCTTTATTATCTTCGTGAACTGCGCGGTAAAGCAGCGAGAATTAAAGAAATTCGTCGTTAATTACAAGGCGGTAAAAGGGGCTTGTGCGTATATACAAGCCCCTTTTGTATATCCAAAAATCGCTATAATGCGAAAGCGATCTATAGAGAAGGACGGTGGGTTATGGAGAAAGATCAACACCAGGAGGCAATTGAAACCAACGTGGGGAAACCGGCCAAAAAGGCTAAGAACGAGCTTGTAGAATGGCTGAAGGCTCTTCTCATTGCTCTGGTTCTCGTCGTTCTCATTCGCTGGCTTCTCTTTAAACCGTTTATTGTGCAGGGTCCATCCATGGAACCTAACTTTGTATCCAATCAGAAGCTGATCGTCAATGAGATTTTATATGATATCCGCAAACCCGAACGTGGAGAGGTTATCGTGTTCCATGTTCCTGATGAAGGTAGGGATTTCATTAAACGGGTGATCGCAGTTGCTGGTGATACGGTTAAAGTTGAAGGCGATAAAGTGCTTGTCAACGGGGAGCCTGTGAATGAAACCTACATACAGGAAGCGATTGATCAAGCCCATGCTGAAAACAGATTATACAATAACACAGATTTCCCGAACTCGTTCGTTCAGGACGGCGTTGTGCCAGAGGGCCATGTGTTTGTGATGGGGGATAACCGATCCAACAGCACGGACAGCCGTATGATAGGATATGTTCCTTTGGGGGATATTATCGGGCGAGCAGACTTGATCTTCTGGCCGATTAAAGACATAGGGCTCATCAACCATTAGCTAAGGCGCTAAAGAAACGATGAAAGTTTGCAGTGCAAAGTAGAGGTGACGACGTTTGACAATACAATGGTTTCCCGGACATATGACCAAAGCGCGCCGCCAAATTCAGGAGAAGCTGAAGCTGATCGATGCTGTAATTGAACTGATCGATGCGAGGCTTCCGCTCTCAAGCCGAAATCCGATGATTGACGAGATTTTGCAGGGCAAGCCGCGGCTCATTATTATGAACAAAGCCGATTTGGCAGATCCTGAGGTCACAAGGCAATGGCAAGCCCACTTCAAGGAAAATGGCCTAACCGCCTTTCCTGTAGATGCATCCACAGGGACAGGTGTTAAGGATATTCCTAACCAGATTAAGCTGCTGCTGAAAGAGAAGATCGATAAACAAATAGCCAAGGGCATGAACCCGCGAGCTATGCGTGTGTTGATTGTAGGCATACCGAATGTAGGTAAATCCACGCTGATTAACCGTCTTGCTGGTCGTAACATCGCGGAGACGGGAGACCGTCCGGGTGTCACGAAAGGACAGCAGTGGATTAAGGTTGCCGGTGGTGAGATGGAATTGCTGGATACTCCTGGTATCCTGTGGCCGAAATTCGAGGATCAGAATGTAGGGTACCGCCTTGCGGTAACCGGCGCCATCAAAGAGGAAATATTGAACGTAGAGGATATTGCCTTTTTTGCGATCAAATATTTCTCCAACTATTATTGGGAATCGATGAGCGAACGTTTTGATCTTAAGGAGCGCCCAACAGATCTGGATAACCCGGATGAAATTGTTGCGATAATGGAAGCGATCGGAAGAAAACGAGGCTGCATTGTCAGCGGAGGAAGAGTCGATCTGGAAAAAGCGTCGAGCATTTTCCTACGTGAACTACGCGCAGGCAAGCTTGGGCGTTATTCGATGGAATCCCCTTATTGATTCAATAGGGTGAACGAGCGCTATCTTCCACTAGATTAAACCAAAAAATAACCATTCTGCCGGTTAACGGCGGAATGGTTATTTTTTATGGATCAGAACAGGAGGAGATTAGACTGCATTCATTCTATCTGGTTTAACTGGGTAGATGCTCTGAAGAACGATTTCGCTTGGATGTGCGTGACTTGATAAGATAACTTCGGTTCTTTCACCAGGGATAATAGCATGTTAGCAGCATTAATTCCGATTTCATCGCTATGTATAGTTGATAAGTGAGGCTATACAATACGCAATTCAGGTGCATTATTGAAGCCGCCGGCAATGACAACGAAAATGGCGATATTTTTATTCTTCAATGATTTCATAACATGGACCACAGTAAAATCATCTTGGCATATAACTTGTTTGGACCGGCATTTTCGCATCAGCTCCAGCCGGAAAGGGGGGGATAAAGGGTGACGCTCTGTGGCGAGTGTGATAATCTAGAAGAGTTACTAGATTGATAGAAAGTGTTTGAAACACCGTATGTACAGACATAAAACAAGCGGTAATTCGGAACCAAAGGGGTTAAACCTATGACAGATTTATTAATGTACGAGCGTGAGTATTGGAGCCGTTATATACATATTGCAGGTATTGACGAAGTAGGCCGCGGCTGTTTGTTCGGCGACGTGGTCGCTGCGGCGGTCATTTTGCCGGAGGGGTTAGTGATTGAGGGGATCAACGATTCGAAGAAACTCAGTGCCAAGAAGCGGGAAACCCTCTATGACCTAATCATGGAACAGGCGCTGGCGGTTGGCGTTGGTTTGGTGGATGCGGAAACGATTGACCGCATTAACATCAAACAAGCCGCAAGGCTTGCCATGAAGATGGCTATGGAGCAATTGGCTGTTACTCCCCAGTTTCTGCTTGTTGATGCCGAGAAGGTGGATTGCGATATTCCCCAGCGCGCCATCATTAAAGGCGACGCTAACAGCCAGTCCATTGCTGCGGCCTCCATTATTGCCAAGGTCACTCGCGACAGATTGTGCGAAGGGGAATGGGAGACGCGTTATCCGGAATACGGAATCGCCGTACATAAAGGCTATGCTACCAAGTTTCACCGTGAACAGCTGCAACTGCACGGACCTACCGCTATGCATAGAAGAAGCTTTCTGAAAAATATGGAGATTGAGCAATTGTCCTTATTCTAGATTTCGATGCAGCCCGCCCTCGTCAAAAGGCGGGCTGCTGCCGATATATAAGGTAAACAGAAGGTGTGGGAGGAACTATCGTGAACATCGGATCGTTGATTCGCGGCCTCCTGGGAGAGCAAAAGCCGGGAGATGCCAAGACGTTGGAATTAAAACCGGGTCAGGTCGTTCGCGGTGTCGTTATGAACGTATCGGAAGACGGACAGGAAGCCGTGGTGCAGATCCAGGGCGTTCAAGTGAAGGCGAAGCTGGAAACGCCGCTTCGAGCCGGGGAAACTGCTCTTCTGCAAGTTCAGCCGCCGGGAGAGGGAGGGACGGCCGTTCTCAAGCCGCTTAGTCAAACGCCTCGCCAGCCGCTGTCCCCGTCTTCGATGGCTGAGGTGCTGGATTTTGCCGGTCTTCCGGATACGAAGGAAAACCGCGAAATGATCCGGGGGATGCAGAACGCGGGAGTTCCGCTAACGAAGGACAATATCGTCATGTTCCGAGAGGCATTGGCCGTGAAGCCTCCGCAGATTCCCGCGGCGGAATGGGCGGAGTCGGCTGCGATCGCGTTTCACCGCGGACTGCCGATTACCCCCGAAAGCGTGAAGGGACTGCATCAGGCGGTATTCGGGCCCCAACTGCATCAACTGCTGCAGTCGTTGGAGCAGCAGCTGGCGTCTGCTTTAAGCGCAGGTAGTGGAGGTTTGGTGGATGCGGGGAAACAAGCAGCATCTGCAGCACCTCCCACGGTTGCTGGCGGGGAGGCCTCCGCCGGGGCACCGCAGCAAGCGCTGCTGACCAAGCTGCAAGGCCTGCTGCAGCAGCTGCGCAGCGAGCTCGCGCAGCCATGGGCCAGCGGCGGCACGGCAACGCCTGCCGCCGGTCAACCCGCCGCCGTGGCCATGGGCCCGGCGGCAGCTCCAGGCGAAGGAGCCGTGGGCCCTTCGCCAAAGCCGCCCACCCCCGGCGCGGAGCCGTGGGTGGGGCGGCTCTTGAAGCTGCTCGGTGCGGAGCACGAGCAGCAAGCCCTGCGCGGGGCCGGTACGGGCCCCGCGGGCGAAGCGGCGCGCACGGGTAGCGCCGCAGCACCTGCCGGGCAGCCGGCAACCGCGCAGCCCGGCAGCAACACGGCCGCAAGCGCGGCTCCAGGCACCGCGTCAGGAGCGAATGCGGCCGTGCCAGCACCTGCATCTGCTTCAGCTGCGAGTGCTGCTGCCCCGCTGCCCGCTGCAGCTCAGCCAATCGCTGCCGGGGCAGGCCAAGCAGGCGGACAAGCAGTTTCACTGCCCGCCACCCCTTCCCCTGGCAGCAGTGGCGCAGCAGCGATTACATCCGGGACTCTCGGCACGTCAGGGAATGCGGCGAATGCGAGTCAGCAGGCTGTTCCGAACGCTCAGGCCAGTGCTGTGAATCAGCAGGGCTCGATGCAGCCAGTTGTGCCATCCGGGCAGCAGAGTATTGCCCAAGGCGTACAACAGGCTGTCATGGCCTCAACGCCATCGGGTGAATCGGCGCTTGCCCTGCAAGACACACTGAAGGGAGTATTGCTTCAGGTGTTGTCCAGCCAGGACGCGCCGCCTGCGCTAAAGGAAGCGGCACAGCAAGTCGTTCAGCATTTAACGGGCCAGCAGCTCTTGCTAAACACCGATCGAACAGCACCGTTCGCGCAGGTCACCATGTTCATACCTCTGCATGGGGTCGACGGGGAACAGACGGCATCCGTACATATTCAATCACGCAGAGGCCGCAAAGGCGAGCTGGATGCAACCAACTGCAGGCTGTTGTTCGACTTGGACATGAAATTTCTGGGCCCGACCTTGATCGATGTGCAGGTCGTTGACCGGATTGTCAGCCTCAGCTTTCGGAATGATCAGAGTTACGCCGCAGAGCTGTTTGAGGGGAAAAAGCAAGAGTTGGCTCAGGCTGTTTCGTCTATCGGCTATCAATTGCTCAGTGTAAAAACAGAACCGCTGCCCCTAGTTGCACCGGTTACTTCAGACACGTCCGTGCAGGGAACGGCGGCAGAATACACCCCGCAAACCTATAAAGGGGTGGATATGCGGATATGAGCAAGGAAGAGAAAGAGCAAGGGCAAATAACGGCCATGAAAAAGGCGATTGCCCTTAAATATACGCCTGGCGAGAGCGAAGCACCGATTGTGGTTGCCAAGGGGCAAGGGAAACTGGCGGAGTCTATATTAGACAAAGCCAAAGAGCATGGCGTCCCTGTTCAAGAGGACGCAGCTTTGGTGGAGATTCTCTCCAAGCTGGATCTGGATCAGCAGATTCCGGAGGAGCTGTACCAGCTTGTAGCGGAAGTGTTGACATATGTTTATCGTGCGGATCGTCAAGCGAAGGATGGGGGGATGATGCCCTAATGAACTCGCCATCCGGTAAAAAGGATAGCCGCAAGCAAAAAGGAGCCGCTGCCGAAGAGCTGGCAGCCGCTGCCCTGATTGAAAAAGGATACCGGATTCTGGACCGCAATTGGCGCTGCCGCTTTGGAGAGCTGGACATCGTCGCTGAAACAGGGGAGACCCTTGTGGTAATTGAGGTCAGAAGCCGAAGCGGAACGAATAGCTTCGGCACGCCTGCCGAGTCCGTGAATGCCCGTAAAGTGATGCAGGTCCGAAACACAGCCCAGCAGTACGTTCATCATAAGCGTTATTATGAACGGTCGATCCGGTTTGATGTTATCTCCGTTATGCTTCGCGCGGATCTGACGCCTGTCTCGATGGATCATATCGAGAATGCATTTTAGATGGATACGATCCAAAGCATCTATAGGGATTACAATAAAAAGAAGGTGATAGGGGCCGAGCTCCATCACCTTCTTTGCGTAGGACAGATTATTTATTGAAGAGCAAACTTCCAGACAGTTGTTATCCAGATCATAGAAAGTGTAATAGGCTGGGCAAGCACTTGAAAACTATTGACACACATTCTGTTTTATTCCTGATGCTGATAAGCTTCACGACATTTACCTGAAGCCTCAATACTTTTCGAAGGTCCATGGCATCGTGGAACAGAGCTTTGCCATATCCTTGATTTTGACGATTTGTATCGATGAATAACGCCGCAAGATTATCATCCACAAGGGAAATAAAGCCATGTGCATGACCGTTATCTTCAAGCAGATAGGTATCGGCTATCAACGAGTTGTTTCTTCGGCTGCGATATATTGTCGATCCAGCTGACGGTATTGAATCGCTTCAGCGATGTGCTGGCTCTGGATTGCATCGGATGCTTCCAAATCGGCGATGGTTCTGGCCAGCTTCAGGATTCGGTCATAAGCGCGCATGCTCAGGCCCAGCGTATCGATTGTCGCTTGCAAGAGCTCTGCCGAGTCCTTGTCCAGCACCGCATGTTTCCTCAGGAAGCTGCCAAACAGTTCGCTGTTCCAGCTGAACGGGAGCCTGCTGTAGCGTTCCAATTGAATCGTTTGTGCCGCATAGACTTGATCCCGCATTTGCTCGGAGGATATAGGTGTTGCGCTTCCCGGCCATTCCTTGGGCCGAGGCACGTCCACTTGAAGGTCGATCCGATCCATCAAGGGCCCCGATATTCTAGCGCGGTATTGAGCAATTCGAGTAACGCTGCACGTGCAGCGTTGATGGGGATGATCACTGCCGTAATAACCGCACGGACAGGGATTCATCGAACAAGCGAGCATGAAGTGCGCAGGGAAGGTAAATACCGCTCGTGCCCGGCTGATGGTTACTTCGCGATCCTCCAGGGGCTGTCGCAGCACCTCCAGCACATGCCTCGAGAACTCGGGAAGCTCATCCAGGAATAGAATCCCTTTATGGGCCAGACTGACTTCCCCCGGCTTCGGAATGGTGCCGCCTCCGATGAGCCCGCCAGCCGAGATGGTATGGTGAGGGGACCGAAAGGGGCGTCTTGTCATCAACCCGTCGGATGGCTTTAGCTTTCCGGCAGCGCTGAAGATTTTCGTTGTAGTCAATGCTTCTTGGTCCGCCAGCGGCGGCAGTATGGTGGGGAGGCGCTTCATGAGCATCGTTTTTCCAGTACCCGGGGGCCCAATGAGCAGAATATTGTGCATGCCTGCGGCAGCAATGGTCAGGGCACGTTTGATATGCTGCTGACCGATCACATCTCGATAGTCTTCAAGCTGCTTGCCCCGTAGGCTGTCCACTTGAGTTCTGCTTTGAGTCGTCGACCGATCATATCTGAGCATTGACAGCGAAACGGTAGAGCTTGTAGTTCCCCCAGTTTCACTATGATGGATGTTTTCATCGGGTCCTTCCTGAACAAGCTCCTTTAAATGCTGAAGCCCATAGACCTCGATTCCCCCGATCAATGCAGCTTCCGGAGCATTTTCGCGCGGGAGAATCACCCCGGTATACCCTTCCTTTTTCGCTTGCTCTACCATCGGCAATACCCCTGTGATGGGCCTAAGTGTACCATCCAGTGCAAGTTCGCCCAGGATCAACATTTGCTCGGCATTCGAAAAGGTCCATTGCTCGCTTGTTAGCAATATGCCGACGGCGATCGCCAGATCGAAGGAAGAGCCCTCTTTGCGCAGATCTGCCGGTGCAAGATTGACGGTTATCCGTTTTAAGGGATAGGTAAAACCGCAGTTTTTAATCGATGCCCGAACCCGCTCAATAGATTCGCGAATGGAGGAATCAGGTAGACCGATGATAGAAGTTTGGGGCAGCCCGTTCGCCAGGTCCACCTCCACCTGGATGACAACGCCGTCAATGCCGTGCAAGCAAGCGCTATGAAGTTTTCCGTACATAAATGAAAGCACCTCATTTCTGATATCAGTGGATTGAATCGTAATAGAACATCCAAGATTCGAAAAGGGTGCTTCCTCATTTTCGCTGGGTGACTCTAGTCCGTATTGTAAAATTTCCCCTCTCGACTGTCAATTCGCACTATGCAAGAAACTCCATTCAATAGGCAAGGGCCTATCCGTGGTGCGGGATCTGAGCGGTGAATGTACCGTGGTTCAGAAAGTTGTCACTTTTTCAGAATCGTAGCTTCAGGCAATAACGGGAAGGAATGTAAATAGTCAAAGCACGGGTCCGGCTAGTAGAATCAAAATCATAAACGACATGCTGCCTTAAGAGCGGCTGGCGTTACATCATTTTACATAAGGGAGAGGGCTCGCGTGAAAATTTGGAACCGAAAGCTTGGGTTGGTGGCCTTGGCCGCCGTTATAACCAGCACATTATTGAGCGGCTGCTCAAAAGAGAACGCGGTAAAAGAGGAGAATCCTGAAAACGCCGCCTTAGGCAAGGAAGTCACACTAGAAATGATGACCTTCTCTCATACGAATTGGCCCTATAAGGAAAACTGGCCGATTTATAAGTACTTAAAAGAAGAAACCGGCATCTCCTTCAAGGTACAACCTGTAATGAGCGATTACACCACAACGATGAACCTGGCAATATCCTCGGGCGAGATACCGGATCTTATGATGGTTAACAGCCTGAATGCCGCCAATACGCACGGGGCCAGCGGAGCGTTTGTCGACTATTTCGAGCATCTGGATCAGATGCCAAACTATAAGAAGTTTCTCGATGATCATCCGGAAGTGAAAGCAGCTATTCTGTCTCCTGAGGGGAAGAACTATTTTATGCCGTTGTATGGACTTGAGCAGCAATCCAGGCGGTCATGGCTTTACCGGGACGACGTATTCGAGAAACACAATCTGACGCCGCCGACCACCTACGACGAATTGTACACGGTTGCGAAAAAATTGAAGGAAATATATCCGGACAGCTTTCCGATTGCCGTGTTTAACGGTTTGAGTCCTCTGGTCAGTATGGCACCGGCGTTTAACACCAATAGCAGCTATTATTACGATGATGAGAAGGACGAATGGCGCTACGGCCCGACAGAGGACAATTACAAGAAAATGGTTGAATACATGAACAAGTTTTACATGGAGGGATTGGTAGCCCCTGACTTTATGGCGCATAAACGCAAGCAATTTAACGATCTGCTGCTTCAGAACAAATCGTTTATCGCCAGCGACTATATCGGCATCATGGACGAACTTCCGTTAATGCTTGGGGATAAGGCATCCGAGTTCAGTCTCGATTATATGGTTCCTCCTGTTGGAACTCCGGATGGCAAGTCCCACAATGTATTCGCCGGATTGCAATCCGACGGCTTTGCGGTGGCGGCAAATTCCAAGGAGCGGGATCGGCTGCTTCAGTACCTCGATTTCTTGTTCTCCCCCGAAGGAATTGAATTGGCAACTTGGGGCAGGGAAGGGGAGACATTTACAACCGAGAACGGGGTTCGCAAATTCAACGCGGATTACAAAGAGTTCGGCGACTTGAGAACCAAGACGGGCATCGCAACGATCGGGGCACATACGGTATTGGATATGACGGCTTACGAGTCCATGTATTCTCCGAAAATGCGGGAAGCGATGAAAATTGCGCCTGACCATGAAACGAAGCCGCAGCCAAGGCTTGCCTATACAAATGAAGAAAATGAAGTGCTGGGCATGGTCGGCGAAACCGTGAAAAAGTTTCATGAGGAGCAGATTGCCAAGTTCATTCTGGGGCAGAAACCGATGGATGATTGGGATGCTTACGTGAACGAAGTGAACAAGCTTGGCGTGCAGCAGGTGCTGAATGTTCATAAGAGCGCTTATGAGCGGACGCAAAAATTCCTGAACGAAGCCAAGTAATTTAAAGCTGTAAGCCATGCAGCCAGATGAACGCAGTGGCTCTCTTTTACGGACCGCTCTATAGTGCATATCAAGCCTGGTCCGGTCCGCAAGGGGAGCGGCTTGCAGATACAGCATGGATTTCGCTGCTAAAGGAGGATACGTTTTTTGCAAGCACAGAATTCGAGTTTCTTGACGAAAGTGAAGCGGGACAAATACCTGCTGCTGCTGCTTCTTCCCTGTGCTCTGTATTACATCATTTTTAAGTATGTTCCCATATTCGGCATTTCGATCGCTTTTATGGACTACAACTTATTTAAGGGGATCACGGAGAGCGACTGGGTGGGGTTCAAATATTTCAGCATGTTTTTTAATACGCCTGACTTCTGGCCTGTTCTCCGAAATACATTCCTGCTGGGGTTATATAAGCTGATCTTCGGCTTTCCGGCCCCCATCATACTTGCGTTACTCATTAATGAAGTGAGCAAATCCTTTTTGAAGCGGTTTGTCCAGACGGTCAGTTATCTTCCGCATTTCATATCCAACGTGGTTGTAGCGGGGATCGCGGTCATGTTTCTGTCACCTACAGGCGGGATGGTCAACCAGCTGCTGAGTGCCATCGGACTCGAACGAATCAACTTTTTGGTTGAGGCCTCATGGTTCAGATCGATTTATATAACGACTGACGTATGGCAGCATATTGGATGGGGCACCATCATTTATTTGGCTGCATTGACGGCAATCGATCCGCAATTATATGAGGCGGCACGGATGGATGGGGCTAATCGGTGGAGGCAGACGCTGAACATCACACTTCCCGGCATCGCGCCGGCGATCGTGATCATCTTGATACTTGATATCGGAAAAATACTGGAGATCGGCTTTGAGAAAGTATACCTGCTCTCGAGTCCGGCCACTTATGAGACAGCCGATATTATATCCACCTATGTGTACAGGGTCGGCTTAACGCAAGGCAACTACAGTTACGCCACGGCAATTGATCTGTTTACCGGCATCATCAGCTTTATCTTCATTATCGCGGCGAATGCGTTCAGCCGGCGAGTCAGCGGAAGCAGCATCTGGTAAAGGAGGAACGTGATGAAACCGAAATGGAACTGGTTTGACGCGCTCAATGCCTTGATTTTGTCCGGGATTGTGATGGCGTGTCTATACCCGTTTGTTTATATGCTGGCCGTGTCCCTCAGTGATTCCGCATCCATCGCCTCCGGGGAAGTATGGCTATGGCCGAGGGGCTTCAACCTGGATATGTATCAGTATGTGTTCGAAGACGGACGGGTGCTGAAAGGATATAAGAACACGCTGATTTATGTGATTTCAGGAACTGCCATTTCTTTGATTGTAACGGCACTTGGGGCTTATGCGCTGTCCAAGACCAAGATGGTCATGGGCAAACCGATCTTGATGCTAATCGTCTTTACTATGTTTTTTAACGGTGGGATGATTCCGACGTTTCTGGTCGTGAAGGAGCTTGGCTTTGTCAATACGATATGGGGTATGGTGCTGCCCGGAGCGGTAGGCACCTGGAATCTGCTCATCATGCGAACTTTCTTCATGGGTATGCCTCAAGAGCTAGAGGAATCCGGAAAAATAGACGGGTTGTCCGAAATCGGGATCTTCTTCCGGATTGTGCTCCCGCTCTCCAAGCCGGTGCTGGCTACCATCGGATTGTATTATTCCGTCGGGATGTGGAATAATTTCATGGGGCCGCTGCTGTATCTGCGGGATGCCGATATGCAGCCGCTCCAGGTGATTTTAAGAAACATCGTGCTGTCGGGGCAATTGACGGGAACGGATGGTCCGGTTGTAGGCGATATCGTGGTGGTGGAGGATGGCTTGAAATTCGCTACCATTATGGTGTCCACCTTGCCGATCCTGCTTGTCTATCCGTTTATACAGAAGTATTTTGTAAAAGGGGCTTTGATTGGCTCGGTTAAAGGTTAAAGGTTACAGGTTAAAGCGGCCGGCCGCTCACCTGTGTGTTATCGGATCCAGTTGGTTTTCCGGTAATCACCTGGTGTTTGGCCGGTTACTTTTTTGAACATGCGGATAAAGGAAGTGACATTGCGGTAGCCGATCCGGTTGCCTACTTCCTGAATCGGCATATTTGTTGTCTGCAGTAGTTCTTTCGCTTTTGTTATTCGAATCGCATTCAATTGGTCGCTGAAGTTGCTCCCCGTTTTCTCTTTAATATACCCTGACAGATAAGTAGGCGACATGTTGAGTTTAGAGGCAAGCTGTTCGAGCGATATTTCTTCAGCGTAATGCGACTCCAGATAATGAAAGACATATTGAATGATATCGTAATGTTCCTCTCGTTTCAGACGGATTGCATGGGCTGCATGGGCGAGCTCGTCGAGAAGGATGTCTCGGTATTGCTCAGGGGTCACGCTGTATGCAAGCTTTTCTGCGTAGTCCGGAAGTGCGTCGATATTGATTTTCAGCAGTTCTACTGTCCTTCTCATGCGGACCGAGACCGATTTGGCAAAGTGGCTTAGTTGATCGGCCGTGGCCTCTTGCCGCTGCAATCGATCCAGGGCGCGCTCGATAAGCGATTGGCAGCTGCTCTCGTTGCCGGCCTGTAAATTCACGTAAAACTCGTGCTCTTGCTCGGCAGTGAATCCTGTTACATCTTCACGGCGTTCCTTCTCCCAGATGATCTGGGTTTCCTCAATCGGCATGGCTTGTTGCAGGAGCGACATGGCTTCTGCATAAGCCCGGTCAAAATCAGAGGTTAGCTGGAACACGGACGAAACCGAAATATTCACGAGATAAGTGCTTTGATCTTGATCAAAAATCTGTTTGAGCCGACTCAGACACTGCTGCAGCGTATCAGATTTTTCTTGAGTATACACAATGGACAAGATTTGCTTGCCCTCCATCTGAAGGGTGTGGGATAAGGGAAACGTTTCTTGGATCTGCAGCGTGATCATATCTTTGATTTTGCCGGTTGCCCTTGTCATTAAGGCATCAAGCTGACGCGAAGGAGCATGCCGGTACCTCAACTGATAAACGATAACCATGAATGCACCCTCGCCGACCCAAAGCTCTTTGGCAGCGGCGGTATCAAGGGCAAAGTTTTTGAACTGGGCCAAATAATGGTAGCTGGTTAAGAGCGGTTTGGTATGGTCCATCCATTCCTTGATGCTCTTTCGTTCATGCTGCAAACCCTTCAGGTGGTTGGAAATGGCGCTGAATTCGGCAATGCTCCCTTGATATAGCTCCATCTCCGCCTGGCCCAGTCCTGTAACCATTCTCTTGAGCGGCCGGTTGATTTTGCGGGAAAATACCCAAGATGCCAGAATCCCGATGAGCAGGGTAGCTGCAAATAACAGCACGGCAATCCAGTTCATGCGGCTGATGCTTTGGTTGAGTTCGTTATGCGGAATAATGGAGACGTAGGTGAGGCCGGAGCGGGTGCCCTTTTCGAAAAAGTAATAAGATCCCTTCTCCATCATCCATTCCGATTGGCCGTCCCATTCCGGCAGTGGCTGGGTTTTCACATCCGGGGCTGATTCGAACAGAATTTCTCCCTCCGAGTCCATCAGCAGAAAACGGGAACCGGTCATTCCTTTATAGGATTCATACCAGCTTTTCATATTTACGAGAGCTATGATCTTCCAGGGACTGCTCTGTACGTTTGTAATTAGAGGCATCAGCTGTAACTCGCTCTTCTCTGTCCCGATGGAGAAAATGCTGCTGGGGAGCATATGTAGAAAACCGGTTGTGTGATCTCTCTGTTTCCAGAACTCGTATGGATAGGAGTCGCTTATGTAGTAATGCTTAAACATGCGGTCATCGTCAACGATGCCATCCCGTTCAAGCAGGAAGGAATGATTCTGGTAGTAGATCATGACATTGTTCAAGTGATAGTAGGGCTGGCTTACCAAGGACCGGATCTGATCCATCACCATATCCACCTGCAGATAATTGATGCCCTTCTTTCCGCCGGAATCGGCCTGCCTGCTGATATTGCCGACAAATTCATCGTGCTGAAGGTTGAGGAGGAGATTCTTCCAAGTAGAGTATTGTTTCTCAAATTGATCTACGGTATTTCGAATCAGGGTCAGATTATATTTGACAATTTCATTGTTTACATTACGGGAGTAGAATGTCATCGACCATAAATTGTAGGAGGAGAGCAGGAAAATCACGATGAGAAAATACACCAGCATTTTAACAAATAATGAATGCAGTGGAAAAAATGACTTCAACCAACTCATGCTGAATCTCCTTATGAATGCGTTCACTAATCTTTCAATCATTCTAACGGATAGCAGAAAAAGGATAAAGAGTTTTATTTTGCGTCACAGTTTAACTTAAATGAAAAGGGATTTAATGGTATAATAGTAATCGATATACTAATTATTCGGATAGGAGAGGGAAGCGGGATGACCATATTATGGGGAAATATTATGATTATGCTAGCAGGATTGTTAGGTATTGCCGTTGTCGCATTGGGGATCATTGGATTGATACACTTTGCACGGAAAAACAAATGATTTTTACATATTTCTCCAATTTATATCTGGAAGGAATCATACCCATGCCAAATCGAGTGGATAAACTGTGAACTTTTTAAGGTAAGCGTTTTAAAAACATGTTACAATAGCTTGGGTTTAATATATAAAGGTTGACAGGGTAATCTTTCATAGATTAGTTCCGTGTTAGCCAGCCTTGTTCCAGTCATGTTGATAGGAGGATTCGAGAATGAATATCCATGAATATCAAGGAAAACAAGTACTGAAGCAATATGGAGTAGCTGTTCCGAACGGCAAGGTAGCGTTTACGGTAGAAGAAGCAGTTGAAGCTGCACAATCTTTGGGCAGTCCCGTAACCGTTGTCAAAGCACAGATCCACGCAGGCGGTCGGGGTAAAGCCGGCGGTGTTAAAGTGGCGAAGAATCTTGATGAGGTTCGTGCTTATGCTGAAGAAATTCTGGGCAAGGTGTTGGTGACTCACCAAACGGGTCCGGAAGGCAAGGAAGTCAAGCGTCTCCTCATTGAAGAGGGCTGCGATATTCGCAAAGAGTATTATATCGGTGTGGTCGTTGACCGTGCTACCGGTCGTGTCGTTTTGATGGCGTCCGAAGAAGGCGGTACCGAGATCGAAGAGGTTGCAGCAGCAACTCCTGAGAAAATTTTTAAAGAGGTTGTAGATCCAGCGATCGGACTTCAAACATTCCAAGCGCGGAAATTAGCGTATTCCATTAATATTCCGAATGAACTTGTAGGGAAAGCCGTTCAGTTCATGCTGGCCTTGTATAAGGCATTTGTAGAGAAGGATTGCTCTATCGCTGAAATCAATCCGCTGGTCGTAACTGGTGACGGAAACGTCATGGCTCTCGATGCCAAACTCAATTTCGATTCCAACGCGTTGTTCCGTCATAAAGACATCCTTGAACTGCGTGACTTGGACGAAGAAGACGAGAAGGAAATCGAAGCATCCAAATACGATTTGAGTTACATAGCTCTTGATGGCAATATCGGCTGTATGGTTAACGGCGCAGGTCTTGCCATGGCTACGATGGACATCATCAAGTATTATGGCGGCGACCCTGCTAACTTCCTTGATGTTGGGGGCGGTGCAACAACGGAGAAGGTAACGGAAGCCTTCAAGATTATTTTGTCCGATCCTCAAGTAAAAGGAATCTTTGTCAACATTTTTGGTGGTATTATGCGCTGCGACGTTATCGCTACCGGTGTTGTCGAAGCTGCAAAACAGCTGGGCTTAACTCGTCCGCTTGTTGTACGCTTGGAAGGAACGAACGTAGACCTCGGCAAGCAGATTCTGGCTGAGTCCGGTCTTAATATCGTACCTGCTGATTCCATGGCCGACGGAGCACAGAAGATCGTCTCCCTCGTTCAGTAATATTTCATTCCTGAAGGGGCATGGCACGATGGGCTTCGAAAGCCCTGCCGTGCGGTTGCTTTCATTTTCAAATAACAATAGGGGATGTGAATCAATCGTGAGTATCTTGATCGATAAAAATACAAAAGTTATCACGCAAGGGATTACAGGTAAAACAGCCCTTTTCCATGCAAAAGGCGCCCTGGATTACGGTACACAGATGGTCGGGGGAACTTCACCCGGCAAAGGTGGAACCGAAGTCGAAGTTACGCTTGAGAACGGCGAAACCGTCAAATTGCCGGTTTACAACACCGTTGAGGAAGCCAAAGCCAAAACAGGCGCAACCGCTAGCGTAATTTATGTGCCTCCGGCTTTTGCAGCCGATTCCATTCTGGAAGCAGTTGATGCCGAGATGGATCTGGTTATCTGTATTACGGAAGGCATTCCGGTGCTAGATATGGTAAAAGTATCCCGCTATATGGAAGGCAAGAAAACTCGTCTGATCGGTCCTAACTGTCCTGGTGTCATTACACCGGGTGAATGCAAAATCGGCATCATGCCTGGTTACATCCATACGCCAGGACATGTCGGCGTTGTATCGCGCAGTGGTACCCTGACATATGAAGCCGTTCACCAGCTGACAGCTCGCGGCATCGGACAATCCTCCGCCGTAGGGATTGGCGGCGACCCGGTTAAAGGGACGGAGTTTATCGATGTATTGAGACTCTTTAATGAAGATCCTAACACCAAAGCGGTTATTATGATCGGTGAGATCGGCGGTACAGCAGAGGAAGAAGCGGCTGAATGGATCAAAGCGAACATGACTAAACCAGTGGTAGGTTTCATTGGCGGCGCAACGGCGCCTCCAGGAAAACGTATGGGCCACGCAGGTGCGATTATTTCTGGCGGTAAAGGAACAGCCAAGGAGAAAATCTCTGTACTTGAGGCTTGCGGTATCAAGGTAGCTCCTACACCTGCTGAAATGGGCTCAACCCTGGTTAGCGTGCTTGAGGAGAAAGGTCTTTTGGAGTCTTGCACGACTCACTAGAACTAGATTCTTATGCAATCCTAGGCTAAGCCCATGGTTATAATTTAAGGTAGGCAACCTTTTATTTCCTAAACAGGAAATGAAGGGTTGCTTTTTTGCTTTTGATTTTATATTTTAAGGAGGTCCCATTATGAAGATGGATAGCTTACTGCTGATCGCATTGCATGAAAGCGAAGGTATCGGATGGAAGACCATTAACCGAATCATATTGAATGGTGAACTTCATCAGGGGCTGCTGTCATATGATGCGAATGATTGGAGAGCCTCTGGTCTATCTGTCGAAAAAGCGAATAAACTGGCCAAAGATTTTTCTTTCGTTGTCGAAAGAAAGCAGGTCGATCTGTCGAGTGCGGATGATGTCGGGTTTGGACAACATGAAGCCGGGGTATGGAATTTGACAAACCGTTCAAAAATACGTATTATAACAGCCCTCGATGATATCTACCCGGACACGTTAAAATCTTCGCCACAGGCACCGTGGGTATTGTATTGCATAGGCGATCCTCATCTGCTGACGAAGCCGGGGATTGCGATGGTAGGTACAAGAATGCCTACTGCATATGGGCGCAAAATTGCAACGATGCTATCCGAGGAGTTGGCACGGGCAGGGTTCATGGTTGTCAGCGGCATGGCCAGAGGCATTGATAGCGTTGTCCACGATTCGGCTTTGCGAAGCGGGGGACCGACAATGGCGGTTCTCGGAGCCGGCATTGACGTTATATATCCACCGGAGAATCGATCGCTCTATGAAGAGATCGCGGCTAAGGGGCTTATCATTTCCGAATACCCGCCTGGCACCAAGGCGCTCCCGGGATTCTTCCCGCAGCGAAACCGGATTATTGCGGGGCTCACGTTAGGTACCGTGGTGGTGGAGGCGGATGCCCGCAGCGGATCGTTGATTACGGCGGATTTAGCCCTGGAGGCGGGAAGGGACGTGTTCTCCGTTCCGGGACCTCTCACTTCACCGAAGAGCAGAGGGACCTTGGATTTGATCAAGCAAGGGGCCAAGATGGTCACGCAAGCTAGTGATATAATAGAAGAATATGATTCCTGGTTGCCAAAAGTAGCTTCGGATACATACAATAAGGAGCGGCGGGCCCCTCGTCAGGAGCATCCGGATGAACAAGCCGGGTTGACAAATGACGAACGACAAATATACCATATGCTCGAACAGGGTCCCGGGTCGCTGGATGAGATGATCGAGCGAACCCGGTGGGATTTTGGACATTTGCATTCAGTTCTGTTATCTTTAATCATAAAAAAGCAGATTACCCAATTACCCGGTGCTATATATAAGATCATTTAATGGGAAAGTTTGAATGTTGGAGAGGAGGATGAACCTGTGGCGGATTCACTCGTCATCGTAGAGTCGCCTGCTAAGGCGAAAACGATTGGCAAATATCTCGGCAGCAAGTATATCGTGAAGGCTTCGATGGGTCATGTTCGCGATTTGCCGAAGAGCCAGATCGGGGTTGAAGTGGAAAACGACTTCAATCCGAAATACATTACGATCCGCGGAAAAGGTTCTGTCTTAAAGGAACTTAAGGATGCTAGCAAAAAGGTGAAAAAAGTGTACCTCGCAGCTGACCCCGATCGCGAAGGGGAAGCCATTGCATGGCATCTTGCGCATGCGTTGGAGCTGGATGATACTCAAAGCCTGCGGGTTGTATTTAATGAAATAACGAAAACGGCCGTAAAGGACGCCTTCAAGACGCCGCGCAAAATTAACATGGATTTGGTTAACGCGCAGCAGGCAAGACGTATCCTCGACCGTTTGGTTGGTTATAAGATCAGCCCTATTCTATGGAAGAAAGTGAAAAAGGGACTCTCTGCCGGCCGCGTTCAATCGGTAGCCGTCAAAATCATTCTCGACCGCGAGAATGAGATAAGCGCTTTCGTTCCGGAAGAATATTGGACCATTACGGCCAAGCTGGCCATTAAAGGTTCCGCATTCGAAGCCAAATTCACGCAGCTTGACGGCGCGAAGAAGGAGCTGACCAATGAACAGGAGGTCAATGAAATTCTCGAAGCGATTCGGGATGCTTCCTTCCAAGTCGGCGAAGTAAAAGAGCGCGAACGTCAGCGCCACCCGTCTCCACCGTTTACGACGAGTTCCTTGCAGCAGGAAGCAGCACGTAAACTTGGTTTCCGGGCTGCCAAGACCATGTCCGTTGCCCAGCAGTTGTACGAGGGCGTCGAGCTTGGCAAGGAAGGCACCGTCGGTTTGATTACCTATATGCGTACGGATTCCACGCGCATTTCAGGCACGGCTCAAGAAGAAGCGAAAGAATACATCACCGAGAGGTATGGTGATCCGTTCGTTCCGGAGAGCCCGAGACAATACTCGAAAAAAGCGGCCAACGCTCAGGACGCGCATGAAGCGATTCGACCTACATCGGTGCTGCGGGATCCTGAATCCGTGAAGCCGTTCATGAGTCGTGATCAGCTTCGCCTGTATAAACTGGTTTGGGAGCGTTTTGTAGCGAGTCAGATGTCTTCTGCTGTGCTGGATACGCTTTCTGTGGATATTACCGCGGGCAAGACCGTTTTCCGCGCAACGGGTTCGAAGGTTCGTTTCCCTGGATTTATGAAGGTCTACGTTGAAGGCAACGACGACGGGACGACAGAGGAAGATAAATACCTGCCAGAGCTTCATAGTGGCGACATTCTGGAGAAGCAGGATATTGAGCCGAAGCAGCACTTCACCCAGCCGCCTCCGCGTTATACGGAAGCGCGTCTTGTCCGAACGCTGGAGGAGCTCGGTATAGGGCGTCCTAGTACGTATGCACCGACGCTGGAGACGATCCAGAAGAGAGGCTACGTTGCCATCGAAGAGAAAAAATTCATGCCAACCGAGCTCGGTGAACTTGTCATCGAACAGATGGAGCAGTTCTTCCCGGAAATTCTCAATGTGGAGTTTACGGCGAACATGGAAGAGGACCTCGACCATGTGGAGGAGGGCTCCGAAGATTGGGTCAAGGTATTGGCAGAGTTCTATGAATCCTTTGAAAAGCGCCTTGAAGTAGCAGAGGAAGAAATGAAGGAAATCGAAATCGAAGATGAGGTTTCCGATGAAATCTGCGAAAAATGCGGTAAGCCATTGGTGTATAAGCTGGGCAGGTTTGGCAAGTTTCTTGCATGCTCTGGCTTCCCGGATTGCCGGAATACCAAGCCGATCGTGAAAGATATCGGCGTAGCCTGCCCGAAATGCAAGGAAGGCCATGTCGTGGAACGCCGGAGCAAGAAGGGGCGCGTCTTCTTTGGGTGTGACCGTTATCCCGAATGTGACTTTGTATCATGGGATAAACCGTCAACGAAGCCGTGTCCGAATTGCAGCAGTTTGATGGTAGAGAAGAAAAGCAAGCAAGGCATCAAGCTTCAATGTACTTCTTGTGATTATTCCGAAATGGTCGAGGAACAGGACGATGCAGCAGATTTGTAAGGCATACAGGGGGTAATGACTTTGACAGATTCACAGAGGGTTACGGTTATCGGTGCAGGGCTTGCAGGCAGTGAAGCTGCTTGGCAGATCGCTAGCCGCGGCATACCCGTTACATTATATGAGATGCGGCCGGTCGTGAAGACGCCGGCTCATCATACGGACAAGTTCGCTGAGCTTGTATGCAGTAATTCGCTACGCGCTAACGGTTTAACCAACGCAGTCGGGGTATTGAAGGAAGAAATGCGGATGCTGAACTCGCTTGTCATCGGTTCGGCAGACCGCAATTCCGTCCCGGCTGGCGGCGCATTGGCCGTTGACCGTGACGGTTTTTCGGGAGAAATTACGGAAACCCTGCATCAGCATCCTTTAATTGAGGTTGTAAATGAAGAAATTCAGCATATACCTGAAGAAGGCATCGTTGTTATTGCCACAGGGCCTCTGACTTCGCCCGCATTGTCATCACAGATTCGTGAGCTGATGGGTGAGGACTATTTCTATTTTTACGATGCGGCTGCGCCGATCGTGGAAAAGGATTCCATTGATATGAGCAAGGTCTATCTGGCATCCCGTTACGATAAAGGCGAAGCGGCATATCTGAATTGTCCCATGACGGAAGAAGAGTTTGACGCTTTCTATGACGCTCTTATCACTGCCGAAGTCGCTCAATTGAAAGAGTTTGAGAAGGAGATTTATTTTGAAGGCTGCATGCCGATCGAGATCATGATGAAGCGTGGTAAACAAACCGCCTTGTTTGGCCCGATGAAACCTGTTGGATTGGTGAACCCGCATACAGGCAAGCTGCCGCACGCTGTGGTGCAGCTCCGTCAGGATAATGCGGCAGGTACCCTCTACAACCTTGTCGGTTTTCAAACTCATTTGAAGTGGGGCGAACAGAAGCGGATCATTTCCATGATTCCGGGACTCGAGAACGCCGAGATTGTGCGTTACGGCGTCATGCACCGCAATACGTTTGTCAATTCGCCTAGACTGCTGGAACAAACCTATCAGGTGAAAACACGGCCTAATCTGTATCTGGCGGGCCAAATGACGGGTGTTGAAGGATATGTTGAATCGGCGGCATCCGGATTGATTGCTGGAATCAATGCAGCAAGAGCAGCTCAGGGGCAGGAGGGGATCGTGTTCCCTCAGGAATCAACTATCGGGAGTATGGCCTATTACATTACCCATGCAGATCCCGATAACTTCCAGCCAATGAATGCGAACTTCGGTCTTCTTCCGAGTCTCGAGAAGCGCATTCGAAACAAAAAGGAAAAGAACGAAGCGCTTGCGAGCCGAGCTCTTGACGGAGTACGAATATTTATTAATGCTAACGAACCAAATACAATCTAATCTTATTTTCTTAGGGAGGTCTTGCCATCATGGAAATGACTTTTCACGCTACGACGATTTGCGCAGTACGGCATAATGGCACAGCAGCTATTGCCGGCGATGGCCAAGTTACATTTGGTGAAAGTGTAGTCATGAAGCAGACCGCCAAGAAAGTGCGCCGTCTTTACCGGGGACAAGTTGTCGCCGGTTTTGCCGGTTCTGTGGCGGATGCAATTACGTTATTTGAGAAATTCGAAGGCAAGCTGGAAGAGCACCATGGAAACCTGCAGCGTGCCGCTGTTGAGCTCGCGAAGGACTGGCGTCAAGACCGTGTGCTTCGCAAACTTGAGGCTTTGATGATTGTTATGGATAAAACAGGAATGCTCCTGATTTCAGGCGGCGGCGAAATCATCGAGCCCGATGATGATGTGCTGGCCATAGGGTCAGGCGGCAATTTTGCCTTGTCGGCAGGTCGGGCGCTTAAGCGACATGCCGGACATATGGAAGCAAAGGATATAGCCAGAGAGGCGCTTCAGATCGCTTCTGAGGTGTGTGTCTATACCAACAGCAACATTATTGTCGAAGAGCTGTAAGGATGCCATACAGTAACATATAGCCATATCAGGGGTGGAGGTATTCGCGATGAGTAAAGAATCGATGACGCCAAGACAGATTGTATCCGAGCTGGATAAATACATCGTAGGGCAGAAGGACGCTAAAAAATCGGTCGCTGTAGCCCTTCGGAACCGCTATCGCCGGAGTTTGCTTACAGATGACGAGCGGGATGAAATCGTACCGAAGAACATTCTGATGATCGGTCCTACCGGCGTCGGCAAAACGGAGATTGCAAGAAGGCTTGCCAAGCTGGTCCATGCACCGTTCGTCAAGGTCGAGGCGACAAAGTTTACCGAGGTTGGTTATGTTGGCCGTGATGTGGAATCCATGGTACGTGATCTTGTGGAAACCGCGATCCGGATGGTGAAGCTGGAACGTACCGAGAAGGTAAAGGACAAAGCCGAGGAAATGGCGAACGAGCGGATCGTTCAGCTGTTGGCACCTTCAACCAAAGGACAGAAAAGTCAGCGCAATCCCTTTGAGATGCTGTTTGGCGGTGCCAATAACGATACCCAGGCCGAAGATGAGGATGCGGACGATAAGGACGTTAGTCTCAAAGAGAAACGGAGACAAGTTCGTTTTAACCTGCTGTCCGGTAAGCTTGAAGATGAAACGATTGAGATTGATGTCGAGGATGCTGCTCCGAACATGTTTGATATGTTTGCGGGGCAGGGCAATGATCAGATGGGGATGAACATGCAGGAAATGTTCGGTAATCTGATGCCAAAACGCACAAAGCGCCGCAAGCTGTCCGTCAAGGAAGCCAGGAAAGTGCTGACGCAAGAGGAAGCTGGCAAGCTTATCGATATGGATGATGTCATTCAGGAGTCTATTCGTCGGGCAGAGCAATCCGGTATTATCTTTATCGACGAGATCGACAAGGTTGCCAGCCAGGGCCGTCAATCAGGTCCAGATGTGTCCAGAGAGGGTGTGCAGCGCGATATTTTGCCTATCGTTGAAGGCTCCACGATTATGACGAAATACGGGCCGGTAAAAACGGACTTTGTCCTCTTTATCGCTGCCGGTGCTTTTCATATTGCGAAGCCATCGGATTTGATACCCGAGCTTCAGGGGCGTTTTCCGATTCGGGTGGAGCTCAGCAGCTTGTCACTCGACGATTTTGTATCCATTTTGACCGAGCCGAAAAATGCACTAACCAAGCAATACGTCAATCTGCTGCGTACTGAAGATCTTGAGGTTGAGTTTTCCCCAGAAGCTATACGGGAGATTGCCCAAATCGCGGCTTCGGTTAACCAGAACACGGAGAATATAGGCGCGCGGAGACTTCATACGATATTGGAGAAACTCCTCGAAGACCTGTCATTTGAAGCGCCTGAGCTGACGCTGGACCGCATGGTGATCACGCCGCAGTATGTCCGGGAGAAACTTGCCGGCATCGCCCAGGACCGGGATCTGAGCCAGTATATTCTATAGTTGCATGCATATAGGTCTATCTTCCGGGTATGCGAAAGGAAATAATTGTCGATATTCATCATGCCACTACCAGCAAGTTGTCGAAGTGCTTTCGCATGTTGGAAGGGATCGGGACGGATTTCGTAATTTTTTGTGAATTTTATGGGTCGTAGCAGGACCTACCCTTCGGGAAAAATCGCTCAAATTTTACAGATTTAGTGGTACGATTTGCAATAATATAGAAAAAAACCGAATAAAAATGAACACAAAGCCCTTCTTTTTGGTAAAAGATAGGGCTTTTTTCTTATTGTAAAAAGTCCCAATCTTTAAGAAACTTAGTTTATGTGACATCATGTTGTCTTTTTCTACTTAAGACCTAGGTTAGTTCATACGGATTATATGATTTGTCGAAAAAAGAGGATTTAGCTAGGAAGAGTGGAATACCTTTCTGCAAAGTCCAGTCAGGAGGAATGAGCTAGTGAACCTGTTGAATAATAGTTCTTTTCAACGGCTTCAAAGCGGTTTGGATGCAGCAAATCTCAGAAACAATGTGATTGCAAACAACATCGCCAACGTGGATACTCCTCATTTTAAGAGATCCGAGGTATCCTTTGAGAGTCTTCTGAAAAAAGAAATGGATGGGGCCCAATTGTCACTTCAGGGCAGAAGAACAGATCCCAGGCATTTTGTCATTGGTCCAACCGGGGGGATTCCTGATGCTTCCGTCATGAAGGATGGCAGCAGCTCCATGAATAACAACCAGAATAATGTCGATGCAGACAGAGAAATGTCGCTGCTTGCAGAGAATCAGCTCCGTTATAATTCATACATACAAGCTGTAAATGAGCAGATTCGAATGATGCGTACAGCTATTGAAGGGAGATAGGGTTCATGAATATTAGCAATAGCTTCGGTATTAATGCATCAGCTCTAACAGCACAACGGCTTCGAATGGATGTCATCTCCTCCAACATAGCCAATGCGGAAACTACACGCGCACGAATCGAGAATGGCCAAGCCGTTCCGTATCGCCGAAAAACGGTTGTGTTACAGCCGCAGCAGGAATCGTTTGAAGGGCTTCTTAGAGCACAGATGAATGGACAGAATGTGGGACAAGGGGTAAAGGTTGCGCAGGTACGGGAAGATCAAACCCCGCTGAAACAGGTATATAACCCTACACATCCTGATGCGAATGCGGCAGGCTATGTCTTTATGCCTAACGTGGACATTACGAAGGAAATGGTGGATATGCTAGCAGCTACCCGTTCTTACGAAGCTAACGTTACTGCGATAAATGCTTCGAAAGCGATGATTATGAAGGCATTGGAGATCGGTAGATAACAAGTGAAAATACATAAGCCCATTATTGTAGGAGGAGAGAAAGAGATGATTCAAAATGCAATGTTCAGTGTTCAGGGCGTACAGCCGCTTCAACTGCAGGAGCAAGTGAAAAATGGAGCGACTCCTTCCGAATCGATTCGCGATTTTGGCTCTTATCTGAATGAAGCACTGAACTCTGTGGCAGCACAGGAACAAAATGCACATGTCATGAGCGATAAATTAATGATTGGACAAGTAAACGTAGATCAGGCGATGATATCCGCCCAACAGGCTCTGTTGAGCATTCAGCTCACAACACAGGTCCGAAACAAAGTGGTAGAAGCCTATCAAGAGATCATGCGCACGCAAATCTAAATGTTTCTAGCAAAGTTTCGGATGGGGTGACAATGTGAACGAGAGAATTACCCAATATAGGGAGAGAATGACCCAGTATTGGAACCAATTCAGCAACAAACAAAAAATAATGTTAATCGCTACAATAGCATTTGTTTTGATTGCTCTAATCGTACTAACGATGCAGTTCTCTAAGACGAAGTACGAAGTAGCATTCCGGGATCTAAATTCCAGCGATGCCGCAGGAATCATCAGCCACCTGGAGACACAAGGGATTTCCTACAAGCTGAGCGAGGATGGCAGAAGCATCCTGGTTCCGAGTACGAGCGCAGCTAAAGTCCAGATTGATGTAGGGTCTCAAGGACTTGTACAGAATGGTACGATCGGATTCGAAACCTTCGAGAAGAACGCATCGGCCATCGGGATGACAGATAACGAATTCGAAGTGAAATATGTAAATGCACTGAATGGCGAAGTAGAACGACTGCTTGAGAAAATGCAGGGCGTCCAAGATGCAACGGTATTATTAAATCTGCCGAAAGAAAGTGTATTTGCCAAGAACGGAAACGAAGATCAAGCCAGTGCTTCCGTAGTTGTGCAATTCAAACCGGGCTATCGTCCTAATCAAGAAGTCATTGACGGGTATTATAACCTGGTGAAGACGGCCATTCCGAACTTACCGGTCGAGAACATTACAATCACCAATGACGAAGTCGAGCTGCTCGCAACAGCTAAAGGCGGTCAAGGTGGATTGATGGGTAAGGTGGAAGAAAACTTCGCGCTTCAGAAAAAATTCGAAAGCGACGTTAGGCAAAATGTTCAGCAGTTTCTCTCGCAATATATGGGATCGAATAAAGTTAATGTTCTGGTTGCCTCCAAACTGAACTTTGATCAGGTGCAAAGCAAGGAAAACATCGTAACCCCTGTTGATGAAGAAGAAATGAAGGGGATTGAGCTCAGTGTTCAGGAGATCCAGAAGAACTATTCGGGAACCAGTAGTCCAACCGGCGGAGTGGCCGGTGTAGGCGAAGAAGCTGTTCCGGGATATCCGAGCGATTCTGGAAGCGGGGAAACGAACTCGGAAGAGCTCTCCAAAACCGTTAACTATGAAGTTAACCGGATTACGAAGGATATCATAGCAAGTCCATATACTGTTAAAGATTTAACCATTAATGTCTCGGTTGAACCACCTGCCGGACAACAAACTTTGGATGACGCTACAAGAACGGCAATACAGAACATCCTGGTTAATATCGTACGAGCATCGCTCTCGGATACAGACTCTACTTATACAGACGCTGATTTATCCAAAAAAAGTTTCGGTTATTTCACAGGTATTTAATGTAAATGCGGATGATAATCCGAAAACCGTTCTTTCAAAGCCTGTATTATGGGGGATTGGTATCGCTGCGTTGGCGTTAATTGCTGGAGGAGCCTATTTCATAATCCGCAGACGCAGACAACAGCAGGAAGAATTTGAAGATGACATTCAGCTTCCGCCAGTTACGGAATTCCCATCGATTAATCTCGAAAGTATAACCAATGAAAGCCAGGTTCGTAAGCAGCTCGAAACCTTGGCGAAGAAGAAGCCAGATGAATTCGTGAATTTACTTCGCACATGGCTAGCTGAGGAATAGAGGTGGAAGCATTGGCTAAGGGAAATAACCAAATGTTAAGCGGACGTCAAAAAGCGGCTATACTGCTCATTACACTTGGCCCGGAAGTGTCCGCTCAAATATTTAAGCATCTTCGAGATGAAGAAATTGAACAATTAACGCTGGAGATTGCGAATGTTCGCAAAGTCGACAGTGATGAGAAAGATAGCATTATTCAGGAATTCCATCAAATTTGTCTAGCCCAGGAATACATCTCGCAAGGCGGTATTAATTACGCTAAAGAAATTTTGGAGAAGGCGCTTGGACAGCAAAAAGCGATGGAAGTGATCAACAGACTGACTGCAACGCTTCAAGTAAGACCGTTTGACTTTGCCCGCAAAGCGGACCCAAGCCAAATTCTGAACTTTATCCAGAACGAAAATGCACAGACCATTGCTCTCGTCTTGTCGTATCTTCAATACGAGCAGGCATCCGCGATCCTATCTTCGCTTCCGCAAGAGAAGCAGGCCGAAGTAGCGCGTAGGGTTGCAGTTATGGACAGTACTTCACCAGAAGTCATCGCCCAGGTGGAACGTGTGCTGGAACAGAAGCTGTCGGCGACGGTTACCCAGGATTACACCAGTGCGGGTGGCATTGAATCCATCGTTCAAATTCTGAACGGCGTGGACCGCGGAACGGAGCGAACGATCCTCGACTCCCTGGAAATCCAGGATCCCGAGCTCGCAGAAGAAATCAAGAAGCGGATGTTTGTATTCGAAGATATCGTCAACGTGGACAATCGTTCGATACAGCGTATTATCCGCGATGTCGAGAACGCCGATTTACAGCTTGCTCTCAAGGTGGCAAGCGAAGAGGTACGGGATGTCATTTTCCGCAATATGTCCAAGCGTATGGCTGAAACCTTCCGCGAAGAAATGGAATACATGGGACCGGTACGGCTGCGTGATGTAGAGGAAGCTCAGACGCGGATTGTAAGCACGATCCGAAGACTCGAAGAAGCGGGCGAGGTCATTATTGCTCGCGGCGGAGGAGATGACATCATTGTCTAACTTGATCAAATCGTCCCACTATAAACCGATGGATGTGTTGAAAGAGTTGGATCTTGCTCGTCGTTACGCTTCACCAACCGAGGAAACGGTAGAGGAATATACTCCGCCGACTGCCGAGCCGGCTGTCGTACAAACACTGGCTGAAGCGGAACGCTTAAAGCATGAGATGCTGAAGGATGCTCAAGAGTTTGCCGAAAGGCAAATCCGTGAGGCATCGGAAGAGGCGGAGCGGCTGTTGAGTGAAGCGCAGCAGCAGATTGAAACGTGGTGGACCGAAAGAAGGCTTCAGGACGAGGATTTGTCTGAAACGCTGAAGATGGAAGGATTTAACCAAGGATACGCCGAGGGCTCTGCCAAGGCAGAACTTGAGATGAAGGAACTGATGGAGCAAGCGACATTACAAGCGAGTGAATTGCTTCAGCTCGCCCATCAAGCTAAGGATGATTTAATTCAGGAAGCGGAGCCGTTTTTGGTGGAGCTCAGCTGCAGCATAGCGGAGAAAGTCCTGGATCGTCAGCTTACGATTGAACCTGATTTCACACTGGAGCTGATTCGAAAGAATCTGGCACGCAAGCGGGAAAAAGGAGTCATCTCCCTCTGCATAGCTCCTGAGCAATTCGAATTTGTATACGCGGCACGGGAAGAGCTCGGATTATCGATCGATTCTCAGGCAGAACTTCAAATTTTGCCGGATTCCACGGTTAAAGATCGTGGCTGCGTGATCAGGTCTTCCTTCGGAAGCGTGGACGCCCGCATTGATACACAGCTAGCTGAGATCAAAAAAGAACTCGTGCGGTTCGCTCTTGATGATGAGGAACGGAGAAATCAAGATGAAGAAGCTGAATAGCGCGCGGTATATGGATCATCTGAAACATCTGGACCCCGTTCGCATCAACGGTAAAGTTACGCAGGTTATCGGGCTGATGGTGGAGTCCGAAGGTCCGGATGCAAGCATCGGTGATGTTTGTTACATCTATCCCACGAAGCAATCCAAGCCGCTCAAGGCGGAGGTCGTGGGTTTTAGAGACAACAAAGTGTTGCTGATGCCTCTCGGCGAGCTTCACTCTATTGGTCCCGGCTGTGATGTAGTCGGTACCGGTAAACCGCTGAGTGTGCAGGTAGGTTCGGAACTGCTTGGCAAAGTGCTCGACGGATTGGGACAACCGCTGGACGGATCTATCATTCCGGCTCGTATGCCGCATTATTCAACACATAATGTCCCCCAGAACCCGCTGAATAGGCCGAGGGTTCAGGAACCGATCAGCATCGGCGTCCGCGCGATTGACGGATTGCTATCTATCGGCAAAGGCCAGCGGGTCGGCATATTCGCCGGATCCGGGGTCGGGAAGAGTACCTTGATGGGAATGATCGCCCGAAATACTTCTGCCGATGTCAATGTCATTGCCTTGATCGGGGAACGTGGACGAGAGGTGCTGGACTTCATTGAACGGGACTTGGGTCCCGAAGGGTTAAAGCGGTCCGTCGTGATTGTAGCGACCTCGGATCAACCGGCACTCATCCGTATTAAGGGAGCCTTGATCGCTACAACGATCGCTGAATATTTCAGGGATCGCGGCCTGAATGTGATGTTGATGATGGATTCCGTTACCCGCTATGCGATGGCGCAGCGTGAAGTAGGGCTTGCCGTAGGAGAACCGCCGGCCATGCGTGGTTATACTCCGTCTGTTTTTGCAAGTCTGCCGAAGCTTCTGGAACGCGCAGGCACAGGGCCAACGGGCTCGATTACCGCTTTTTACACGGTGCTGGTAGACGGTGATGACATGAACGAACCGATCGCGGATGCGGTCAGGGGGATCCTCGATGGTCATATCGTTCTAAACCGGAATATAGCGAACAAAGGGCATTTCCCGGCTATCGATGTGCTGGCTAGCATTAGCCGTGTAATGAAAGATATTTCTCCGGAGGAACAAATCGATGCTTCCGAGAACGTAAAGCGACTGATGGCGATATACAAGGACTCGGAGGATTTGATCAATATTGGGGCATATCAACAGGGCTCGAATGCTGATATCGATGAATCGATTGAATATATCGGCCAAATATGGGATTTCACGAAGCAAAAAGTGAATGAGAAGACAACATTGAATGAGGTTCAGGAACGTTTGATTTCCGAGTTTTCAAGGAGATGACTTTGAAGAATGAAATTTCATTATGCATTCCAGAAAATCGTAGACCTGAAAAGCAACGAGAAAACGCAAGCCGAATGGATGCTGTCAAGTGCCATCGGGAAGCTGCAGGCAGAAGAGAAAAGTCTGAATGAGCTGTATGAGATGCGGGATCAAATGTATCGCGCTCAGCAAGAGGTGGCATCGAGGTGCGTGCCGGTTGCTGAGATCCGAAACATTCAGGTATATGCAGAGTACTTGGAAGAATGCATTGAGCGGAAACGGGATGACATACGGATCGCTCATGTCAATGTAACGAAGAAACAAAAGGTATTGTCTGATAAGATGCTTGATGAAAAAGTGTGGCTGAAGGCAAGAGACAAATCCCAAGAAAAGTTCCGGCATGAAAGTCTCCTTCGGGAACAAAACGAGCTGGACGAAATGGCGACGGTACGTTTTGCGATCAAAGCCCGATAAGGTTTGCAAACACCGAAGGGTTATGACCGCGAAGGAGGAATGAGAGTGGCACGAAAAGACATACCGCTTGATAAGGAAGAATCAGGCGGAGGATTTGAACGGATACTGTTGATTTTGGTACCTGCTATATTCACGATTGTTCTGCTCGGGGCGCTTGCCGTATTTTTTAGAGCCGATGTGCGTGATGGACTAATTGATGTAGCTAATAAAATTCCGATCGTGAAGAACTGGGTCCCGGATCCGGTGCTGACCCCGGAAGAGCAGAAACTCAAAGAAGCGAAGCAGCAGGAAGAAAGCGCGGAAGCTACGATTGTTGAACTCAAGAAGCAGCTTGCCGAACGCGAAGAAACATTAAATGAAGTATCAGAGCAAAAAGCAGCGCAGGAAAACAAGGTGAAAGAGCTGGAAACCCAAATTGATTCGATGCAGAGCACATCGACAAGCGGTGAGACAGAAGAGGAAGACGCGTATACCAAGCAGATTCGTGAACTGTCCAAGCTCTACGCCGACATGAGTCCAAGCAAAGCCGCACCGATTATGCAAAACCTTACGCTGGAAGAAATGGTGCTTATGCTTAGTCAGATGAAGAGCAGCAATCGGGTTGCCATTCTGCAGAAAATGGATCCGAAAACGGCCGCAGATGCAACCATGATGCTTAAAGATGCTGAGACTTCTGAAGATCTGGCCATCGCGGCTTTGCAATCCAGGCTCAAGAAGAACGAAACGGAGGCAGCGCAGAAGAAGTCATCCGACAATCTGGATAAAAACCAGTTGAATCAGACCTTTGCCGGAATGACACCCGCCAACGCTGCCGAACTGCTGATGCAAACGTATAAGATTAGCCCCGCTAAGACCATGACCATTCTAAATACAGTGGATGATGCTACTCGTTCACGGATTTTAAATGCGATGTCCTCGAAAGATGCGGAGCTGGCAGCAAAGATATTGAATCGCCTGATGGGCTCTAAATAAGCTCTGAAATGAATCTCCATCCCCAGGAAAGGAGGTGAAATAAGACGATGACAATAACGGTACAAAACATGTCTCCATCCGTGAGCAGTCCCTCGGGAAGCGGAAAGACAAGCGCGGCGGGTCAAACGACAGCGGGTGTTTCCTTTGATGCGACACTGGCTTACCAGATGAACAGCAGCGGTAACAGTGCTTCAACAACTTCGACAGAAGTCGCTGCCAAGCTGGAATCCTTGCTAACGCAGTATTCTTCGGAAAACGATGCATCGCTTGAGGGCTTGATGGAATTGCTTCAAGGTTTGCTGCAGGAGCTGGACACCATGGATCAGGCATTAATGGAGGATCCATCCTTATTGCAAGAGCTGCAGAACTGGCTAACGCAAGCGAATCTTATGCTGAGCGGAGCTTCTCCTCAAGCACAAGAAAATTCGGATGGGAATGAGATATCTCCATTGGCTTCCAGACCGGAGACCATTCGATTCGCGGTACAGGATACGATCAGCCAGCTGGCATCCATGCTTTCCAAATCTGGTCAGGTGGATCTGAATACCGAAGCTGCTGTAAAACAGCTTGTCCAATCTTTCCATAGTCTGCTTGGTCAAGGTACAGGGACCGGAGAGAGTAAGGCAAGCGGCAGTTTTGATAACATTCTGGCCCAAAAGCAACCGGATGCCGTCCAGTCTAACGTATCCACGAATACTTCAGGACAGTCAGCTTCATCTCCAACAACGGGCCAAGCGAATGCCAAGTGGTCATCGCTGGCGCCAAGTACCGACGTTGATGGTACAGCAACTGAGTTCGTGATTAACGAAGGAGATTCGCTGTTGGAGCAAGGAACGGTCACTGCCGGTCAGCTAGCCCTGCGTTCAGGAACGCAAGTTGCAGTAAAGCCTGCAGCTCCGCCGGTGCCTGTTGAGAACTTCGCAAGCGAAATGACTTCCTTCATTATTAATAAGCTCGAAATCGTGAAACAAACCGGTTTTACGGAAGCGAGAATCTCCTTGAATCCGGAACATCTGGGTCAAGTAGATATCAAACTTACGATGCAAAATGGCCAATTAATCGCCCAGTTCATGACAAGGTCGACAGATGCCAAAGAGCTGATTGACCAGCAAATGGCACAGCTTCGCAGCGCATTGATTGCACAAGGGCTGCAGATCGAGAAAATTGAAGTTACACAGAGCAGCCAGTCTTCCAATGCGAATCTTTATCAAGACGGCCGTCAGCCTGGATCAGGTCAGCAGCAGTCACAGCATCGCTCGAAGGAGAAGGATAGACCATCCGATGATGCCGTGCTTGCAGCAAATCTGACAGAAGAATTAAACGATTGGATTGCTGAGCATCAAGCCGACGATGAACTTGTGCAAGCAGGGACATTTACCGCTAAAGCCTAACAGTGAGGAGGTGAGCTTGGATGGCAACAAATCCGGTATCTACTAAGAATATGTGGCCCAATTATAGTAAAGGGAATGTCAGCAGTAAAAACGGAAACGGCCAGGAGCTTGGAAAAGATCAGTTCTTGAGCATCCTGATTACACAATTAAGGCATCAGGATCCGCTTCAGCCGATGCAGGACCGGGAGTTTATTGCCCAAATGGCCCAGTTTACTTCCCTGGAGCAGCTGATGAATATCAATACTCAATTAACGGCGATGAGTCAGTCTCTGGGTGCTGCTTCAAGTTTGATCGGTAAACAGATCAGCTGGATGTTTAAGCCGGAGGATGGTTCGGAGTCCGTCATGAAGAGCGGTATCGTAGATTCTATCATTGTTCGTGAAGGCGTCCATTATGCCAAAGTCGGTGACAGTGAAGTATCGCTTGACCAGATCGTGAAGATCGAGAACGCCGTAACCGAGAATGATCCAGAAGCATTGAATTCAGGTCCGATAGATCCTCAAATAAACAATCCGGATCCTACCGTTCCTGACATAAATAATTCAGGTCCGACAGATCCTGCAACAAATAATCCGGATCCTTCCGTACCTGAAACAGGCAATCCCGGTCCGACAGATCCTGAAGCCGGAGATCCCGGACAAGAGGGAGAAGAGCCTGGGGGAACAGCGCCATGAGTGACCGCATGATGATAGGGCATTTATACCCTGGGAAAATACATCCCGCAGGACTTCATAATGAACGAAAAACAGCACAAGCTCAGACTAATCCACCCGCCGGGACGTTCCAGGAACTTTTAAATGAGAATCTTCTAAAAATCAGCAATCATGCGGCGAAGAGACTTCAGCAACGCGGCATTGAATTAAAGGGTGATCAGCTTGCGCAGATTCAGAGCGCTGTGGACAAAGCTGCAGCGAAGGGGAGCAAGGAATCACTCATTCTGATGAAGGATATGGCTCTCATTGTAAATATTCCGAATCGGACCGTGGTCACTGCGATGGATGGCAAAGCGATGAAGGACAACGTATTTACGCAAATTGATAGTGCAGTTATTATTTCATAAATCTGGTTGGCCCGTGAGGAAGCCAGGCGGCCGCTGATCGACTGAAGCGGTCCATAACAAAAGGAGGAAAATCGATGTTAAGATCCATGTATTCCGGTATTTCCGGAATGAGAGGTTTCCAAACCAAGCTTGATGTCATTGGTAATAACATTGCTAACGTAAACACAGTTGGGTTTAAAGCGGGACGTGTGATGTTTAAAGATATTCTTAGCCAAACGATGTCCGGGGTTACACCGGGAACCGACGATCCAACCGGTGGTGTAAACGCGAAGCAGGTCGGTCTTGGTGTATCGATCGGTTCGATTGATACATTGCATACACCGGGCAGCGCAATGATGACCAACAATCCAACGGATCTGAGAATTGACGGAGACGGATTTTTCATGGTGAAGCTTAGCGAGGATCAAGATATGGCTTTCTTGACCCGTGCAGGCGACTTCCATGTTGACGTAGAGCGTAACCTGGTAACTTCAGACGGTATGCTCGTTCTCGATTCGGCGGGTGAACCTATTCAGTTGGGCGATGATGTTACGGCATTCACGATTGCGCAAAACGGCACCATCATTCAGAAGATGAGTGACGGAACAACGAGCGAGGGAGCCATCATCGGCGTTGCGAAAATTCCGAATCCGGAAGGCCTGGAGAAAATCGGCGGCAATTTGTATCGCGTAACTCTGAATGCAATCCCGGAGGGCGACTTGGATGCCGTAATGTTTGAAGGGAACAACGCTGAGGAAGGGACTGGTGCCATTATTGCTGGCCAGCTCGAAATGTCCAACGTTGACCTGACAGGTGAATTTTCGGAAATGATCGTCGCTCAGCGCGGCTTCCAAGCCAATTCCCGGATTATCACGACTTCAGATGAAGTTCTTCAAGAAGTTGTCAATCTGAAACGATAAGGATGGATAGGGAGGGGCAATCCCCTCCCTGATTAAACAAGGAGGCTGTCCATGATATCGGTAACGAGGTTAAATGGTTCGCAGTTGTGGCTTAACGCGCTGTTGATAGAAATGGTTGAGGAGACTCCTGACACCTACATTACATTGATTAATGGAAAACGCATGATTGTGCTTGAAAGTGCAAATGAAATCATCGCTTCCGTTAAGTCGTATCATCACGAGGTAGGCATTCATCAAGCTACCATTAAAGTGCAGCAATTGGAGGAACCTTCATGAAAAAGATGCTCCCCTGGTTAATTACGATCCTGTTATCCATTACGCTGATTGTTGTGGCGATCTTCTTGTTGTCGGACAAACTGCTTGGCGATAACGGCAAAAGCCAGGCTTCGGCTAATGCAGCGGCTTTATCCAAGTTGTCAGCCGATGAGATCGTCAAGATGACCTCGGAAATAACCGGGATCAAGACGAATCTCGCAGATCCTGAATATATTGCCCAGATGGCCTTTGCTTTTCAGCTTAATGACAAAAAAGCAAAGGAAGAATTCGACAAAATCAAGGAGATTAAAATCAAACCGATTATTATCAAAACGTTGGCCGACACGAAACCCGAGTTGCTTAATGACTCCAAAGGGCGCGAACAGTTTATTGGCAAGCTGCAGAACCTGATCAATAAGTCGTTAACGTCCGGGCAGTTGATTCAAATCGAAATGACAGAAGTAATGATCGTAGGTATCTAGACTGTTCGTCGGACGACCTGTAAGGGGGTGAGTAGATGGTTGATGTTTTATCGCAGAATGAGATCGATGCCTTATTGGCCGCTCTCTCTTCAGGGGAAATGGATGCTGAAGAACTGAAAAAAGAGGAAACGCAAAAGAAAATTCGTTCTTATGATTTTAAGAGGGCACTCCGGTTTTCCAAGGATCATATTCGGAGCTTGACCCGCATTCACGAGAACTTTGCACGATATCTGACCACTTATTTCTCAGCGCAATTACGTACTTTTGTGCAAATCAATGTGGTGCAGGTTGAACAGCTTCCATATGATGAATTTATTCGCTCCATACCCAAAATGACAGTTCTTAATATATTCGAGGCGGAACCGCTTGTCGGGCGCATGGTGCTTGAGGTCCATCCGAACATTGCTTACGCGATGCTGGACCGTTTGCTGGGTGGAACGGGCATTGCTCCTTCTTCCGTCAGCTCGATGACCGAAATCGAGACAATCATCATGGAGCGCATTTTCAGCCGGGCATTCGATAGTCTGCAAGAAGCGTGGAAAACGGTGCTGGACATCTCACCGCGCCTTGAAGCATTGGAAACGAATCCGCAATTTATGCAGATCGTTTCTCCCAACGAAACCATTGCGCTAATTTCCCTTAGCACCAAAATCGGTGATACCACGGGGATGATTAATCTGTGTATCCCGCATGTGGTGCTTGAACCGATCATGTCCAAGCTATCGGCGCATCAGTGGTTTATCTCGGAGAAAAAAGCGAGTGTTCCAGAGGAAGTAGACGCTCTTAAGCAGCGTGTAAGTAAAGCCAAGCTTCCGATTGTTGCCGAGCTGGGCGTTTCACAGCTTACCGTGTCCGAATTTTTAGGACTGAGTGTCGGCGACGTCATCTCATTAAACCAACCAATGCATGATGGACTGTCCATAAAGGTTGGGGACAGATTGAAGTTTATTGGCAGTCCCGGAACGATAAAAGACCGGGTTGCTGTACAAATCGATGAAATTGTCATCGAAGGAGCTGAAGAATTTGACGAGTAAAGACTATTTATCCCAGGAAGAAATCGACGCTTTGTTGAAACAGTCGGAAATGGCATCACCAGCATCAATTCCTTCGGCGGCGACTGTCGATGATGTATTAACACCTCTAGAGCAGGACGCGCTTGGTGAGATTGGGAACATTACCTTTGGAAGTGCTGCAACCGCTCTGTCTACCTTGCTGGGCAAAAAAGTGGATATCACGACACCCAAAGTGTCGATCATTAAGCGAAGCGAGTTTGAGGAAGAATTTCCGAAGCCGCATGTAGCGGTACATGTTACTTATGTAGATGGATTTGAAGGAATTAACTCTTTAGTCATTAAAACACGTGATGCTCAGGTCATTGCTGATCTGATGTTAGGCGGGGAAGGCAACCCCGTGGAAGAGGAACTCAACGAGATTCATATCAGTGCCGTTCAGGAAGCGATGAACCAGATGATGGGCTCTTCCGCAACGAGCATGTCAACGATTTTTAACCGGTTTGTCAATATATCGCCGCCAGGCATTGACATTCTGGACATGGCGAATGGTGAAGGGGTCAACAACCTTCCGCCGGATGAAACATTGATTAAGATTTCATTCCGATTAATTATCGGTGACCTTATTGATTCAACCATTATGCAGCTGCTTCCCGTTCATTTCTCCAAGGATATGGTTCACATGCTTATCAACGGGACGGAAGAGCCGCAGCCTGCGAAGCAGGAAGCCGCGCCGACGGTGGAAGCACCTGTCAGTACACAGGAACCGGCTCAAGCACCGGCTAACCCTGTTAATGGCAATGACATGGGCCAAGGATTCGACTACGGACAAGGTTACGGCCAGCCAGTGCAAGGACAGGGAGGACAGATCCCGCAATCCATGCCATATGAACAGCCGCAGATGCCTTACCAAGGGCAACCGCAACAGTATGGCGGCATGCCGAATCGCAATGTGAATGTACAGCCCGTACAGTTCGCTAATCTGCAATCTGCGCCATACACCCAGGTGGATGAAAACAATCTGAACTTACTGATGGACATTCCCCTTAAAGTCACCGTAGAATTAGGGAGGACTCAAAAGCAAATTAAGGATATCCTGGAAATGTCACAAGGTTCGATCATCGAGCTGGACAAGCTTGCCGGTGAGCCTGTAGACATCCTTGTCAATCATAAACTGATTGCCAAAGGCGAGGTCGTTGTCATCGATGAAAACTTTGGTGTACGCGTGACGGATATCGTAAGCCAATGGGACCGGATTCAAAAATTACAATAGCACAAACATTTTAGGGAGGATTTTTATCAATGGCTAACCGAATTCTGATTGTGGACGATGCTGCATTTATGAGAATGATGATCCGTGACATATTGGTCAAGAACGGATTCGAGGTTGTGGGAGAAGCACAGGACGGTGCGCAAGCAATCGAGAAATTTAAAGAACTTCGTCCAGATCTGATTACGATGGATATTACGATGCCGGAAATGGATGGTATCGCAGCGCTGAAAGAGATTAAAAAAGTCGATGCGAACGCAAAAGTGATTATGTGCTCTGCCATGGGCCAACAAGCGATGGTTATTGATGCGATCCAAGCTGGAGCCAAGGACTTTATCGTCAAACCGTTCCAATCGGACAGAGTTATTGAAGCCATCAATAAGACGCTTGGCGTATAAGGATTATTCTTATGATGATGGCAGCTTCTGATGGATTAAGCTCAAGTAGTACTACCGGGTATTATTTACAGTTATTTTATGTCTTTATCGTACTTGCCATCATCGTTGCGTTGATCGTGTTCCTGATTCGCTTTCTCAGCAGAAAGAATCAGAGCTGGATGCAGGGCCGCTCCATTCGTACTTTGGGTGCGGTTGGTATGGGCCCTAACAAGTCCCTTCAGCTCGTCGAAATTGGGGGCATCATCTATGTGATCGGAGTTGGCGAAGACGTCCGGTTGGTGGACAAAATTTCTGATCCAGCTGAAGTTGCGCTTATCCAAGCTGCATTTGAACAGGATTCTGGAATACATAATGGGGCACTGCCGCCTTTTATAACGAAATTGGCGGCAAAACTCCGTAAAGGCAAACCACCGGAAGAAATGGAATTGGACGATACATCTTCTTTCCATGAAGTGTTCGAATCCAAGCTGCGCAGCGTACCGAACCGGAAAGAAAAGGTCGAAGAATTGCTGCGGGAGGATCATAAAGATTCATGAATAAAAAGATCTCGTACGCTATCGCGATTTTCATATTGTTTGGATTTCTGTTTTCCCATACGGCATTTGCGGATCCGATTCCAAACATCGATATTCAAATCGGCAATAAGGGAGACACACCCGGGACAAGCTCCTTGTCCTTGATACTCCTGATCACCATTCTTAGCATTGCACCGGCGATACTGGTGCTGATGACCAGTTTTACAAGGATTGTTATCGTTCTTGGCTTTGTCCGTACTTCGCTCGGCACACAGCAAACACCGCCAAACCAAGTGTTGATCGGCCTGGCTCTGTTTCTTACCTTATTCGTAATGGCTCCAACGTTGTCGTCGATGAATGATGTAGCGCTCCAGCCCTATCTTAAAGGTGAGATTACCCAAGCGGAAGCGCTGGATAAGGCTCAAGATCCAATGAAGAAATTCATGTTCGCGCACACACGGGAAAAGGATCTATTGTTGTTCATGAATTATACAGGCGCTGAGAAACCCGAATCTTACGAGGATATTCCATTAACGGTTTTGGTACCGGCATTTGCCATTAGTGAGCTGAAGACGGGCTTTCAAATGGGCTTTATGATCTTCATTCCGTTTCTGGTCATCGATATCGTGGTTGCCAGCGTGCTGATGGCGATGGGTATGATGATGCTGCCGCCGGTCATGATCTCGCTGCCATTCAAGATTTTGCTCTTCGTTTTGGTAGACGGCTGGTATCTGGTCGTGAAATCCATGCTGATGAGCTTTAACACGTAGCAATAAGCGGCAAGTAATTCGAATACAGGGGGACTCGCCGTGAGCGCTGAATTTATTATCGGTCTGGCAGGGCAAGCGGTCTATATTGTGCTCAAGGTGAGCGCACCGATGCTTGTTGTCGCACTGGTTGTCGGACTTATCATCAGTATTTTTCAAGCGACAACACAAATCCAGGAACAGACGCTGGCTTTCGTACCAAAAATTATTATCGTTCTTGTAGCATTACTGCTGTTTGGTCCTTGGATATTAACGACGTTAGTGGATTTTACCCACGGGATTTTGGACAATCTCTACAAATATATCGGATAGGCTGAGTGTCCATGGAATGGTTGCAGCAAAGTTTACCTGTTTTTATGCTTATTTTTTGTCGAATAACAGCTTTTTTTGTAATATCGCCAGTGTTTACTTCACGCGGTATACCTCCTTCTTACAAAATAGGCCTTTCGGCCATCATGGCCCTGATTGTATATTTTTCGTTCGGGCTCGGAGAAGTGGTTCCGCAAGATCTGTCTTATGTCATATTGATTGTCCAGGAAGTATTGGTGGGATTACTGCTTGGTTTCACAGCTTATCTTATTATGACCGTTGTCCAAACAGCAGGAGCGTTAATTGACATTCAGATCGGATTTAGCATGGCAAATATCATCGATCCTTTTACAGGGGCTTCCACCCCATTAATAGGAAACTTCAAGTATTATCTGGCTCTACTGGTATTCCTGAGCATGAATGGTCACCATTATCTGCTCGACGCGATTATGTACAGCTATGATTGGATTCCGATATCGGGTGATGTGTTTGGGAAGATTCATGACGGCAATGTGACAGATTTTCTCGTACGGACATTCTCGCACTCTTTTGTATTGGCACTTCAAATGGCGGCTCCGCTGGTAGCAGCCTTGTTCCTGACTGATGTGGGGCTTGGCTTTCTGGCAAGGACGGCACCGCAGTTCAATGTGTTTGTGATCGGGATTATCCTCAAAATCATCGTTGGACTCGTGCTGCTGATGCTGCTCATGCCGATGCTGGTGTCACTATTTGATCATCTGTTTGCCAAAATGTTTGAAGCACTCCGGCAGTTGCTCGGCGTTATTGGAGACGGGCCGACTTAAGGAGGATGGAGGTGAAGCAGATGTCATACCGGTATCCGGTCGACTTACAGCTGTTCTCTGGCGAAAAGACGGAGAAAGCCACACCGAAGAAACGCCAGGATAGCCGTAAGAAAGGCCAAGTTGCCAAAAGTATGGAGGTATCGGGTGCATCGGTTTTGCTGGCCGCATTCTTTAGCTTGTTAATTTTCGGCGGGTATATGAGAGACCGCATCGTTCGATTATTCACCGACATTTATATTAATCGGCTCTCCATGGACGTTACGAAAGACAATGTGATGCAGTTATTTGGGGAGTACGGTGTCCAAATCTTGCTTCTGCTGGCTCCGTTGTTTATCTCGGTGTTCGTTATTGCGCTGGTGGCTAATTATTTGCAGGTCGGTTTTATGCTGACGGGCGAACCTTTGAAAATGAAGTTCAGTAAAATCGATCCCATCAAAGGGTTCAAGAACATATTCTCGATGCGTTCCTTGGTCGAATTTTTGAAATCGGTCATTAAATTGACCATCATCGGTTACCTCGTGTACACCACCTTGTGGGCTGCGAGGGAAGGGTTATCTTCCTTGTCAACGATGGGACCCGACACCATTTTTCATTTCGTGGCCGATATCACCATGTCACTTGGTTTCAAGATTGCCATCGGGCTGATTATTCTAGCCATTCTGGATTATATGTATCAGAAATATGATTACGAAAAAAACATTCGAATGTCCAAACAGGACATCAAAGACGAGTACAAGAAGATGGAGGGCGATCCGCTGATTAAAGGAAAGATCAGGGAACGCCAGCGTCGGATGGCACTTCAGCGGATGATGCAGGAAGTCCCGAATGCCGACGTTATCATCACAAACCCGACCCACTTTGCAGTGGCGATCAAATATGACGGGTCCATGATGGAAGCTCCGCAGATCATTGCGAAGGGCCAGGATTTCATGGCCTTGCGGATTAAAGAAATAGCGAAGGAACACGGAATTATAACGATGGAAAACAAGCCGCTGGCACGCGCTTTGTACCAACGGTCGGAAATCGGGGATTCGATTCCGGGAGACCTGTTCCAGGCCGTAGCGGAAGTGCTGGCCTATGTATATAAACTAAAAGGTAAAGTGAAATAATTAGGGACCGGAGGCGTCAGTGCAGTGAAAATAAAAGATCTATCTGTCCTTGCGGGTGTCATTGGCATCGTACTCATGATGATTCTTCCGATCCCGGTATGGCTGCTCGATGTACTCCTGATTATTAATGTCTCACTGGCGCTTATTATTTTGCTGGTGGCCATGAATACGAAGGAAGCCTTGGACTTCTCCATTTTCCCTTCCTTATTGCTCATCACGACACTGTTTCGTGTAGCGCTTAACATTTCGACAACGAAGCTGATCCTGTCGGAAGCTAACGCGGGTGAGGTTGTAGCCACGTTCGGTAAGTGGATAGCGAATGGCGAAATTGCGGTTGGCTTCATCGTCTTTTTGATCCTCGTTGTCGTACAGTTCATCGTCATTACCAAAGGCTCGGAGCGGGTAGCCGAGGTTGCGGCAAGATTTACGCTCGATGCGATGCCTGGTAAACAGATGAGTATCGATGCGGATTTGAACGCAGGTTTGATCAATGAGCAGCAAGCCAGGGAGCGCAGAAGAAAAATCGAGCGGGAAGCCGATTTTTACGGGGCTATGGATGGTGCAAGTAAATTCGTTAAGGGTGATGCCATCGCCACGATTGTCATCATGCTGATCAACCTGATCGGCGGGTTTATCATCGGGATCTCGATTCATGGAATGTCATTCGGAGACGCGATGAGCACATACTCCATCCTGACGATCGGGGACGGATTGGTCAGTCAGATTCCGGCGCTCCTGATTTCCACTGCGGCGGGCTTGATTGTTACAAGAGCCTCTTCGGAAGGGAACCTGGCAGAGGATCTAACAGGGCAGCTCTTCTCCTACCCTCATCTATTGTACATTGTTTCAGGTACCGTTCTGTTGCTAGGGATTTTCACACCCATTCATCTGATTACGACCGCACCGATTGCCCTCATCTTATTCATTGCCGCACGGAGGATGCAGAACAATCTGGATCGCAAGCAGGTCGAAGTGGAGCAACTGGAAGAGGAACAGCAAATCGAAGAGGTTCGAAGTCCGGAAAGTGTGATCAACCTGCTTCAGGTGGACCCGATCGAATTCGAATTCGGGTATGGGTTGATTCCGCTCGCAGACGCGCAGCAAGGCGGAGATTTATTGGACCGGATCATCATGATTCGGAGACAATGCGCACTTGAGCTGGGACTCGTCGTCCCGGTTATCCGAATTCGCGACAATATTCAACTAAAACCGAATGAATATGTCATAAAAATAAAAGGGAATGCTGTCGGCGGTGGTGAATTATTATTAAATCACTATCTCGCCATGAGCCCTGGGTACGAGGATGATTCCGTAACGGGGATCGAAACAACCGAACCGGCATTCGGGCTCCCTGCTCTGTGGATAGATGAAGCCATAAAAGAGCGAGCGGATCTTGCCGGCTATACTGTTGTCGATCCACCATCTGTTGTGGCTACCCATTTGACTGAGTTAATTAAGAGACATGCCCATGAGCTGATTGGGCGCCAGGAGACCAAGGCATTGGTTGACAATATTAGAGAAAGCTATCCGGTCCTTGTGGACGAGCTCATTCCTTCTGTGCTGACCATTGGAGAAGTACAGAAGGTATTGGCTAAGCTGCTCCGCGAAAAAATCTCAATCCGGGACATGGTCACAATTCTCGAGACCCTTGCGGATTACGGACATTATTCGAAAGATCCCGATGTCCTTACCGAATATGTTAGACAAGCCCTCTCTCGCCAAATTACACAGCAATATGCTCAAGAGGGCGAGGCCATGCGGGTTATCACGGTTGGACCGCAGCTGGAGAAGAAGATCGCCGAAAGCGTCCAGCAGAGTGACCAAGGAAGCTATCTCGCCATGGACCCGGCTTCGACACAGAGTGTGTTTCAGAAGCTCAGTGAACAGGTTAACCGGATCATTCAGATGGGACAGCAGCCTGTTCTGCTTACCTCACCGGCCATAAGAATGTATTTAAGGCAGGTCATTGAACGAAGCATGCAGGATATTCCGGTGTTGTCCTATAGTGAGCTGGAGCCGAACGTCGAAATTCAAAGTGTCGGAGTGGTGAACTTATGAGAGTGAAGAGGTATATCGTCGACACGATGCCTGAGGCGATGCAGCACATTCGTACGGATTTGGGTGCGGATGCCGTCATACTGAGTACGAAGGAAACCAAGGTAGGCGGATTCCTGGGGATGTTTACCCGTAAGAAGATCGAGGTGATCGCGGCAGTAGAGCAAGCGGAGAAATCCAAAGGTTCTGCTCCGATGAAGTCCAAAGTTCTGCCTGCTGTACCTTCTGGTACTGTACCCAAGGCTTATCAACGAACGGCTGAAATCTCGAAGCCCGGTACACAGACCTCCACGAATTCTGCGAGTAACACGGATACAGCTTCCGGCGTACAGCATGAGGATGACTATAGTCGTTTTGCCGAGATTCTGAGCCAGGTTGCAGCTTCCGAGGAGGAAGTTAACAGGCAAAAGAACGAAGCGGGTCATGTGCAACAGCCCGCAGCAGCTGCACAAGCAGCGATGCGAAACGATCAAACGGAAACAGCAGCTTCCGTTGAATCTGTTCAATCGGTTCAATCATCCCGTGGGGGACAAGAGGAGTCTCTAAGTTCCCGTCTGGGAATTAGCGAATCCGAACAAAGAGTCCTTGAAGAACTTAAGGAAATGAAGGAATGGATTGCGCGATTATCCAGGCAAAATCTTGAAGCGCAGCATCTTCCTGAGCCGCTGCATTTCATTCGGGATCAACTGCTCAAGCAGGATCTTTCGGTCAAACTGACGGAAGAGTGGCTTACAGCTGCGGAGGAAGCCTGGAAAGCTAATCATATGCAGATGAGTGAGGCCGAACTGCAGAACGTGATTTACAAGCAAGCTGAGGCGTTCCTTGAGGGGCGTATTGGCGGCGGCGTTCAACCCGAGACGCGGATTGTATATATCGCTGGACCGACAGGGGTCGGTAAGACTACCACGATCGCGAAGATCGCTGCAGAGCAGCTGTTCCGTAACCAACGCAAGGTAGGTTTTATTACTTCCGATACGTATCGGATATCTGCCGTTGAACAGCTGCGTACTTATGCATCCATTCTCAATGTGCCGATGGAAGTCGTGCAATCGCCTGGTGATATGCAGCGAGCCCTTCAGAAGCTGCAGGATTGTGATTTGGTGTTGATGGATACAGCAGGCCGGAACTATCGGAACGAGCTGCTCGTTTCCGAGCTTCAAAGCCTGTTCTCCCATTCCGATCAAAGCGAAACCTATCTTGTGCTCAGCCTGACCTCCAAGAGCAGCGATATGATCGAAATCGCGGATCATTTCAGCAAATACGAACTCGATAAGGTCATCTTCACGAAGATGGATGAGACCGGCAGTTACGGCTCCTTGTTTAATCTGATAGATGCCCATAACCTTCGCTTGTCCTATATGACCAATGGTCAAAATGTGCCGGATGATCTGTTGATGGCCGACAGCGAGCGGTTATGCCATCTACTGCTGGGAGAGATTCGTACATGACGGATCAAGCTCAATCGCTCCGCCAGCTTGTTTCTTCTCAGCAATCAGGGAACAGCGGTAAGGCAGCATCTCCAAGAACGGCCAAGATTATTACGGTCAGCAGCGGTAAAGGCGGGGTTGGGAAATCCAATTTCACACTGAATTTTGCGCTGACTTTACAGTCGATGGGCAAAAAGGTATTGGTGTTTGATGCCGACATTGGGATGGCAAACATTGACGTTCTTATGGGCGTGAGCTCTCGGTACAGCTTGTATCATCTCATTCGCCGGGAGAAGAGCATTGAAGAAGTAATTCAATATGGACCGGACAAGCTTCCTTACATTGCCGGAGGTTCCGGTTTGGCTGACATGATGTCCCTGTCTGAAGAGGAAATGAATTATTTTATTTCACAGATTGAAATTATTTCCTCGGAAATGGACTATATCATTTTTGACACGGGAGCTGGCTTGTCCAAGGAAAATATGAGGTTTATTACGTCCGCTGATCAATGCCTTGTCGTCACGACGCCGGAACCGACATCCATTACGGATGCTTATGCCTTAATCAAGGTGGTGCACGGCACGGAAAACCAGGTTCCGTTCAGCCTGATTGTCAATCGTGCGGGTGATGAACAGGAGGCTCGGGAGGCAGCAAACAAAATTATTTTGACGGCCCAGCGTTTCCTTGATATCGACATCAAGCTGCTCGGCTCGATTGCCGATGATACGCATGTTGTTCAGGCGGTTAAGCGGCAGGTCCCATTTACAGCAGCTTATCCGCGATGTAACGCCTCTAGTGATATCAGACGGATCGCGCTTCGCTACATGACCGTTCCTGCTGCCACAGAGCCGAAAGCTCCGAAGGGAATCAAAGGATTTATGCATCGGTGGCTCAAACGTACGAAATGATTCTTTGCTTGGATTAATGGAAACTGAGGTGGACATCTATGAAGCCTTTTCGTGTGCTTGTCGTTGACGATTCCGCATTTATGAGGAAAATCTTTTCCGATTTCATCGAGCGTGACCCATCTTTTCAGGTTGTCGGAACAGCTGATAACGGGCTTGACGCCGTTCGGAAAGTAAAGGAATTGAATCCGGATGTCATTACACTGGATGTAGAAATGCCGGAAATGAACGGCCTGGATGCTCTGAAGTTCATTATGGAATCGGGCCCCCGTCCGGTCATTATGTTGTCCGGCATTAATGAGCAAGGCATGAAAGAGACCATTCTTGCCCTTGAGGCAGGAGCATTTGATTTTATACGAAAGCCTTCCATTTCTAATGCGCTTGATATTGAGCAGGTGCGTTCAGAACTAATGAAGCAACTGAATGCGGCGATGCAGGCTAAACAGCGGAGGGCATTGTGGGAAGAAGAAGAGCAGAGACGACGGAGTGCGGACATAACGGTTCCTCTTTCGCCAAAGCCTTCTGACAAAACGCTGAACAAGAAGCCGCAGCTGAATGAGACGCGAACGACGGTCCGCGAGACTGACCAACGGAGCAAGCGAATGGATTCGCCTCGTTTGCCGTCATCTCGGACTGTTGAGAAGAAGATGCCTACTGTTACGGACGGCGCCGAGCCCTCTGGTTCAAAGAGAAAACGGGCAGATCGTAAGCCTGTTGCAGACTTAGCTCCAGTCGTGCTTCCAGAGAACGAGGGTCGTCAGCTCCGTGAAGCCAAGATACCGCAGTCAACGGAATTGACGGATTTGGTTGCGGTGGGCTGCTCCACAGGCGGGCCAAGAGCATTGAAAGCTTTTCTCGAGCCCATTCCCGGCGACTTCTGTGCCCCGATTGTCATCGTTCAACATATGCCGCCCAGTTTTACCAAATCGCTTGCACAGCGCTTGAATTCATTCAGTCAGCTGGAGGTCATGGAAGCAGAACAAGGGATGGTATTGGAACCGGGGAAAGCCTACATTGCACCGGGGGGCAGCCATATGAGGGTTTACCGCTCGGACAGCGGCGCTTACCAAATCAGGATCAGTCAGGATGAGACTCGCAATGGTCACCGTCCGTCTGTAGATGTGCTGTTCGAATCCCTACTGCCGTTGACCATGATCAAACGCCATGCGGTGCTGATGACCGGAATGGGAAGCGATGGAGCGAGAATGATGAAGAAGCTTTACGATTCAGGAGTGACATCCACCTATGCGGAGAGCGAGCAAACCTGCGTCGTATACGGGATGCCAAGATCAGCTGTTGAGCTCGGATGCGTTAGCCACGTTCTGCCACTTCATGATATTGCACCTAGAATGGTTCAAGCTGTAAATAACGGAAAGTGAACTTGAAGAGGAGGTGTCTCTCAATGGACATGAATCAATATTTAACAATGTTTATTGATGAGTCAAATGATCATCTGCAATCATTAAATGAAAACATGCTTCAATTAGAAAGCAACCCGGACGATATCGGGATCGTACAGATTATTTTCCGATCGGCTCATACGTTGAAGGGCATGGCAGCAACGATGGGATACGAAGATCTGGCTTCACTTACCCACCAGATGGAAAACGTGCTGGATCTTGTCCGGAACGAAAAGCTAAAGATGCAGGATTTTATCTTTGACACGCTCTTCAAAAGCTTGGACGCTCTTGAATCGATGGTGCAGGATATTACCGAAGGCGGAGACGGGAAAGCGGATGTTTCCTCGATCGTGGCTTCCTTGCAGTCGATTGTACGTGGTGAAGGAGCTTCCCCTGGCGGGGCAGCCGCTGAAGGAGATAACTCCGCTGTGGCCGTACAAGGAATTGAATTGGATGAGTTTCAATTTTCCGTGCTTGATCAATCGATTTCGGAAGGACATAAGGTTTTATATATACAAGTGACATTGCGAGAGGATTGCCAACTCAAGGCGGTTCGTGCCTACATGGTATTCGAAACGCTGGAAAGATCCGGGGAAATCGTCAAAACGTATCCGGACGTTCAAGAGATTGAACAAGGTGAATTCGATCGCGTATTTTCGTTGTATTACATAACGCAAAGGGAAACGCAAGACATTGAAAGCCAGATTCTGGGCGTTTCGGAGATCGAGACTACTACGGTTGTGGCGCTCGATCATGAATCTTTGCAGCAAATGGTTCAGGAGAGTGCGGCTACAGCAGAAGCTGTCAAACCGCAAGTTTCAGAGGCAGCTCCAGCGGCTGCGGCTTCACCGGAAGCCAAGAGTCCTTCAGCGCCTGCCAAAGAGTCCAAGGCACCTGCCCGAAATGCAGGGGGAGGTAATCCTTCGAGAACGATCCGGGTTGATATTGAGCGGCTGGATGTATTAATGAATCTGTTCAGTGAGCTGCTGATTGACCGGGTACGGCTAGAGCAGTTGGCCAGCGAATCCAAGAATCAGGAGCTGACGGACACTGTTGAGCATATGAGCCGCGTGAGCAGCGATTTGCAGAATATCGTCCTGAAGCTGCGCATGGTTCCTGTGGATACGGTGTTTAATCGTTTTCCAAGGATGGTACGTGACCTTGCCAAAACACTGGACAAGAAGATTGATTTGATTATTACGGGAGCTGAGACGGAGCTGGATCGTACGGTTATTGATGAGATTGGTGACCCGCTGGTCCACTTGCTTCGCAACTCGGCTGACCATGGTGTCGAACCTGTTGCCGACCGCATCGCTGCCGGTAAACCGGAGACCGGTACCGTGCATCTGCGTGCGTTTCATAGCGGCAACAATGTTTTCATTGAGATTGAAGATGATGGACGCGGCATTTACCGTGACAAAATTCTGAAGAACGCGCTGGCAAAAGGCGTTGTGACAGAGGCCGAAGCAGCGACCATGACCGATGACGAGGTCAATCAACTGCTATTCGCACCTGGATTCAGCACCGCAGAGAAAATTTCGGATGTATCCGGCCGAGGTGTTGGGCTCGACGTTGTTAAATCCAAAATAGTTGCCCTGGGCGGTAACGTCACCATCTACTCGACACCGGGAAAAGGCACGAACTTTTCCGTTCAGCTCCCATTAACGCTGTCTATCATTGCAGCTATGCTGATTCGAATGGGATCTGAAAAATATGCAATTCCACTTTCCTCCATTGTTGAAACGGGCATCATCAAGCGTGGCCAAATCAAACATGTTCACGGCAGCCGCATGATCCAGTTCCGGGAATCGCTGATTCCGGTCATCTCGCTCAGCCGCTTGTTTGAAATTTCGGATTTCGATGAGGAGCTGGAAGAAGAAACAGAGATCGTTGTAATCCGCAAGGGGGATCGTCTGGCGGCACTCACCATCGATGATTTTATCGGACAGAGTGAAATCGTCATTAAGAATTTGGGTAAATATCTGCCTGCCATTCAGGGAGTATCCGGAGCAACCATTCTAGGGGATGGACAAGTCGCTCTCATTATTGACGCAAATGCATTTATCAAATAACAGGTTGCTATAACTCAACGGCAGGCCACACATTTTGAAGGAGGACTTATTCATGGGAGAAGAAATCAAGGTTATTGTCTTTAGACTTGGCGAGGAAGAATACGGCATCGAGGTAGACAAGGTTCAGACCATTGAGCGAATGATGCCCATTACGCGTGTTCCCAAGACCTATGCTTTCGTAAAAGGGGTTATTAATCTTCGCGGCGTCGTCATTCCTGTAATCAATCTGCGCGGCCGCTTTGGATTGGACGAGGTTGAAGCAACCGATCAAACGCGGGTTATCATTGTGGCGGTCAATGATATGCAGGTAGGCTTTATCGTGGATTCCGCAAGTGATGTCATCGATCTGAATACGGACAGCATTGACACTCCACCTGAGGTTGTCGGCGGAATTAAAGCAAAATATCTTCGCGGTGTCGCGAAGGTAGGAGAGGAGCGCCTTCTCGTCATGCTGAATCTGTCCGAAGTGCTGAACAAAAGTGAGATTATTCAGCTGGAAGGCCTTGAGGAGTAGACAGTGGAGCTGTTTAAGCATGGCAAGGAAATCAAAATGGATGTTTTGAAGGAAGTTGGAAACATCGGAGCGGGCAATGCGGCAACCGCCCTTTCCCGTTTGCTTAACAAACCGATTGATATGGCTGTTCCCAAAGTTCAACTCCTGCCTTTTGAACAGATTGCCGAAAGTGTAGGAGGGAGCGAACAACTCGTTCTTGCCGTATTTTTACGGGTAGAAGGCAGTGCGCCGGGAAATCTCTTCTTTATTATGAGCCCGGAAGCCGGGAAGAATTTGCTGCAGAATCTGGCGGGCTTTGAAGTGTCGGATGAGGAGCAATTCTCCGAGATGGAGCAGTCCGCATTATGCGAGATCGGAAATATATTGTCAGGCTCGTACTTATCGTCGCTCGCTGATTTGACCAATCTGTCCATGACACCTACGGTGCCTGCTCTCGCGATGGATATGGCAGGTGCCATCTTAAGTTATGGACTGCTGCAGTTCGGAGAAATGGGAGACGATGCCCTCTTAATCAACACGACGTTCCTAGAAGGGCAGAACGAGGTGGAAGGCCAGTTCTTCCTCATACCTGATCCACAATCATTTGCTCAAATTTTTGAAGCTTTAGGAGTGCCTTTAGAGCATGATTGAAGAACAAAGCATAGTGAAAGTAGCCATGGCGGATCTGAACGTCGCAGGTCCAAACGGTATTTTGCGTACAACGGGACTCGGCTCGTGCGTCGGACTGACGTTGTATGATCCGGTGACGAAGATTGGTGGAATGGCGCATGTGATGCTTCCAACTTCAGCGATTGCCAGAGAAGGGCAGCTAAACCTGGCAAAATATGCCGATACGGCTCTTCCGATCCTGCTGAACAAGATGAGGAATTTGGGTGCTTCCCCGGCACGTATGGTAGCCAAAATGGCGGGGGGAGCCCAAATGTTTGCTTTTGCCGGCTCCGGTGACACCATGCGCATCGGTCCTCGTAATGTGGAGTCCTGCAAGGCTGGGCTCGAGCAGATGGGGATAACGCTAATTGCTGAGGATACCGGAGGAAATTACGGAAGAACCGTTGAGTTGGACTGTGCAACGGGTAAGTTTACAATACGAAGCGTACAAAAGGGCATAAAGGAATTGTAGCTAATGGGAAAACTTCGTTTTTATCTGATGACTGGAATTGCCGGGTTTGTGTTCACATTTATTTTCTCCATACGTAACAATCTGTGGATGACTAGTATGTATCGGGCTCTCCTTGCATGTGCGATTTGGTTTCTTCTGGCGTTCCTGTTGAATTGGGTATTTGGTGCCATTACGGGTCCGCGAGCCACTGTTCAAGGGGACGCCGACACGCAGCGGGAGCAAGACCGAGGGACTGTTCTTGATTTATCCACGCCTGATGAGGATCGGGAATTGATGGATTTAATCCATTCCGAATCCAGCAGCAAAGAGAATGGAGACTTTGTACCGCTAAATCCTCCTAAGCTGGTTTCAACGAAAGAACCCGAAGAACTGGCCAAGGCCGTTCGTCACCTTACGGAAAAATAAGGAGGGTGAAGGCAATTGGACGAACGTAAAGCTTCTGTGCTAAACCATGCGGATTTATGGAGCGCATGGAAGGAAGATGGAGACCATGAAGCGAAGAAGAAACTAATCGAATATCATTTGCACATCGTTGACTATGTTTCAAGCCGTTTGGCCATCGGTCTTCCGAAGAACGTTTCTAAGGGAGATTTGGCCAGCAATGGGGTAATGGGTCTGATTGACGCCATCGAGAAGTTTGATTACAAACGAGGCCTGCAATTCGAAACCTATGCTTCTTGGCGTGTGCGTGGGGCTATTCTGGACTCGCTGCGCCAGGGGGACTGGGTGCCGCGCTCTGTCCGCGAGAAGGCGAAGAAGATTGAAACTGCATATCAGCAGTTGGAACAGAAGTATTTACGCAGCGTCAGTGATTCCGAGATGAGTGATTACCTTGACGTGACCGAGAAGGAATTCCGGCACATGCTGCAGGAAGTAGCGGTCATGACATTGACATCTCTGGAGGATCCGATCCGCGAGGAGGAGTCTGAGACCCGAATGTCGCTCCTGGTTGATGAGAAAGCGAAAAATCCGGATCACAAGGTCCATGAATTTTACCTGCGAGAAGCCCTGATGAAGGGTATCGGTAAATTAACCCCGAAAGAGCGGACCGTAGTTTCCTTATTATATTATGAGGATTTATCACTCAGCGAAATTGCTGAAGTGATGTCGCTATCACCTTCACGAATATCTCAGCTTCATTCCAAAGCGATTTTGAGACTTCGGGGCGCGCTCGATAAAGATCGGGATTTGCTGATGCAAAACGATTGACGCTTGCCATATATGAAGGGGGTTCCTGGATTGTCTGTAGATTATGCATTGGATCAGTACTTTAGCGTTACGCTATCGGATGACAAGGTCGTCGCCTATATACAGTTCACCAAATGGGAGAAGGATTTCTCTTGCTCTGTAGAAGCTCTTGAACAATTTCTGAGAAGTCACCAGATACGATATGGACTTCAACATGATACGTTGCGGCGAATCGCAGATCATGCGGAGGAATATCAATATAGTAGAACGCCGATTGCAATGGGAACGGAACCTATGCACGGACAGAACGGCAGAATCGAATTTACCGTTAATTTTGGGAATGAGACGAATCTGAAGCCGCTTGAGATCGAAGATGGCAAAGTGGATTATAAAGAAGTGATTCGTTTAAATAATGTAAAGAAGGGGCAGCTGCTTGCCACCCGAATCCCGCCAACCAAGGGAGTCCCCGGAACGGCGGTGACCGGAGAGGAGATTCCGAGCAAACCGGGAAAGGAAGCTCATTTCAAGGTTGGGAAGAACGTTGTGGTTAACGCCGAGAAAACCGCCATGTATGCTGCAATTGACGGACTCCTCACCAAAACCGAAAAGGGAAAAATCAATGTGTTTCCGGTATATGAGATTAACGGAGATGTTGATTACAGTATAGGTAATATCGACTTTGTCGGTACGGTGGTCATTCGCGGCAATGTGCTGACCGGATTCAGAATCAAGGCAGCAGGGGATATCCGAGTCACTGGCTTTGTGGAAGGAGCCGAGCTGGAAGCTGAAGGCTCGATCGATATATCCGGCGGGATCATCGGTTATAACAAGGGTTATGTCAAGGCGGGTCAGGATGTCAAAAGCTCGTTCATCCAGGATGGAAATGTCATAGCTGGCGCTAGCGTATTTGTCTCGCAGAGCATCATGCATTCCAATATCCGGGCGGTCCGGAATATCGAATGCAACGGTATGAAGGGCCTTGTGGTAGGCGGCATTTTGCAGGCGGGAGAAAAAGTGGTTGCCCGAACGATCGGAAACAGCATGTCGACAGCTACCGTAATTGAAGTTGGTGTTCTACCCGAGCTGCGGAATGAACTGTCAGATCTTAGAGCCCAATTGAAACAGTCATTGGAAAGTATGGATAAAACCGATAAAGCGCTTTATCTTCTGAATCAGTTAGCTTCCTCGGGTCAATTGTCGCCAGACAAGCTGGCGCTGCGAATCAAACTGAATGCCACCAAAAAATCAAACATGGCAGAACAATCCGATATTAAGGACCGAATGCTGGAAATCGAGAAGATGCTTGAGGATACCGGCAAAGCAAGAGTGAATGTGGTAAAGACGATCTACGGCGGTGCCAAAATTGTCATAGGGCGGTATACCCGCTTTGTTAAGGATCCCACGCAGCGGGTTTCTTTTTACTATCATGAAGGGGATATCACTATGGTACCGCTCTTGTAGGACAGAACAGACGTTTTAAATGCTTGTGGACATGATCCTATATCATGAGGTGATTCCATTGAGTTTGAAATCGGTTGAGATGCAAATTGCGGTACCCAGAACCAATGAAGCGGGGAAGATGCATAATGAATCCCAGCAGCGCCCGATGAATGATCAGACGCTGCTTGCGGGTGAGTTAACCAAGAACAGCCGTGCGGAAGCCCAGCGAAGCACAGAAGTGAGTGAGACGGCCGAAACAGCCGTGCGCGATGACGGGAGCCGCCAATCCTCTGGGCAGCAACAAGGCCGGGAAACGGCGGAATCGGGCGAGACAGTGGAGCAGCCGGCAGAGCATCCCTATAAAGGCAAAAATTTCGATGTTTCGCTCTAGATAATTTATAGGCACAAAGGAGTTAATGGATTTGAAACCATGGATATATATCGTGCTGCTTGGCATTGCCGCCGTGCTGTATGCTTTTATGCTGCCGAAACGCCGTGAAGAGGCCGTGTCCAGCGAGCGGGTTGTAAAAGAAGTGGAGAACACGCTTGAAGGATATATGGCGGAAATCCAGAACGAGAACGAACAGCTGGTGGAACTGGTTAGTCAGATGAAGAAAGAGCTTGATGCCAAGCAGCAAGCACATCAAGAGCAGGTCAATGATTTGCGGCAGCGCATGTTGGCCATGGAGCAGAAAATGACCGAATCGCAAACGCGTCTTCGAACAGCTGAAGAGAAGCTGGCGCAAACGACTGCGGCCGCTTTTTTGTCTGCTGGAGAGGCTGCAGCGGCTTCCGAAGCTGAGCCTGCACCACTTGTCCATTCCATCAAATCCAGATACGCGGAGCTCTTTGATCTATATGAACAAGGAAAGTCCATCGATATGATTGCCAAGACCACGGGTCTTCAGCGAGGCGAAGTTCAACTTATTATCCAGTTGGCCAAACAGGAGGAATCCGTGTGATCAAGAACCGTACATTTATGATGGGCCTGGGGAGCGGTCTCGTGATCGGCGCGGTGCTGCTTCAGCTGATGTGGATTGGTCAAGGCACAGCCGCATCGGAGACGCAGGAGTTAACGAAGGAGCAGCTGATGGCTGCAGCGGAAGCTTTGGATATGCAAGTCGTCGAAGGTTCGGACGAGCTGATGACGGCGGAGCAGTGGGAAGAGAAGAGGCTTGGTGAGTCCGAAGAAGGGGACGATCCTGCACAGAAGACGGGAACGGACAAGCCGGAAGCACCACAGCAGCCGGAGAAGCCTGAAGCGGGCGTGGATAAGAAACAGGAATCTACTCCCAAAGTGACGGATCCGGCGAAGCCAAAAACGCCAGCCAAAGCGGAAGCGCCTATTAAAGTGAATATTCCAGCTGGAAATAATCTCAGTAATGTGGCAAACAGTCTTTTGCGTGCGGGCGTTATTGATAACAAACAAGCATTCATTAATAAGGCAACCGAGAAAAAGATCAACACCATGATCCAAAGCGGTACATATTCGTTCACAGCAGGTGAGAGCTACAATTCGATCATAACCAAAATCACAGCAAAACCCTCCAACTAGCCCTTCGGTTGAGAGCGGTTTTTTTCTTTACAGGATCTGCTTGCAGCCGCTGATGGAATGGACCTGATCAAGTACACAAAAGACATTGCAACCTGCCCATGGTTATGTTATAGTAATTGACGGTGTTAAAACACACGCTAGAGTGATTTCGTTGAGGGTGCTTCCAGGATTGGGAGTCTTAATGAAAAATGATCTTGGCGGAGGGACACACAAAAACCAAACTTAGGAGGTGCGTGAAGATGGCAGTAATTTCCATGAAACAGCTTTTGGAAGCTGGCGTACACTTCGGTCACCAGACTCGTCGCTGGAACCCGAAAATGGATAAATTTATCTTCACTGAAAGAAACGGTATCTACATCATCGACCTGCAAAAAACGGTCAAGAAAGTTGAAGAAGCATTCAACTTCGTAAAAAACGTAGCTGGAGAGAACGGTACAATCCTGTTCGTCGGCACGAAAAAACAAGCTCAAGATTCCGTGAAGGAAGAAGCAGAGCGGTGCGGTATGTACTACATCAACCAACGTTGGCTCGGCGGAACTTTGACTAACTTCGAAACGATCCAAAAGCGTATTAACCGCTTGAAGCAGCTCGAAGCTTGGGAAGAGGACGGCACGTTCCAAGTATTGCCTAAGAAAGAGGTTATCCTTCTCCGCAAAGAGAAAGATCGTCTTGAGAAATTCTTGGGTGGTATCAAGAACATGAAGGGTCTTCCAAGCGCATTGTTCGTTATCGATCCTCGCAAAGAGCGTATCGCCGTAGCGGAGGCTCGCAAATTGGGTATCCCAATCGTTGGTATCGTTGATACGAACTGTGATCCGGATGAAATCGACTATGTAATCCCAGGTAACGATGACGCGATTCGCGCTGTTAAATTGTTGACTGGTAAAATGGCCGATGCTGTTGTTGAAGCTCACCAAGGCGAAGAAACAACTGCGTAATCAGGATTAAACGTATAAATCATGAATTAAATGAAAAGGGTGGTTGGTAGGTGTATAACCTCTCACTGCCCTTTTTTTAAGATGTTAGAACGGGTAACGTGCGAATAACATGTGGAATCCGGAGCCTGGCATCGCAGGGGAAGAACAACTACTTAACGCGGTCTGAATCTTGGAGAAAACAATCGTATGACGGTTTTCTTAAGGTTCAAACGCAAACTTCATCATACCAATTTGGAGGGAATTCTAATGGCAGTAACAGCTAGTGCGGTAAAAGAACTTCGCGAAAGAACAGGCGCGGGCATGCTGGATTGCAAAAAAGCGCTGGATGAAACAAATGGTGATATCGACAAAGCGGTCGCAGTACTTCGCGAAAAAGGTTTGTCTGCAGCAGCTAACAAAGCTGGACGTATTGCAACTGAAGGCGTTGTCGAGTCTTATATTCACGGCGGCGGACGAATCGGCGTTCTCGTTGAAATCAACTGTGAAACCGACTTCGTAGGTAAAACAGATCAATTCAAAGAGTTTGCTCGCGATATCGCCATGCATATTGCCGCTGCAAACCCTAAATATGTTCGTCGCGAAGAAGTGCCAACGGAAGAGCTTGAGAAAGAAAAAGAAATTTTGAAAAACCAAGCCCTGAACGAAGGCAAGCCTGAAAAAATCGTTGAAAAAATGGTTGAAGGCCGCATCAACAAATACTATGAAGAATATTGCTTGCTTGAGCAATCCTTCATTAAAGATCCTGACAAAACGATCAACACGCTGCTTAACGAAAAAATCAGCACGATCGGTGAGAACATCTCCATCCGTCGTTTTGCTCGTTTTGAATTGGGCGAAGGCTTGGAGAAAAAACAAGACAACTTCGTTGAAGAGGTTATGTCCCAGGTGAATAAATAAGCCGAATAGGCTAATATAAGTTATAGAAAAGAGTGGAACACACCTGTGTTCCTTCTTTTTTAAGAGATATAAAGGCATAAGAGAGATAAGATTGTTATAAATTCGGAGTAAAGGCACCCTTATCTCACAAGAAAGTATGGATTTAAGTCTTGATTAGACAACCAGAAGTTTCTACTTGAGACGGATGTGTTTACCCGATTTTTATAAACCGTCAAGCAGTGTGCCGGTGTGTCTGTCTGTCGTTTTTCAAACGGGCGTCGTATACTTAGGCGCCGTCTTAAAGTGGAGGGTTATCATTTGGAACAGCCTGTATATAAACGAGTGATATTGAAAGTCAGTGGGGAATCCCTTTCAGGGCAGAATGGATATGGTATTGATGCTGAGACGATCTCATCGATCGCTGAGCAGGTTCGTGAGGTTGTCGAGCTTGGTGTGGAGGTCGCGATCGTGTGCGGCGGCGGAAACATCTGGCGCGGTATCGCTGGCAGCGCGAACGGAATAGATCGTGCAACAGCAGATTATATGGGGATGTTGGCAACGGTGATGAACTCTTTGGCATTGCAAGATGCTTTGGAGCAGATCGATGTGCCGACTCGAGTGCAAACCTCTATCTCCATGCAGCAAATTGCAGAGCCGTATATTCGCCGTAGAGCCATTCGGCATTTGGAAAAAGGTCGTGTCGTTATTTTCGCGGCAGGAACAGGTAACCCCTACTTCTCCACCGATACGACTGCAGCGCTTCGCGCAGCGGAAATCGAAGCAGAAGTGATTCTCATGGCGAAGAACAAGGTGGACGGAGTGTACTCCGCTGATCCATTTAAGGATGAAACTGCCGAGAAGTACGAGCAGCTGACGTATCTAGACGTATTGAACAAAAACCTTGGGGTAATGGACTCTACAGCTTCATCGTTATGTATGGACAACAACATCCCGCTCATCGTCTTCGCTATTACGGAGCAAGGTAATATCAAGCGCGTCGTTCTGGGTGAGAAAATCGGAACGATCGTCAAAGGGAGTGTAGATTAATGCCGCAATCGGTGAAAAAGAATGCAGAAGAACGCATGGAAAAAGCGATCCTGTCTTTGAAGCGTGACCTGGCAACGCTGCGCGCAGGACGGGCAGCGCCAGCGCTACTCGACCGGATCACGGTGGAATACTACGGAGCACCAACCCCGCTGAATCAGCTGGCTAACATTAGCACGCCGGATTCCAGAACGCTCATGATCCAGCCTTGGGACAAGTCGTCCTTGGCCGATATCGAGAAAGCGATCATGAAATCGGATGTCGGATTGACGCCGGCGAATGATGGTAATCAAATTCGCCTCGTCGTACCTGCACTGACAGAAGAGCGCAGAACCGAGCTGGTGAAAATGACGAAGAAATTCGGCGAGGAAGCGAAAGTGGCCATCCGCAACATTCGCCGTGATGCCAACGACGACATCAAAAAATTGGAGAAAACAGATATTTCCGAGGACGAGTCTCGGAGACATCAGGAAGATATCCAAAAAGCGACGGATAAATTTATCGCAGAAGTCGACAAAGTCCTCGTTGCTAAAGAAAAAGAGATTATGGAAGTATAAGAGACTTGTGGCCCCTCCTGTCAATGGTGGGGTTTGTCTCTTTTTTTGCAGAAAGATGCCTGGAGGAAATGGAATGATCAAACGGGTTCGATCGTGGTTGAATCAGGAGGACAGTCAGCAGACGCATCAGCTCTCTCCGGACAACATCCCACATCATGTTGCCATCATTATGGATGGTAATGGACGCTGGGCGAAACGGCGCGGTATGCCGCGAATCGTTGGCCATCAGAATGGCATGAAGGCTGTCAAAAGAGCGGCCATTGCTGCCGATGATTTGGGAATCAAAATATTGACGATGTATGCTTTTTCGACAGAAAATTGGACGCGTCCGAAGGATGAGGTCGATTTTCTGATGAAGCTTCCGCAGGAGTTCCTGGCTATTGAGCTGGAGGAGCTGATCGAGAAAAATGTCCAGGTCCGCATGATGGGGCATCCGGAAGAACTTCCGTCCCATACCGTGTCTGCGATGGAAGAAGCAGTTGCGAAGACAGCCGGCAATGACGGGCTTGTGCTTAACTTTGCGCTCAATTACGGCAGCCGGAAAGAGATCACCGAAAGTGTCAAGGCGCTCGGACGAGATGTGCGAGACGGAATTCTTCGTCCTGAGGATATTACAGAGGAACTGATTGGCCAGCGGCTCCTCACAGGCGAATTGCCGGATCCGGATTTGCTGATCCGCACAAGCGGCGAGCTGCGGCTAAGTAATTTCATGCTGTGGCAGTTAGCGTATAGTGAGCTATGGTTTACGGATGCCTATTGGCCGGAGTTTACCAAAGATCATTTGGTGGAGGCCATAGCCGATTATCAACAAAGAACAAGGCGCTACGGTGGACTTTCGTAGCCGATGGAGGATGGAACGTTTTGAAACAGCGATTGATTACCGGAATTATAGCGGGAGCGGTCTTTTTAGGATTATGTTTCATAGGCGGTCTATGGTACCATCTTCTTATTCTGGCGATGGCGCTAATCGGTTATTATGAGTTTGTGCGCATGACCAATACGGCACCGTTCGGGGGAACGGCATGGATTGGGTACGCGGGGGTGCTGCTGCTTGTATTTCCATGGGGGCCGCTTAATTTGAATATTCAGATCCCGTGGGAACATGTACTTTGGCTCCTGCTGCTTTTATTTTTGCTGGCGACCGTAACGACGAAGAATGTAATTGATATCAAACGGGTTTCATTATTGTTTTTGGCATCAGCGTATATCGGAATCGGATTTTCCTTTATCGCCGAATCACGACATGCTCCTGATGGCCATGGCGTATTCTGGACTTTTCTGCTTCTGGCCTCGATCTGGGCAAGTGATGCGGGAGCGTATTTTGTTGGACGCGCCATGGGGCGCCATAAATTATGGCCTTCCATAAGCCCGAACAAAACGGTTGAGGGTGCGCTCGGCGGTGTGGTCATTGCCGTGTTCACATCACTGCTCTTTTCATTCTTCTCAGATGGATTCCTGACGGCTGGACAAGCGATTCTGATCGGACTTTCCTGCGCTGTTATCGGTCAACTCGGAGATTTGGTGCAATCCGCTTATAAACGGGTGTATGACATCAAGGATTCGGGCAAACTGCTGCCTGGCCATGGAGGGATACTGGATCGATGTGACAGTTGGATCGTCGTATTTCCGTTTGTACATATATTGAGTCTCTTGCCTTACTGAAGAAAGGAAAGATGTGCATGAAGAAGATCAGCGTACTCGGCTCCACGGGCTCCATAGGTACCCAGACCTTGGATGTCGTGAGGAAACACCGGGAACATTTTCAGATTGAGGGCCTTGCAGCAGGGAGCAATAAGGAAGTGCTGCTTCAGCAGGTCAAGGAGTTTTCTCCGCGTAAAGTGTCCGTTGCCACAAAAGAGCTTGCTGACAGCATCAGGCATGATCTTCCTGCCGGAACCGAAGTGTTCCATGGTCATGAAGGCTTGATCGAGATTGCGGCAGCGACCGATGCGGAAATGGTGATTACAGCGGTCGTTGGAAGCATGGGGCTGTCCTCTACGCTTGCAGCGATCGATGAGGGGAAGACAATCGGGCTTGCCAATAAGGAAACGTTGGTAACTGCAGGTCATCTGGTTACGGCTCGAGCGGCTGCAAAAGGGGTAAAACTCTTGCCGATTGATAGTGAGCATTCCGCCATATTCCAATGCCTCAACGGAGAGCGGCATGAAGATATTGAACGGATCACGCTGACGGCTTCCGGAGGCTCATTCCGGGATTATACCCGTGAACAACTGGTTAACGTTACGGTGGAGGATGCGCTTAAACATCCAAACTGGTCCATGGGTGCCAAAATCACGATTGATTCGGCCACCATGGTCAATAAAGGGCTTGAGGTGATGGAAGCCCACTGGTTGTATGGTATTCCTTATGATAATATTTCCGTGCTTCTTCATCCGGAAAGCATCATTCACTCTTTTGTGGAATTCCGTGATTCGAGTATCATTGCCCAGCTCGGCAACCCGGATATGCGGGTTCCGATTCAATATGCGCTGACTTATCCGGAACGGTGGTCTTCGCCTGCGCCAAGGCTATCTTTGGCAGAAGCGGGCAAGCTGCATTTCCGGGAGATGGACCTTGAACGTTTTCCTTGTTTAAGGCTTGCTTATGAATGTGGTAAAATGGGTGGGACAGCGCCAACGGTATTCAATGCTGCCAATGAAATTGCGGTCGCCCGGTTTCTCCGCGGCGAAATCTCTTTTCTGCGAATTGAAGAGATCATTGAGGAAGTGCTGCAAAGCCATCATGCTGTGCCGGAACCGGCACTGGAGACGATTGAAGAGAATGATCGAATCGCACGTGAATTAGCTTCCCGACTATAAGATTTGAAGTGATTTTGAAATCTCCCTTGAAAAAAAGCGGACAGCTTGTGATTCTCTTGTGGACGACAGGAGAATAATGATAATCTATAGGGACATACTGCGTTCTCAGAGGAAAAGGGGGATGTAAAGAATTGGAAATGGTTCGGGTCGTTTTTTTAACGGTGCTCATGTTTTTTGTGATCGTTACCGTGCACGAATGGGGTCACTATTATTTTGCCCGTCGTGCCGGAATATTGGTGCGCGAGTTCGCGATTGGATTTGGTCCAAAGCTGTTCTCATATAAACGCAATGAAACACAGTTTACGCTTCGTCTTCTTCCATTCGGCGGATATGCCCGCATGGCCGGAGAAGATCCGGAGCTTGTCGAGATTCAGCCAGGTCAGACGATTGCGGTTCGATTGAATGCAGAGAATCAAGTGAAAAAGATTTATCTGGATCAACTCGACAACCGTAAAAATGTCATTCGCGGCGAAGTCCAGTTTATGGATATGGTGGATCGTTTGTCGGTTAGGCTTGATGTGGATGGTGAATTCCAGCAATTTGAAATCCATCCGCAAGCCTTAACGGTAGCCAAAGGTGTCGAGACGCAGATCGCACCGAGAGACCGCCAATTCGGCAGCAAAACCGTGGGTCAGAGAGCGCTTGCGATTTTTGCCGGTCCTGTCATGAACTTCATCTTGGCCTTCGTGCTGTTTGCCCTTCACATCCAAATGGCCGGTATACCGGTTGAGAATCCAACCTATGTGCAGATTGGCGAGATTACCAAAGGCATGCCTGCAGATGAAGCCAATCTGAAAGAGGGAGACGTCATCGAGAGCATTAACGGAACCGCCATTGGTGCCGATTATCAGAAGATGATCGAATTGATTGCGGCTTCCAAGGACAAGCCGATGGAATGGACGGTACGCCGGGGTGAGGAGTCATTTGATCTGACCTTAACTCCGCGGACCATGGAGGGTCAGGAAGGCGGAAAGGTCGGAATTGTTCCCAAGCTTCCTACCCGATCCGCAGGGATTGGGGAGACAATTACCAGTTCCGGAACCGCGATGGTAGATACAACGAATATTATCTTCCAGGGCTTCAGACAGTTGATTCAGAAGTTCTCCATGGATGATCTTGGCGGTCCTGTACGGACGTTCGAAGTGACGGGACAAATCGCCAAACAGGGTATCGAACAGCTAACCTATTGGGCAGCCATTCTAAGCTTGTATCTGGGCATATTCAATCTGCTGCCGATACCGGCACTCGATGGAAGCCGGCTCGTATTCTTAGGGATCGAAGCTTTAAGGGGCAAGCCAGTTGACCCGAACCGAGAAGGCATGGTTCATTTTATCGGGTTTGCGATGCTGTTCCTGTTAATGATTGCCGTAACCTATAACGATATTTTACGTTTGATCAACGGATAAACCCTAAGGTACGGCTCGGTGCGCCAGCCGCAACGAAAGCCGTACCTTTTCTATTGTTAGCAGATTTTCACGCATAACGATAGCTAATGGAGTTGCTATAATAAAGGGCGGGCTATATAAGCCGAAGCTCGTTCACACATATCGCCAATAACGCCAGTCGAGCCGCCTGAATCAGGGGTTTTGACCATGCGTTTTATTAATGGGAGGCACACGATTTATATGTCTAAGGAATCGAAGGATAAACAATTCGTGACGGAGATTACGCCGCAAGCGGAAGATTTCTCGCGCTGGTATATCGATGTCATCAAAAAAGCGGACCTGATGGATTATTCTCCAGTCAGAGGCTGCATCGTCTTCAAACCGGACGGTTATGAAATTTGGGAGCATATCCAGGAAGAGTTGGATCGGCGCTTTAAGGCGACGGGCCATCGGAATGCGTATTTCCCGCTGTTCATTCCCGAGAGCTTTTTCCAGAAGGAGAAGGAGCATGTCGAAGGATTTAATCCGGAGCTGCCATGGGTAACGGAAGCGGCAGGAGAGAAGCTGGAAGAGCGTCTGGCAATCCGTCCGACTTCTGAAACGATGTTCGGGCATATGTATTCCAAATGGATTCAATCCTATCGTGATCTCCCTGTGCTGATCAACCAGTGGGCCAACGTGGTACGCTGGGAAAAACGCACGCTGCCATTCCTTCGCACGAGCGAGTTTCTATGGCAAGAAGGCCATACTGCTCATGAAACGGAAGTTGAGGCAAGAGGGGAAACCATGCAAATGCTGGATATCTATCAGCAATTCGTAGAGGACTATCTCGCGATTCCGGTAATCAAAGGACAGAAGACACCTTCGGAGAAATTCGCGGGCGCCGTGGATACATTCTCGATCGAAGCGATGATGAAAGACGGACGAGCTGTACAGGCAGGTACTTCGCATTATATGGGTACCAACTTCTCACAAGCTTTTGACATTCAATATTTGAACCGTGAAAATACGCTGGAATACGCTCATACAACATCCTGGGGCGTCAGCACGCGTCTCATTGGTTCCTTGATTATGGTTCACGGGGATGACCGCGGATTGGTGCTTCCTCCTAAAGTCGCGCCAACGCAAGTGATCATGATTCCAATCGGTCCACCGAAGACGAGAGATGCGGTTGTGGGTCGTACGGACGAGCTGTTCCGTGAACTGAAATCCGCAGGCATCCGCGTACGCGTTGACGATAATCCGGATGTGCGTCCAGGCTGGAAATTTAATGAGTATGAAATGCGCGGAGTTCCGGTGCGTCTGGAGATCGGGCCACGTGACATGGAGAATGGCGTGTGCGTGCTTGTCTCCCGCATAACAGGTGAGAAGAAAATCGTAGAACAGGCTAATCTGACACAGGAAGTACAGAATATGCTGGAGCAGGTGCACCAGGAAATGTTCGAGCGCGCGAAGCAGTTCCGTGAGGATCATTTCTATTCCGTGGAAACGCTGGATGAAATGAAGGAAAGCATGGAAGAAAAACGCGGGTTTACCTTGGCAGGATGGTGCGGTTCGGAAGCTTGTGAAGATACTGTCAAGCAAGAAACCGGTGCTACGAGCAGAAACATTCCGTTTGAACCGTCTGAGAAGAAAACCAAGTGTCTCGTATGCGGTGATGATGCGAAACATACGGTGCTGTTCGCGAGAGCGTACTAGTAAATCGATATTATGAGTTCCCGGCAAGTTTGGACGAGGGAGGAGACCTTCGTCCAAAACCGGGATTCATCATCTGGAGTAAGCTTCCGGATGGCAGTATGGCGGACGCTCTTCTTTTTGGGGCAGGACGAATGGGTGCTGCCAGCGGAGGCTTTATTCTATTTTTTCACATCGACTGAACGCAGTCTGTCTTCTGTGGATGTACGTCGATAGAATTTTTTTCTTATAGCTTTGTGCAATGCAGGGGGAGGGAACCATGGGCACAACAGAAGATAAAAGGAAGCGATTTGAACTGCTGGTCAAGCAGGGAGATGTTCCGGCCAATCTGGTGGAACCCTATTTTTTGGATGGTGTGATCGAGCAAGTAGAGACAAGCAGGGCCAGCAAGGACTGGAGAATAACCGTCCTGAAGGAGACCTTGGTTCCAGCTGAGGTCTATCGCACATTTTGTCTAAGAATTCAGGAGAAGATGGGGCATATCGCGAAGATCAAATTTGTGTTCCGATATGGAAGCGGCGTTCTCGAAGCAGATATCGTGCAAGAATACTGGGGCTTGTTTCTAGAGTGGGCACATCGGGAGATCCCTTCAGTTAATGGATGGATGGCCAGGGCCAAATACGAGGTGGAAGAGGGGCAAGTCCTTCTCTCCATGTCGGATGGCATGTCGCTTGAGCTTGCCCGAAAGAAACAGATCGATGCCGCCATTACCCGTTTTTTCGGACAATATTTTGATCTGACGCTGCGTGTGAAGATGCAGGTTGGTGATAATGGTCAGGCAGCTTATGAGGAGTTCGAGCAGAGGAAGCGAGAAGAAGAGCGCGAAGTGATCGAGCAGATCATGAGCAGCATGGAAGCTGAGCTGGACGCGGAGGATGAGGAAGAGGGCGCGGTTCGGCTGCAGGTTGGGTATGATATCAAGGATCAACCGGTTCCGCTCCAGGAGATCCAAGACGAAGAGAAGAAAATTACGATTCAGGGGACCATCTTCGGATTGGATCGTAAGGAGCTTCGTAACGGCAGTACGTTATTCACATTCTATCTGACGGATTTCAGCGATTCCTTGCAAATGAAAATGTTTGGCAAGACGAAGGACGATCTTAAGGTATTGAGCCTGCTTGAAAACGGCAAGTGGGTGAAGGCCCGCGGACGGGTTGAATACGACCGGTTTATGCAGGTGCCTGAGCTGGTGATGATCCCGTCTGATCTCAACGAAGTACCGTCGCCTCCTTCGCGCAAGGATAACGCGGCCGAGAAGCGGGTGGAATTCCATCTGCACACGACCATGAGCACGATGGACGCGGTCACACCGATTGACCGTTATGTCAAAACAGCGGCGAGCTGGGGACATAAAGCCATCGCCGTAAGTGATCATGGTGGCGTACAGTGTTACCCTGATGCAGCCAAGAACGCCAAGAAGCATGGCATTAAAATGATGTACGGCGTTGAGGCCAACGTCGTGAATGATGCCGTTAATATTGTGGAGCAAGCACAGCCGATCGAGCTCAGCAGTGCGACTTATGTTGTATTTGATATTGAGACAACAGGTTTGTCCATTACCGCGAACAAAATCATCGAGCTTGCTGCCGTGAAGATGAACGATGGCAAGGAGATTGATCGATACGCAACCTTCGTTAACCCGCATGAGCGAATTCCATATCATATCCAGCAATTGACCAATATCAATGACGATATGGTTAAGGATGCTCCTGAATTGGAGCCGGTATTGAAAGAGTTTGTTGAATTCGTTGGGGATGCCGTACTTGTGGCTCACAACGCTCGATTTGACATGGGGTTCATTCAGGCAGCACTCAAGAATGCCGGGATGGATACGCTCGACAATCCCTACCTGGATACGCTGGAGCTTGCACGTCTGGTGCATCCGGGACTTAAGAATCATCGTCTTAACACATTAGCAGATAAGTATAAGGTACTGCTCGAAAGCCATCACCGCGCGATTGACGATACGATTGCGTTGGCTGGAATCCTGAACGGGCTCCTTAGCGATGTGGACAAAACCAAAGGCGTCAAGATGCTGGACCGCCTCAATGATTACGTCGGTAAGGATCTGTCCAATACCCGTCCTTTCCACTGCGGTATTTATGCTTTGAATATGACGGGCAAGAAAAACTTGTACAAGCTGATCTCCATGTCACATACCGAATATTTCAAGCGAGTGCCGTGTATTCCTAAATCCAAGCTTCAAGAGATGCGAGATGGGTTACTGGTGCTATCCGGCTGCGAAAAAGGGGAGTTCTTCGAAACGGTGCTGAACAAAACGGAGGAGGAAGCCGAAGAGATTGCGGACTTCTACGATGTTTTGGAGATTCAGCCGTTGACGATGTATATGCATCTGGTGGACAAAGGCTTGGTAGGCAGTCCCGAAGAGATAAAAACCGCAATTTCCAAAGTCGTGCGCATTGGGGAAAAGCTGAACAAGCCAGTCATCGCCACAGGAAACGTGCACTATCTTGAACCGCGGGATAAGCTGTTCCGAGACATTACCATCCATGGGATTACCGGTTTCAGCCCGCTCAAGGATATGCGCAAGCCTGACGCGCATTTTCGGACTACGGAAGAAATGCTCGAAGAGTTCGAGTTTTTGGGACAAAACAAATGTTATGAAGTTGTTGTAACGAACACTAGCGAGCTGGCCGACCGCTTTGAAGAGTTGGAATTGTTCCCGGATAAGCTGTTTACGCCGATTCTGGATGGCGCGGATGAAGAAATCCGCAACACCTGCTACGACACGGCCAAGTCCATTTATGGCGAGAACTTGCCTGAGGTTGTAGTGGCCCGGTTGGAGAAAGAGCTTGAGCCGATCATTAAATACGGTTTCTCAGCGAACTATTTGATTTCCGAGAAACTGGTTAAGAAATCAAACCGGGACGGCTATTTGGTTGGTTCACGGGGTTCCGTAGGCTCATCCGTCGTTGCCACATTCCTCGGCATATCCGAGGTTAACCCGCTTCCCGCCCATTACATTTGCTTGAACAGCGACTGCAAGCACAGCGAATGGTTCCTGGACGGCAGCGTGCCGAGTGGATTTGACTTGCCGGACAAAGCTTGTCCGGAATGCGGAAACATGATGAAAGGCGAGGGACAGGATATACCTTTTGAAACCTTCCTGGGTTTTAAAGGGGATAAGGTTCCCGATATTGACTTAAACTTCTCCGGTGAATATCAGCCGCATGCCCATAATTTCACTAAAGAGATGTTTGGCGAGGAGAATGTATTCCGTGCCGGAACCATCGGTACCGTGGCAGAGAAGACGGCGTTTGGTTTCGCTAAAAAATACGAGGAACACAACAACAAGCGCTGGCGGGGCGCGGAGTTGAACCGGCTTGCGTCAGGCTGTACCGGCGTCAAGCGAAGCACGGGCCAGCATCCCGGCGGTATTGTCGTTGTGCCGGATTACATCGAAGTGGAAGAGATTACGCCGGTGCAATTCCCTGCGGACGATGTCAACGCCGAGTGGAAAACGACGCATTTCGATTATCATGCCTTTGAAGCGAATTTGCTCAAGCTTGATATACTCGGGCACGATGATCCAACCATGATGAGAATGCTTCAGGATTTGACCGGCGTGGATCCAACGACCATTCCGATGAACGATCCGAAAGTGATGAGCATGTTCAACTCAACGGAAGCGCTGGGCGTCAAGCCGGAGCAAATACGCTCACCGGTGGCCACCTTCGGCGTTCCGGAGATGGGAACCAAATTTGTACGCCAGATGCTGGTGGAATCGCAGCCGTCGAGTTTTGCCGACTTGTTGCAAATCTCAGGTCTGTCACATGGAACCGGCGTTTGGCTCGGCAATGCTCAAGAGCTCATCAAGAATGGTACATGCAACATCAAAACCGTTATTGGTTGCCGCGACGATATCATGTTGTTCCTGATTTATAAGGCAGGCATGGATGCTAGCCTCGCATTTAAGATAACGGAAAGCGTGCGTAAAGGCCGGGGGTTGTCACAGGAATGGATTGACGAGATGAAGAAATGCAAAGTGCCGCAGTGGTACATTGATTCCTGTCTCAAAATCCAGTACATGTTCCCGAAAGCCCACGCCGCCGCGTATGTTATCTCAGCGGTGCGGACGGCTTACTTCAAGCTTTATTATCCGATAGAATATTATGCAACGTACTTCTCGGTTCGAGCCGAGGACTTCGATATCGAATTATGCTGTCAGGGCTATGAGGCGATTTATCGCCGAATTGAAGAGATTGAGCAGCTGGGCTTCGGAGCAAGCCCGAAGGAAAAAGGGATGCTGCCAATTCTGGAGATGGCGCTGGAGATGACGGCAAGGGGCTTCTCGTTTAAGAACATCGATCTGTATGAATCGGATGCGCTCCGATTCAAGGTGGATGGAGATTCGCTCATTCCGCCGTTCTCTGCACTGCAGGGGATCGGTGATAATGCCGCCCGCAATATTGCTGCCGCACGTGAATTCGGTGAATTCCTCTCCATAGAGGATTTCCAGCAAAAAGCGAAGGCAAGCAAAACCGCCGTGGAGCTGTTGACCCAAATGGGATGCTTTCGCGGTCTGCCTGAGAGCAATCAGTTGTCATTGTTCTGATTCTTGTCATCCTTTCATGGCCGTGACGCCTTGACAGTCAAGGAGTCATACTTGTCACTATTACCAGACTATGTTATAATTTTTTTGGTAATCATGGAGATAAAACCGTTGTGTAAAGAGTGGGGCAACCCACTCTTTACTCTTTGGTATATAGGAAATCAACTTGGAGGTTATGTTCTTTGAGCACATCAAAGATTAAAACGACTGTGGAAGAAATGGTGCAGCCGTATTTGGACGAACACGGCTTTGAACTGGTAGATGTGGAATACGTTAAGGAAGGAAGCAACTGGTTCTTGCGCGTGTTTGTTGATAAAGACGGCGGCATTGACATTGACGATTGCGGTTTAATCAGTGAATACCTGAGCCAGAAGCTGGACGAGAACGATCCGATCCCGACAGCTTATTTTCTTGAAGTCTCTTCTCCTGGCGCGGAACGTCCTCTTAAGAAAAAAGAAGATGTTGCGAAGTCAGTCGGCAAAAACGTGTTTGTTACGGTATACGAGCCGATTAACGGGTTGAAAGAGTTTGAAGGCAAGCTGGAATCCTTTGATAACGAGGAGCTAGTCATTCAAACCGTCAAGAAACAGCACGTGATTCCATATGCAAAAGTAGCCAGTGCCAGATTGGCCATCATTTTTTAAACGGAAGTTTTGAAAGGGGGAACCGATTTTCAATGAGTATGGATTTTATTGAAGCGATGAATGAGTTGGAAAGAGAAAAGGGCATCAGCAAGGATGTGCTGTTTGAAGCCATTGAAGCGGCACTGATCTCGAGTTACAAGCGCAATTTCAACACGGCGCAAAATGTACGGGTAGACATGAATCGCAATACGGGTGTCATCAAGGTGTTCGCGCGGAAGCTGATTGTGGACGAGGTGCTGGATCCGCGGACTGAAATTTCGCTGCATGCGGCCCGGGAAATCAATCCGCATTTTCAGATTGAAGATATAGCGGAAATCGAGGTTACGCCGCGTGATTTCGGACGGATTGCAGCTCAAACGGCAAAGCAAGTTGTTACCCAGCGCATTAGAGAAGCCGAACGAGGCCTGATCTACAGCGCTTTTATTGACAAGGAAGATGATATCGTAACGGGTACGCTGCAGCGCCAAGATTTACGCAACATCTATATCGACCTTGGCAAGATCGAGGCGGCCTTGCCGCTTACCGAGCTTATGCCTAACGAGAAGTTCAAGCATGGCGACCGGATCAAAGCTTACATTACCAAGGTTGAGAACACAACCAAGGGGCCGCAGATTATGCTGTCCCGTACGCATCCGGGCCTCTTGAAGCGCCTGTTCGAGCTTGAAGTGCCGGAAATCTTTGATGGCGTCGTTGAAATTCGCTCGGTTGCGCGTGAAGCTGGATTCCGCTCCAAAATTGCGGTATTTTCCCGCAACGATGAAGTCGATCCGGTTGGTTCTTGCGTAGGACCTAAGGGTATGCGCGTACAGACGATTGTCAATGAGCTTCGCGGCGAAAAAATTGACATCGTGCGTTATTCCGATCAGGTTGAAGAATACGTGGCCAATGCGCTGAGCCCATCCAAAGTGCTTGAAGTTCAAGTATTTGAAGATGAGAAGATGGCGCGTGTAATTGTTCCGGATTATCAACTCTCGCTTGCGATTGGGATCAAAGGCCAGAATGCTCGTCTCGCGGCGAAGCTGACAGGCTGGAAGATTGATATTAAGAGCGAAAGTCAGGCGGAGCAGGAATTTGGCAGACCGAAGTCCCAATCAGGTGAAATGCACCAGGATTCCGTCTCTGTCGATTAATTCCAAATCACAGGGGGTGGTCGTCTTGAAACAGAGAAAGATACCGCTGCGTAAATGTGTAGCGTGTCAGGAAATGATGCCGAAGAAAGAGCTTATCCGGATTGTTAGGACGCCCGAAGATGCTGTCCTGATCGATCTCACCGGCAAAAAGTCGGGACGGGGAGCGTATTTATGCGGCAAAGTTTCCTGCTTCAAGCTGGCACACAAAAATAAAGCACTGGATCGAGCGTTGAAACAACATGTGAAGCCTGAGATTTATGAACAGTTGGCACAGGATTTCATCAAGGTGGAAGATGAATTCCTGGCTGCAAAAGAGAGTGCTGCCGATGATGAATAGGGCGCTTTCTCAGCTCGGCCTGGCCATGAGGGCAGGTAAGGTGGTTACCGGGGATGAGATCGTGCTCAAAGCCATCCGGTCTTCTGAAGCAAAATTGGTTATTCTGGCGGGTGACGCCTCAGTTAATACAACAAAGAAGTTCCGCGATAAATGCGGAACTTACAATATCCCTCTGGTAATCGGATTTGACCGGGAAAGTCTGGGCACAAGTGTAGGTAAACCCGAGCGGGTTGTGCTGGCAGTTACGGATCAAGGATTCGCAGAAATGATCTCCAAGAAAATGGAGACAATGTCGGAGGTGGAGTATATTGAGTAAACAGGAAAACAAAGACAATAAACTTCGAGTATACGAATATGCTAAATCGTTGAACATGAGCAGTAAAGAAATCATCACGATCCTCAAACGTTTGAACATTCCGGTCAATAACCATATGAGCGTAATGGAGAACGATACGGTGTCCAAGGTAGAGCAGTTCTTCAAAGATATCAAATCCAATGCAGCAGCCAAGCGGGATAGTGGTGACGCTTCCCGAACCGAGAACCGTAAACCAGCGGGTTCCGGAGCCAATGCGGCTGCGACTGTATCCAATGCAAAAACAGAAGGCACTTCCGCTAGTGTAAGTGCCGAAGGCAACCGTAATGGGCAGGACGGTATGCGTAATTCAGGACAGAGAGCACCAGGACAACAAGGTCAAAGCCAGCCCAAAAAACAACAGGAAAAGCAGGTAGGTATGAATAGTAGAACGAATCAAAACACTCAGAACACTCAGAACACTTCAGGTTCCCAGCGTCCCCAAGGAGGGCAGGATACCCGAAGAAATCCGTCTGGCTCCGCACAAGGAAGTCAGCAGAACAATCGTAGCCAATCATCCAGACCAGGCGGCAGCACGCAGACCGGATCACGTCCTCAGGGCGGAGGTCAAGGCGGCGCACGTCCGCAAGGCAATAATCAAGGTGGAACGCGTCCGCAGGGCAGCAACAACCAAGGCGGAGCGCGTCCTCAGAGCAAGCCGGGTGGAACCGGTGGCGGTTTCTCAGGATCCAACAATAACAATAGCAATAACAACAATGGCCAGAACCGCAATTCCAGAAACAACAATAACAATCGTTCAGACTCCAAGCGTTTTGATGACAACCGTCAGGGAGGATTCCGTGGCAACAATCGCGGTGGAAAGAACAACCGCGGCCGGAATCAATATAATCAGCAGCCGCCTCGCGAGAAAATCGACAACACGCCGAAGAAAATTATCGTCCGTGGCAACATGACCGTCGGTGAAACGGCGAAGCTGCTTCATAAGGACGCTTCCGAAGTCATCAAGAAGCTGATTTTCCTCGGCGTGATGGCCACCATCAACCAGGAGCTGGATATCGATACGATTCTATTGCTCGCTGGTGAATTCGGTGTAGAAGTCGAAGTGAAAATTCCGGTAGAGGAAGATCGTTTTGAGACTGTTGAAGAAAACGATGCTCCTGAAGAACTGAAAGAGCGTCCACCAGTCGTTACTATTATGGGTCACGTCGACCACGGTAAAACGACGCTGCTTGATGCGATCCGTTCCGCGAACGTATCTAGTGGCGAAGCTGGCGGTATTACGCAGCATATCGGTGCCTACCAAGTCGAGATCAATAACAAGAAGATTACGTTCCTGGATACACCGGGTCACGAAGCGTTTACAGCTATGCGTGCCCGTGGTGCACAAGTAACGGACATGACGATCATCGTGGTTGCGGCTGACGACGGCGTAATGCCACAGACAGTCGAAGCGATTAACCATGCGAAAGCAGCAGGTTTGCCGATCATCGTTGCCGTGAACAAAATCGATAAACCGGATGCTAACCCGGATAAAGTTAAACAAGAATTAACGGAATACGAGTTAGTGCCTGAAGAGTGGGGCGGAGATACCATCTTTGTTAACGTTTCGGCGAAACAGCGGATGGGTCTGGAAGACTTGCTTGAAATGATCCTTCTGGTAGCAGAAGTGAATGAATACAAAGCAAATCCTGACAAACGCGCACGCGGTACCGTTATTGAGGCTGAGCTGGATAAAGGCAGAGGTCCGGTAGCACGCATTCTCGTTCAGCATGGTACATTGAAAGTGGGCGACGCCTTCGTAGCGGGCAACTGCTTTGGACGTATTCGTGCGATGGTGAACGATAAAGGCCGTCGATTAAAAGAAGCGGGTCCTTCAACACCAGTTGAAATTACCGGTTTGACTGAAGTTCCAGGTGCCGGCGATCCGTTTATGGTGTTTGAGGATGAGCGTAAAGCGCGTAATATCGCTGATAAGCGTTCGATTACCCATCGTCAGTCCGAGTTGAACACGAATACTCGCGTGACGCTGGATGACCTGTTCCAACACATTAAGGACGGCGAGATCAAAGATCTTAACGTGATTATCAAAGGTGACGTACAAGGTTCTGTTGAGGCACTGAAAGGTTCCTTGAACAAAATCGAAGTGGAAGGCGTTCGCGTCAAAATTCTCCACAGCGGTGCCGGGGCGATCACGGAGTCCGATATTATTTTGGCAGCTGCCTCCAACGCGATTGTTATCGGCTTTAACGTTCGTCCGGACGTCCAAGCGAAACAAACCGCCGAGCAGGAAAAGGTTGATATTCGTCTGCACCGTGTAATATATAATGTAATCGAGGAAATTGAGCAAGCTATGAAGGGGATGCTCGATCCGGAGTACAAAGAAACCGTGATCGGTCATGCGGAAGTCCGCAACACCTTTAAAGTGAGCAAAGTGGGTACGATTGCAGGATGTATGGTGACATCCGGTAAAATTACGCGTAACGCAGAAGCTCGCTTGATCCGTGACGGCATTGTCGTTCATGAAGGCAAGATCGATTCCCTCAAGCGCTTTAAAGATGACGCTAAAGAAGTGGCACAAGGTTATGAGTGTGGTATTACCTTGGTAAGCTATAGCGACGTCAAAGAAGGAGACGTAATCGAAGCCTTCATCATGGAGACGGTAGAGCGCTAACGAATGAGGTGATCAGACCATGGCAAAAATCAGAACTGGGCGCGTAGGCGAGCAGATTAAAAAAGAGCTCAGCCAACTGATCCAAACGGAGATGAAAGACCCAAGAATCGGTTTCATTACTGTGACCGGTGTTGAGGTTACAAATGACCTGTCTCAAGCGAAGGTATACCTGAGCGTGCTCGGCGACGACGAGCAGAAGGCAGCTTCCTTAAAAGGGTTGGAGAAGGCAAGCGGCTTTCTCCGCTCCGAGCTCGGCAAGCGGATCCGACTCCGGCATGTGCCGGAGCTGATCTTCAAATTCGATGATTCCATTGCGTATGGCAGCCATATTGAAAAGCTGCTGACCGAAATCGTGGATCGCGAAGAGAAATAGAGTAGTTCGTTTTTATAAAGGAGAGGGCGAATGCAGACCTATGAACAAGAGCTGCAGCAGGTGAAATCATTCCTGCTGGAGCACGATGATTATTTGGTTGTGTCGCATGTTCAGCCCGATGGAGATGCAGTCAGTTCCACCCTTGCGGTGGGCTGGCTTCTCTCATGTCTGGGCAAGAAATTCACGATGATCAATGAGGGGCCCATTCCAAAACGAATGAAAATGTTGTGGCATGCAGAAGACATTCTCAATCTGTCTGAAGAGCAGCCAGGAAGAACGTTCTCTCACGTCATTTGTGTGGATTGTGCGGATTTTGCTAGAGTAGGCTATACGAAACAGGTATTTGCCGATCAGGCAAGCATCGTTAATATTGACCATCATCCAACAAATGATCGTTATGGAGCCGTCAACCTGGTCGTGCCGGAAGCGGCAGCAACCGCAGAAATCCTTTATGATTTGCTGAATTTGTTTAAAGTGGACTGGGATGCCGATATTGCAACGGCGATTTATACGGGATTGCTAACGGATACCGGCGGTTTCCGGTACTCGAATACATCGCCCAAGGTGATGAGCATCGCTTCCGATCTATTGTCCTATGGCGTGAACGGACCTGAAATTGCTGAAACGTTACTAGAGGAAATGACGCTTCCACAGATGAAAGTGCTGGTTCAGGCATTAAATACGTTAAGTGTGTCGGATGATGGTAAAATAGCCTGGGTATACGTAACGCCTGAGTTTATGGAATCATGCGGCGCCGTTAGCGAGGATCTGGAAGGAATTGTGAATTACCCCCGAAACATTCAGGGAGTTGAGGTCGGGATTCTATTCAAGTCACTGAAATCCGGAATGGTCAAGGCGAGTTTGCGTTCAGCCGGAAAAGTGGATGTTGCGGCATTAGCCCAGATATTTGGAGGAGGCGGCCATGTTCGGGCAGCCGGTTGCAGCATTGAAGGCTCCCTTCATGACATCATCCCTAGAGTAGTAGAGCAGGTGAGATTAAAGCTATGACGCAATTAGAAGGCATCTTGGCCGTTCACAAACCGGCAGGCTGGACATCCCACGATGTGGTCGCGAAGGTTCGGGGAATGGTTCGATTGAAGCGAATTGGACATACGGGTACGCTGGACCCCGAAGTAACGGGCGTGCTTCCGTTATGCCTGGGGAGAGCCACGCGAGTAGTGGAATACCTGCAGGAACTGCCTAAAGAGTATCATGCGGTCCTCCGCCTTGGATATTCGACGGATACCGAGGATATCACGGGACAAGTGGTAGAGACGGCAGATGATGTTCATGTGACCAGAGAAGAGGCGCTTGAAGCGCTGCAATCTTTTACAGGCCAGATTTCTCAGATCCCACCCATGTTCTCCGCTGTCAAAATCAATGGTAAACGATTATACGAGCTTGCCAGAGAAGGTAAGACCGTGGAGCGCAAGAGCCGGACCGTAACGATTCATGAAATCGAAATGACGGATTTTGATGCTGAAGGGGATTATACAGAAATTTCTTTTCGAGTATTGTGCTCCAAAGGTACATACATCCGCACGCTTTGCGTGGATATCGGGAGGAAACTCGGCGTGCCGTCTGTCATGGTTAAGCTGGTACGCACAGTATCGGCGGGAATCACGGAGGAGCAGTGCTTAACCCTGGAGCAAATTGAGCAGTTCATGAAGGATGAGACGCTGCACACCCGACTTATTCCCGTGGATCAAGCGATTGATTATCTGCCGAAGCATACGGTTTCTGAAGAGAAAACGGATGCTGCCCTGCAGGGACAGCGCTTGTCCTCAAGAGCGGTAGAACCACCTGTTGACAGCTCGGAGCCTGTTCGCTTGTATGATATAAAGGAAAACTTTCTGGGAATCTATCAGCGGCAAGAGGAGACAGGGGCTATCGTTCCTGTGAAAGTATTTTCCTAAGCATGACTGGATTTAGTGAGTGGAGGTGAGTAATCATGAGGATTGTTTCTTTATCTTATCCTGTATCTTCTGATATCGTACGAGAAGCTGCCGAGCCGAAGGTAGCTGCAATCGGCCAGTTCGATGGTCTTCACCTGGGACATGCCAGCGTGCTTTCGACCGCTGTCAATATTGCGCGGGAGAATGGAGTGCCGGCCGCCCTCATTACCTTTTATCCTCATCCGAAAGACGTGATTGGTAAGGGGAGCTATGAGGGATATCTGACACCTCAGCCTGACAAGCAGCAGTTGCTTGAGGAGATGGGCATCGATATTTTGTACGTTGTCGAGTTCAATAAGGAGTTCTCCCAGGTGAGTCCGGAAACGTTTGTTGAAGAGATGCTGTTTCCCTTGAATCTTCAAACAGTGGTGGTCGGGTTTGATTTCCGCTTTGGCCATAAAGGCGCTGGTGACGCAGTCAAACTTCAGGAACTCGGTGAAGGCCGGATGTCTGTCGTTACGGTTCCGCCATTCTTGGTTGATGGCGAGAAGGTAGGAAGTTCATCCATACGGATTGCTTTGAAAACGGGGCAGCTGTCGGATGCAAACCGCTGGTTCGGACGGAATTATCATATCCGCGGCACGGTCATTCATGGGGAGAAGCGGGGAAGAAAGATCGGTTTTCCTACCGCTAACCTGGAATTGACGGATCCGTTCGTGGTACCTGCATTAGGCGTCTATGCCGTTCGGGCAAGCACGGATAAGCATCATGACTGGATTCCGGGCGTTATGAACGTCGGCGTGAAGCCAACGTTCCATGAAGGGATCACAGAGCCTATTTTTGAGGTGCATCTGTTTGATTTTGAAGGGGATCTGTATGATCAGACCATGACAGTGGATATCGTTCAATATATCCGCAAGGAGCATAAATTCGAATCGGTTCAGGAGCTTGTGGAATGGATTCAGCGAGATGCCGTCGAGGCTCGCAAAATATTAGAAGTCAGTGAATAAACGTTTTGGGACAAAATGTTCGCAAACGGATTTTCTTTTTCAGGTAAAGTATGCTATACTCGTAGAGGTCGCCCGAAGATTGGGCGATTTTAACCTTGGCTTGGATGTTCGATCTCACCGTCGGTACCTGGGCCAACGGCGATTATAATGAGGGAGGTGAACAGGATGGCATTAACTCAAGAACGTAAACAACAACTGATTGACGAGCACAAAACTCATGAGTCCGATACTGGATCTCCAGAGGTGCAAATCGCTATCCTAACGGAAAACATTACGAACTTGACTGACCACTTGCGTACACACAAGAAGGATCATCATTCCCGTCGTGGATTGTTGAAAATGGTCGGCCAACGCCGTAAGTTACTTGCATACTTGAAAAACAAGGATGTTAAACGTTACAGTGCTTTGATCGAGAAGCTTGGATTGCGTCGCTAATCATCCATAAGATGTGCCGAAAACAGCCTGGTTGTCCACTGTCCTTCTTGGAACGACAGCGGCACAGCCGGGCTCTTTTCTAAGTATTGTACAATTTACCGTTTTCGAGCTTCCCCACAAAGTACTGCGTACGCTTCATAGCCTAAACTCCACTTTGTGGGGTTATCTTAATATAGATTCTTTATAGATTGTAGGCGTGGTCTGTTCGCTAAATTTCGCTTGATGGTATAACCAGGGGCAATCTATACGGAGAATGTTCTATACGGTTCGGGTTGTTCCTGTACATAGGTTTGCGATTTCGACCGTTTGGATGGCTCTGGTTAGGAAATGTGGACAGCGTTTTGCAAAAGACATGCTGATGGTAGAAGAAGATTTCAAAAAAATTTATCCCCATGAGGAGGGATTACATGGAAACACGTGTTGAAATGCAGCTTGGCGGAAGACCCCTCGTGTTCGAAACAGGGCGCCTTGCGAAGCAGGCAAATGCGGCTGTGATGGTTCGTTACGGCGAAACGGCAGTCCTGTGTACAGTGACAGCTTCCAGTGAACCGAAGGATTTGGATTTCTTTCCATTGACGGTCAACTACGAGGAGCGTTTGTATGCAGTCGGTAAAATTCCGGGTGGATTCATCAAACGCGAAGGCAGACCAAGCGAGAAAGCGATTCTTGCGAGCCGTCTGACAGACCGTCCGATTCGTCCGTTGTTCCCTGAAGGATTCCGTAATGATGTACAGGTTCTGAATCTCGTGATGAGCGTAGATCAGGATTGCGAGCCGGAAATCGCGGCCATGATCGGTACTTCCGCTGCCTTGAGCATCTCGGATGTGCCTTTTAACGGTCCGATTGGCGGCGTAGCCGTAGGGCGTGTTGATGGCAATTTTGTGGTGAATCCGAATATTGCGCAGCAGGAAGCAAGTGACATCTATCTTGTTGTTTCAGGTACCAAAGATGCAATCATGATGGTTGAAGCCGAAGCGAACGAAGTTCCTGAGGAAGTCATGCTGGAAGCGATTATGTTCGGGCATGAGGAGATCAAGAAAATCGTAGCCAAGATCGAAGAACTCGTAGCCGCTTGCGGTAAAGAGAAAATGGCAGTTAAACTTCATGCGGTCAATGAAACGGTGAATCGTGAAGTGCGTGATTTCGCCGAAGCTCGTCTTGTTGAAGCCGTTCGCATTGAGGAGAAACATGCTCGCCAGGATGCGATTGACGCTATCAATGATGAAGCATACACCGTATTTGAAGAGAAGTATATCGAGACACCTGAGTTGTTGAAGGATGTTAAAGAAGTGCTTCACGATATCGTGAAGGAAGAAGTTCGACGTTTGATCACGCATGACAAGGTTCGTCCGGACGGTCGTGGTCTGTCTGAGATCCGTCCTATCGATTGCGATACCAGTCTGCTGCCTAGAACGCATGGTTCCGGTTTGTTCACACGTGGACAAACCCAGGCTCTTAGCGTATGTACACTAGGTGCTCTAGGTGATGTACAGATTCTCGATGGAATCGATCTGGAAGAGACCAAGCGTTTCATGCACCATTACAACTTCCCGCCGTTCAGCGTAGGGGAAGCTCGTCCGCTTCGCGCTCCAGGCCGTCGTGAAATTGGTCACGGTGCACTCGGTGAACGTGCATTGTCGAAGGTTATTCCGAATGAAGTGGAATTCCCGTACACGATTCGCCTCGTGTCCGAAGTAATTGAGTCGAATGGTTCGACCTCCCAAGCGAGTATTTGTGCAAGCACACTTGCTATGATGGATGCAGGGGTGCCGATCAAAGCACCTGTAGCCGGCGTGGCGATGGGTTTGATTAAAGACGGAGATCATGTTTCCATCTTGACGGATATTCAAGGGATGGAAGATCATCTCGGCGACATGGACTTTAAAGTAGCAGGGACACCTGACGGGGTTACCGCCATTCAAATGGATATCAAAATTGACGGTATCGACCGCGCGATTTTGCAGGAAGCATTGCAGCAGGCAAAAGAAGGACGCATGCATATCCTTGGAAAAATGGCAGAAGCCATTCAAAAGCCAAGAGAAACGTTGTCCCAATATGCGCCTAAGATTATTACGATGCAGATCAACCCGGACAAAATTCGCGATGTGATCGGTGCCGGCGGCAAGATCATCAACAAAATCATCGAGGAAACCGGCGTGAAGATCGATATTGAACAAGACGGCCGCGTGTTCATTGCATCTGCAAACGATGAGATGAACAAAAAAGCTCTTTCGATTATCGAAGGCATCGTCCGTGAGGTAGCTGTTGGCGAAATCTATACAGGTACTGTCAAACGGATTGAGAAATTCGGTGCATTCGTTGAAATTCTGCCAAACAAAGACGGGCTTGTTCATATCTCCCAGCTCTCGACTGAGCGCGTAGCGAAGGTAGAGGACGTGGTTGCCATCGGTGACGTCATTACCGTGAAGGTTACCGAAATCGACCAGCAGGGACGGATTAACCTGTCTCGCAAAGCAGTTTTAACTGCGGAAACAAACAAGAGCGGATCTTAATCCGCGCTTTGTTTGTTTAACAGCATATAGATAGAAGAAAAAGAGGCAGAACCTATCATTCTGGCTCTTTTTCTAATCTTTTCGGCTCATGGGATTCCTCTAGTCTTGGACAAGCATCTAAAATAGGCTTCACGGCATAAGCCCACTTTGAGGCACATATTTCCTCCTGAACCTACATAAAATGGGACAAAGCTTCTCAAGGGGAGGGTGGATATGCCCGTGAATGGAAAAAAGATGGCTGTGCTGCTTACCGGTGCCGCACTGGTATCGGCTGTTGCTGTGTTCAGCGGGGCCTGGGGATATGTTTCGGGACTACAGAGTAAACCGGAGGTGCAACTCGTTACTGGTTCGGAGAAGGCAGTCGATCTGGATTTATTGAGTCAAATCGAAACCGCCGCGGCGAAGTCGCGCATTGAGCCGGTGGATGCCAGGGTGGACTCCGTGTGGAAAGCAATTCCCGGTTATAATGGACTTGAAATCGATATTGAAGCTACATACCAAGCAGCATCGTCGAAAAAGCGAAAAGCCGGAGAGGCCATTCCTTACGTGTACCGGCAAATTCCGGCCAAAGTAACGCTTAATGATCTTGGAGAACAACCGATCTATCGGGGCAACCCCAACAAGCCGATGGTATCGCTGATGATTAACGTGGCCTGGGGGAATGAATTTCTGGTGCCGATGCTGGACACGCTGGATGCGGAGAAAGTGAAGACGACCTTTTTTCTGGATGGGAGCTGGTTGAAGAAGAACCCGGGGCTTGCCGGCGAAATTCTGAAACGAGGTCATGAGGTGGAGAATCATGCCTATACGCATCCGAATATGAGCCGTCTCAGCAGGGATCGGGCGGAACTGGAAATCGCGAAGACACAGGATCTGCTCAAAGAAAGCCTCGGTGTGGAGAACAAATGGTTTGCGCCGCCTTCCGGCGATTTTAATCAACAGACCGTATCCATCGCGCAGGCAAGGGGATTGAAGACGGTCCTGTGGACGCTTGATACGGTCGATTGGAAGCATCCTGCACCGGATGCCGTCGTTCAGAAGATCTCCACGAAGGTGGAGCCGGGTTTTCTGATTTTGATGCATCCCACCGATTCCTCGTCGCAGGCGTTAAAGGGAATGATTGACGGAATACGGGCCAAAGGGCTGGAAATCGGAACCGTGAGCCAGACGCTTTCTCCTGAGCGAATTATGCCAAAGGGAAGTTGAGCGGCATGGTAAAGTTTGATAGAATGAATGGATGGCATGAGGCTGGTAATCAGCTAAAGTGAGCCTGGATGGAACAGTTAGGGGGGCCCTCGTGAAAAAAATACAATTGTCTAACGGCCTAAGAGTGGTTATGGAGCAAATCCCGACAAGTCGTTCGGTTTCATTCGGTATTTGGGTGAAGACCGGATCCCGCAATGAATCGGAGGACATCAACGGGATAACGCATTTTATAGAGCACATGATGTTCAAAGGGACGGAGCGTTTTGACGCCCGTGCCATTGCTGAAGAATTTGATGCTATCGGCGGCAACGTCAACGCTTTTACGTCCAAGGAATATACGTGTTATTATGCCAAGGTGCTGGATGAGCATTTTCCGATCGCGGTTGACGTGCTGTCCGACATGTTCTTCAACTCAAAGCTGGATGCGGGCGAGTTAGCCAAGGAGAAGAATGTCATTCTGGAAGAGATCGCGATGTATGAGGATACACCGGATGATCTGGTCCATGACCTGATGTCGTTATCGGCGTACGGCGACCATCCGCTGGCATATCCGATTCTCGGCACAAAGGAACGGCTTGAATCGATGGATTCGCAAGCGTTGAGATCTTACATGGATAAACACTATACCATTGAGAATACGGTGATCGCTCTGGCAGGCAACATTAATGAGGATGCGATTGAGTTATTGGAGCGTCATTTTGGCGGCTTTGCCAATCACGGCAGCTCCGAGCTGCTGGCCGTGCCCGCCTTTTTGGATGGTGTTCAGTTCCGTAAGAAGAAAACAGAGCAGAATCATATCTGCATGTCGTTTCCCGGCTGCTCCATCGGAGACGAGCTTCAGTATGCAATGGTACTCTTGAATAACGCCATTGGCGGCGGCATGAGTTCACGCTTGTTTCAGGAAATCCGGGAGAAGCGCGGACTGGCTTATTCGGTATACTCATATCATAGTTCGCACGCAGATAACGGAATGTTCACCATTTATGCGGGTACAGCGCCCAAGCAAACAAAGGAAGTCCTTCAGCTGACCATGGAAATGCTGCAGGATCTGGCTCAGAACGGGATGACGGAGGAAGAGCTGCGCAAAGGGAAGGAACAACTGAAGGGCAGTCTCATTCTGAGTCTGGAAAGCACGAGCAGCCGCATGAATCGCTTGGGTAAGAACGAATTAATGCTGGGTCGTCATTTCAGTTTGGATGAAATCATTAAGCGGATTGAACAGGTGGACATGAAGGATGTCGACGCGGTTCTAGACCGCATGTTCGGGACTCCATATGCACTAGCGATGGTAGGAACCTCAGATAAAGCACTGAATGTACTTAGGAGGAATGAATTTGTTGCACTACGTTCAAATCAATAGATTGCCAGGTAATGAAGATGTGAAACTTCCCGTTAAAATGTCCGAACTAGCCGCAGGTTTTGATCTGCACGCGGCGGTTGCGGAACCGGTCGTATTGAACCCGGGCGAGCGCAAATTAATACCGACCGGTTTTGCGATTGCCATGCCGGCCGAGCTTGAAGCTCAAATCCGCCCGCGCAGCGGACTGGCCTACAAACATGGTATTACCTGCATGAATTCTCCAGGTACGATTGATGCTGATTATCGCGGGGAAGTGAAGGTGCTGCTGGTGAATTTGGGACAAGAGCCATTTGCAATTGAGCGTAATGAACGCATTGCCCAGATGGTGTTCAAAACCGTCCCGGCGGTAGAGTTCATGGAAGTTGACGAGTTGTCCGATACCGTACGGGGTGCAGGCGGATTCGGTCATACCGGCAAGTAAACTATATTATAGATAATTCATGGGTATCATCATCAATCATCATGGTTTTACCAAGCACACCGCTCCGGCCTAGCCGGGCGGTGTTTTTTGCGTTAGCGTCCATGCAAAATGGCTTCGGATCCGACTTGTTATCTATATTGTTATTTATTGCGTTAAGGCGGTAGTTTAATTGAAATGCGCTCACCACCCTATAGGCGACGGCATAAGATGGTTTATACGTTGGTTAGAAGAAAGGAGCGAGGCCTTCCATGCTGACTGGAGTCCGGACCGTCTTCGTAGGCGGAGACGCAAGGCAAATTGAAGTCATACGAAAGTGCGCTGAGATGGATGCCTCCGTCATGATCGCCGGGTTTGAGAAACTGCAGGATTCATTTCAGGGAGTGACTCGCGAGCCGCTCACGCCAGAGCTGTTATCGAATGCCGATGCTCTGATCCTGCCTGTCGTGGGATGTGATGATGAGGGACGTGTCAGCGCGCTGTTCTCAGAGGGGCCATTGCGATTGCAGGAGGAGCATATCGCAGCGATGCCCGGACATGGAGTGATCTATACTGGCATGGCGAAGCCCTATTTGCGCTCGCTATGTGACAAATATAAGATCAAGCTGGTAGAGATTTTGGAGAGGGACGATGTAGCCATCTATAATTCCATTCCGACAGCGGAAGGTGCACTGATGATGGCGATCCAAAATACGGATTTTACGATTCACGGATCAACCAGCATGGTGCTTGGCATGGGACGGACAGGGTTCACCATGGCGCGCAGTCTCCAAGGCCTGGGTGCCAAAATTCGGATGGGCGTACGCAAATCGGAGCACTATGCCAGAGCGGAGGAAATGGGCTGGAAGCCCTTCCTGGTAAGGGATCTGAGTTCTTATGTGTCTTCTATTGACTTGCTTTTTAACACGATTCCAACTATGATAGTCACAGCACAAATCATCTCGAAAATGCCTCGGGAGGCTGTCATCATCGACCTTGCCTCCGCACCCGGTGGATGCGATTTTCGCTATGCTGAAAAACGGGGTATCAAAGCCATGCTCGCACCCGGACTACCCGGAATCGTGGCTCCTAAAACAGCAGGCATCATTATGGCCAATACGCTGGTGGAGCTGATTTCTGAAGAAATCAAGATTCGGGGGGATGCGTAGATGAATTGGAATGGAATAACAGTGGGTTATGCCCTGACAGGATCGCACTGCACGCTTGATGAAGTAATGCCGCAGATCCAGCGGTTCAAAGATGGTGGAGCGAATGTGGTGCCGATTGTGTCCAGCACTATCATGACAACGGATACCCGATTCGGCACATCGGAGAATTGGCAGAAACAGTTGAAAGATATAACCGGGAATGATATTATTTCTACAATTGTGGAGGCGGAACCGCTAGGCCCATCCAAGCTTCTTGACGTTCTAGTTATCGCCCCATGTACGGGAAACACGACCAGCAAGCTGGCCAATGCGATGACTGATAGCCCTGTGTTAATGGCGGCCAAGGCGCAGATGAGAAATTGCAGACCGCTGGTTCTGGCGATTTCAACGAATGATGGCCTTGGACTGAATGCGGCGAATATCGCGAAGCTGCTTGTAACGAAAAATATTTATTTTGTTCCTTACGGACAGGATAATCCGCAGCAGAAGCCTAACTCACTTGTCGCCAAAATGGATTTGATTCCGGAAGCGTGTTATGCGGCACTGGAAGGGAAGCAGCTGCAGCCGATGATTGTTGAATATTCGCTTTAACCGCGATAAAGCCTTTTGATCAATAAGGACACATAGAAAAGTTACAGCTGCAGTTTCATTCATGAAAGGGAGTTTATTCAGATGACCGAGCATTATTATAATGTGGCCGTTGTTGGAGCAACTGGCGCAGTCGGGCAACAGATTCCCAAGCTGCTGGAGGGACATCAGCGCAGACTTAACATGTGGATCGTTTCAGATCATCTTCTGGAGGGTGCCGCATGGAATGCCGTGCTAATCGCAGAAATCATCGTCAACAAACGGAACGGCCAGGCTTAGTAGCCGGCCGTTTCAATCGGTCAGCCCGAAATTTAAGTCTCCTGGGCATATATAAACGGAGGAATATTTTATGCGCATCTTAGTTCAAAAATTCGGCGGAACCTCGTTGTCTACACCGCAAGCAAGAACCCATGTTATTGGGCACATCCAGCGCGAGCTGGCTAATCACTATCAATTGGTCGTGGTCGTATCGGCTATGGGACGCCGGGGTGAGCCTTACGCTACAGATACTCTTCTGGATTGGATCGATCATAACGGAAACGCGCTTCCAGACAGAGAGCGGGATTTGCTGCTCTGCTGCGGTGAGATTATCTCAGCCACAACGCTATGCAGTCTCCTTCAGCATGAAGGGATAACCGCGACGGTGCTGACGGGTGCCCAAGCCGGATTTCTTACAGACGATCACTTCGGAAATGCACGCATTAAGGACGTAAAACCTGAACGGGTTTTGAAAGAGTTAGAGTCTCATCAAGTTGTTATCGTCACTGGTTTCCAGGGGCAGACCGATTCGGGTGACTTCACGACGCTGGGCAGGGGCGGAAGCGATACCTCGGCCACTGCGCTTGGGGCCGCGCTTCGCGCCGAAATGGTTGATATCTACACGGATGTCAACGGCATTCTTACGGCAGATCCCCGCATCGTCGAGGATGCGAAGCCGCTCAGCTATGTAAGCTATACAGAGATCTGCAATATGGCTCATCAAGGTGCCAAGGTCATTCATCCTAGAGCAGTTGAGATTGCCATGCAATCCCAAATTCCGGTCAGAGTGCGGTCAACCTTCTCGGATAATGAGGGAACACTGGTTACCCAGCCGGAGGGCTTCAGAGATATACAATCCGGAATCGTGGACCGCTTTGTGACGGGAGTTGCTTATGTAAGCAATATTACGCAAATCTCAGTGGAATGCGATCGCACGGAAGGTCTTCAACTGAAGGTTTTCAAATCGATGGCGGAGCATTCCATTAGCGTGGACTTTATTAATGTTACCCCTACAGGAGTCCTTTATACAGTGTTTGACAGCGACTCGGAGAAGGCGATTGAAGTGCTGCAGAGCCTGGATTTAAAACCAAAAAGCTTGTCCGGCTGTGCGAAGGTATCCGTCATTGGCGGCGGCATCAACGGGGTTCCGGGCATCATGGCCCAAATCGTGGAATCCTTGAGCGAGCACGATATTTCGATTCTGCAATCGGCAGATTCGAACACAACGATCTGGGTGCTTGTGAAGAAGGAAGATATGGCTCAAGCGCTGCGCGCATTGCATCACAAATTTGAACTTCACCGATAATACCTTAGAGTCTGTTCGTTAATCGTTTGATAGGAAATACTATATATAAGATTACTTACGAAGGAAGCTTGCCTGTTTGGGAGAGCTTTAAGGAGGAATCATTGTGGATTTCGGAAGATTGATTACGGCTATGGTAACCCCATTTGATCAGAATAACGAGATCAATTGGGACGAGACTGCGAGATTGATTGAGTACCTGATTGTCGAACAGAAGTCGGACTCTCTGGTCATTGCAGGAACGACGGGCGAATCCCCAACGCTTAGCGAAGATGAGAAGCTTGAATTGTTTAAGTTCGCAGTGAAGCAGGCAGGTGGACGAAGTAAGATTATCGCAGGTACTGGCAGCAACGATACGGCACATTCTGCAGAATTGACGAAAAAAGCGGAAAGCTGCGGCGTCGATGGCATTTTGCTTGTCGCTCCGTACTACAATAAGCCGAACCAGGAAGGGCTCTACCAGCATTTTAAGGCGATCGCTGAGGCAACTTCTCTGCCTATCATGCTGTACAATGTGCCTGGACGGACGGGCATCAGCCTAAGCACGGCTACCACCCTGCGGCTGGCTCAATTACCGAACATCGTTGCGACGAAGGAATGTGCTTCGATTGATCAGGTCACCGCCATTGCCGCAGGTGCTCCGGACGGCTTCATCGTTTATTCCGGCGACGATTCCTCAGCACTGCCTGCTCTGGCCGTAGGTGCTTACGGAATCGTAAGCGTGGCCAGCCATATCGCTGGCGCCCGCATGAAGGATATGATCCACGCCTATGTGGAAGGAAACGTGAAGGAAGCCGCCAAGCTGCATCAATCCTTGTTCACGTTGTTCAAGGGCTTGTTTGAATGTCCTGACCCGCTTCCGAACCCGGCGGCGGTTAAATTCGCTCTGCATGAGCGGGGCTATCAGGTCGGCGGCGTTCGTCTGCCGCTCGTTTCCCCTAGTGAGAATGAGGCTGCATTTATCCGTAATATGCTGTCTTCCTTGTAAGCTGCGCACCTACCATACCTAAGCCATTGCCTTCAATGAAGGCAGTGGCTTTCTTCGTTTTAAACCCTTCTGTTTCTGGGTATCCTATGGCTCACGAAGGTGGTTGACTTGTGTTTTCACTTTTTCATCATGTATAATGAATTCAAGTGACTGGGTGCGGTATTTTTTTGAAATTTAATATAACAATGGTACGACGTCCAAAACTATAGGAGGGTTAGATACATTTGTCTAAGAAAATAAGCAACGATAAACTATCGATTTTTGCCTTGGGCGGCGTCGGTGAGATCGGGAAGAACATGTATGTCATTCAATATGCCAATGACATCGTTGTCGTGGATGCGGGATTGAAGTTCCCAGAAGAAGATATGCTTGGGATTGATATTGTTATTCCTGATATTAGCTATTTAACGGAGAATCGCGACAAAGTGAGAGCGATTTTGCTGACTCACGGTCACGAGGACCATATCGGCGGCCTACCTTACGTATTGAAACACTTGAATGTTCCTGTATACGGAACGAAATTGACGCTCGGATTAGTGGAAAACAAGCTCAGAGAAGCGAATTTGCTGGGTGAGACGAAACGGATTCTGATCCATGCGGATTCGGAAGTACAACTCGGAAACACACTGAAAGCGACCTTCTTCAAGACTAATCACAGTATCCCGGATTCCGTAGGGATCTGTATCGAAACACCGGAAGGCAATGTTGTGCATACGGGTGACTTTAAGTTCGACCATACTCCGGTAAATGACCAATATGCGGATCTGCAGCGTATGGCTGAGATCGGAAGCAAGGGAGTATTGGCTCTTCTGTCAGATAGTACGAACGCAGAGAGACCAGGCTTCACGCCTTCCGAGAAAAACGTGGGCATCGTGCTGGAAGATATTTTCCGCAAAGCCGAGCAGCGGGTGGTTGTTGCAACGTTTGCATCGAATGTGCACCGGATTCAGCAGGTTGTTAATGCAGCCGAATCTACGGGCCGCAAAATAACGGTTATCGGAAGAAGCATGGTCAATGTGGTGTCCATTGCCGCTGAGCTTGGATATTTGCACATTCCGGACGGCATGCTGATCGAACCTGAAGAGGTTAACAAAATGGCAGCCGACCGGGTTGTTGTATTGTGTACAGGCAGTCAGGGAGAGCCGATGTCAGCGCTCACACGCATGGCACGTTCCACTCACCGCAAGGTGGACATTCTGCCAGGGGATACGGTCATCATTGCAGCGACACCGGTTCCAGGCAATGAAAAATATGTGGGACGTACGATTGATGAGTTGTTCCGTCTCGGAGCAGACGTGATTTATAGTGGATCCAATTCGGGTGTCCATGTATCGGGTCACGGCAGCCAGGAAGAACTCAAGCTGATGCTGAATCTGATGAAACCGCAATTTTTCATCCCTGTCCATGGCGAATACCGGATGCAGCGCCGTCACGCTCTGCTTGCAGAGTCCGTTGGCGTTGATCCAGACAACATTTTTATTACCGATATCGGTGAAATTGTGGAGATCCAAGGCGGCTCGGCCCGCAAAGCAGGCAAAGTAACCGCTGGCAATGTTCTGATTGACGGACTTGGCGTTGGTGACGTAGGAAACATCGTATTGCGCGACCGCAAGCTTCTGTCCCAGGACGGAATTCTGGTCGTTGTCGTTACCTTGAGCAAGCAAAACGGTTCCATCGTTTCCGGTCCTGATATTATTTCGCGTGGATTCGTATACGTACGGGAATCCGAAGGGCTCCTGGATGAAGCCAACCGTATCGTTTCCAGCACGCTTCAGAAGCTGATGAGTGAAAACGTGAATGAGTGGGCTTCACTGAAAACCAGCGTAAAAGACGCTTTGGGACGCTTCTTGTATGAACAAACACGTCGCAGACCGATGATCTTGCCGATCATTATGGAAGTCTGATACAAGATAATAAAATATATCAGGCACACAGTCGCCCCTTTTTCGCAGGTAATAATTGGACGGTTCCCGCGAAAGAGGGGCTTTTTATAGGTTGATCCTTAAACTTCTCCCGAATGATTTCGGCAGGAGTTTTTTTGGTTGCTGCAATTCCGATCCCAAGCTGAATGTTCCATATAAGCATAAAATGATCCCGTCATTTGCCATACTAAGGGTTAGCTATGTGTTGATTGCAGCAGCTAGACATTAAGATAAAGGCAGGGATGCGCGATGGAGAAAGGTCAATGGACTACCGGCAACAGAAAAGCAGGATGGACTGGCGAGACGGAAGCGCCTCCGGTCGTCCCTACCGAAGAGGGCAAGAAAGCGGCCGTAACGGAAACGATACAGCAGCTGGGACAGACGGGACTGCCGAGCGGCGGGGAATCCAACGTTTTTTGCATGACCATCATTGGACAAATCGAAGGACATATCGTGCTTCCACCGCAAAATAAAACCACCAAATATGAGCATATGATTCCACAGCTTGTGGCAGCTGAGCAAAATCCGCGGATCGAAGGACTCTTGATCATTCTCAATACCGTTGGCGGCGACGTTGAAGCCGGACTTGCCATTGCCGAGATGATTGCATCGCTCAGCAAACCGACTGTAACGGTAGTCATTGGAGGGGGGCACAGTATCGGCGTCCCTATCGCTGTAGCAGCAGATCACTCGATCATCGCGGAGAGCGCGACGATGACCATTCACCCGATACGCATGAGCGGGTTAGTCATTGGCGTGCCGCAAACCTTTGAATACATGGAGAAAATGCAGGAACGTGTCGTACGCTTTGTGACGAGCCATTCAAAGATAACGGAGGGATTGTTTAAGGATCTGATGTTCAAAACCGGTGAATTGAATAGGGATATCGGTACCGCGGTTTCGGGTACAGACGCCGTTAAATATGGTCTTATGAACGAAGTGGGGGGCATTGGGCAGGCATTGAGCCGTTTGAACAGCATGATTGAAGAACGTAAAACGATAAGCCCTGGAGGGATTACGCAATGATATGGTACAGCGTCATGCCATTGGATCCGATCGGGATACTGCAAGGAGAACAGGCAGCCGTCACGTCCAGGGAAGTTCGGGTTGAAGGAATACTAATGGAAGTTGAACCTATGGCAGAGGATCAGGCGAAAATTGTCCGTTTATTGGATTGCGGGCTTCAAGATTACTTGAATCCACGCTACGCTCCGGGGGCAATGATCCGCTATATTCCGACGGTAGAAAATGAGGCTAAAGGCTGAAAACAGAACATAGGTACGCCACCGAATATTATGCTATAATATGGATTCGGGGGTGACACTTTTGGCAAAGCGGAAAAGAAAGAAGAAGGCAGCCTTTGCAGCCGTATTGAAGTATGAAATTTATGGGATTGTATTGATGACACTATCGGTCATCGCATTATCCGGAGAAGCACCGGTGGGGCGTTCCCTGTCCAAGATGTCGGGATATCTGCTGGGCAAGTATTATTTTATCATCCCCTTAATCGGCATCTATTACGGGTTAATGGTGATGATTCACCGGAAATGGCCCAAACGGTGGAACAGCAGACGCACCGGTGTCCTTCTCTTGATATTATCGCTTACTTTAATGAGCAGCATTGCAGGTTTGGAGTCGAAGCTGGCCCCGATTGGACAATTGAATGCATCAAATGCGATGAGCCAGATACATAGTGATTTGCAAGGCGAGCTCCTTCATGCCGGGGCAGATGATGGACATCATCCCGTCATGGGCAGAGACATCAGCGGCGGTTACATTGGAGCGTTGCAGTTTGCCTTTCTGTTAATGCTGTTTGGCAGCATAGGGGCAAAGTTGATTGTGATTGTCATGCTAGTGATCAGTTTCATGCTGATTACCAATCTGTCCTATGTTGATTTAATGCGGATGTTCCGCGTGAGGGTTGTAAAGGCCGGAGAACGGATTCAGAAAAAAGTGAACAGCCAGCAGACCAAATCAAGAGCTGCGGCAAAATCAAGCGCGAAGGAACAACGCATGCAGCTGCCGGAAGATCTGGATGAGGATGATGATCTGGAGGATATGGAGAGCATGAGGCTGCCGCGCCGCAAAGCGCCGCAATTCTTCCAGCTGTTCGGTTCTAAAGGCAACAAGCGGAACAAAGCAGTGGAAGAGGCTGGGGATGCTGCGGATGAGGCGGCTCCGATATTTACCGTTGGCAATGAGCATGGTGCTAAGGAGAAAGGGGAGGTCGTCCTGTTCAACAGTCCGGTTCAACCGGAGGAGGGAGCGGATGTTATTACTCCTGCAGCAGAATCCGTGCCTTCATCGCCGATTATTCGCGATTTCTTCGAGCAAGTGAAACAAGAAGGGCGCCTCGATGACGAGTACGACGATCACGAAGCGGTGGTTCGTTCGGCACAAGAGGAACCTCCGGGGAACACGGCAGCGAGTTCTGAGCCTATGGGTGACCCTGAGACGTCCAATGGCGAGTCGAATGCAGCCATAACGGAAGATGGGGCGCCAGAGGGAATGGCACCGGCAGCGCCTCCCGCTCCGCCTCCTAAACCGTATAAGCTGCCTCCATTCCGGCTGTTATCCAAACCGAACAATGGCGGCAAGGGTGGAGACCAGAACGATTATATGCAGGTAGCCCGCAAGCTGGAGGCGACGCTGGAAAGTTTCGGCGTTCGGGCTAAGGTGCTGGAGGTTGTCCGGGGGCCGTCGGTAACCCGCTACGAAATTCAGCCGGACATCGGCGTCAAGGTCAGCCGGATCGTCAATCTGACCGATGATATCGCACTCGCGCTTGCGGCCAAAGATATACGGATGGAAGCGCCGATTCCCGGCAAATCAGCCATCGGGATCGAAGTGCCGAACAACGAAGTTTCGCTTGTTACGATGAGAGAGGTTATGGAGACGCCGACGTTCCAGGAAGCGGAATCGAAGCTGTCGATTGCATTTGGCCGTGATATTTCAGGTCAGACGATTGTCGGTAATTTGGCACGCATGCCCCATCTCCTTGTTGCAGGTGCAACGGGTTCGGGTAAATCCGTATGTATCAACGGCATCATTACCAGCATTCTGTATAAAGCGAAGCCGGATGAGGTTAAGTTCCTGATGGTCGATCCGAAGATGGTCGAGCTCAATGTCTACAACGGGATTCCGCATTTGATGGCACCGGTGGTAACCGATCCGAAGCGGGCATCCTTGGCACTTAAGAAAATCGTAGTAGAGATGGAGAAACGGTATGAGCTGTTCTCCAAATCCGGGACGCGAAATATTGAGGGCTACAACAATCTGATGAAGGATAACTTGCCTGCAGTATTGCCTTATATCGTTGTTATTGTGGACGAGCTGGCCGATTTGATGATGGTTGCAGCCAACGATGTAGAAGACGCGATCACACGACTGGCCCAAATGGCCCGTGCTGCCGGAATCCACTTGATCATCGCGACGCAGCGTCCGTCGGTCGACGTTATAACCGGGGTCATTAAAGCGAACATTCCGTCACGCATTGCCTTTGGTGTGTCTTCGCAGGTCGATTCCCGAACGATTCTGGATATGGCGGGGGCGGAGAAGCTGCTCGGCCGCGGGGATATGCTGTTTATGCCGATGGGCTCCTCCAAGCCGATCCGGGTGCAGGGAGCCTTCATGAGTGATCAGGAAGTCGAGAACATCGTGGATTTTGTCCGGGATCAAGGGCAGGCGGAGTATGATGAGTCGTTGGTGCCTGAAATTGAGGAATCTTCGAATTCGGATGAAGAAGAATTGGATGAGCTGTATGAGCAGGCGGTGACCATCGTGTTGGAAGCTAAGCAAGCGTCCGTATCGCTGCTGCAACGGAGAATGCGCGTAGGGTATACCCGTGCAGCGCGACTCATTGACTCCATGGAGGCACGCGGGGTTATCGGACCTTATGAGGGAAGCAAACCGCGGGAAGTGCTGATGTCCATGGAGCAATACCAACAACAGCAGAATCGAATCAGTTAAGGGAGCCAATCCCGTAACTTCGTAAAAAGGAAGCGAACAACCCCAAATTTTGGGTGGATCGCTTCCTTTTTTGTTGGTTCACGGGATGCTATTCATTTTGCGGTATTTGCTTGCCGTCATCTTCATAATTTTCTTAAAGGTTCGGTCAAAATGCGTAAGGCTTTCAAAGCCGATCGATTCGGCGATGTCCACGATTTTCAGGTCCGTATCCGTCAGAAGGCGCTGCGCCTCGCGAATGCGGGTAAGGTTTAGATAATTAATGATCGTAAAGCCCGTAATTTCTTTGAAAATCCGGGACAGGTAGAACGGGCTGATGTAGAAGGTTTCGGATAATTGCTGCAGCGTGATTTTGTCTGCGTAATGGGCGTGAATATACTTAACGACGTCCGTGATTTTCTGATGGAGCGGATTCATGGAAGTGTGGGCAGGCAGCGAGGCGGAATGGGTTAACCGAGAGGTTTTAATTAATAACTCCGTAAGCAGTATCTGCAGCATGTACTCGTACGAAGCGGAGCCATCTCTGATTTCATCGGCCATTTTATTCAAAATTTGCATGATGATCGCTTGCTCTGGAACGGTTAAACGCAGCAGCGGCGTATCCTGATTAAACATGCTCAGCAATCCGGATGCCAGCAAGGGGTGGCCTTTCCCGAGAAAAGAATCGCTAAAATTAATGACGATACGTTCATGCTCCGGATCGCCTTGACCCGAGGTTTTATGAACGTCGAATTTATTGATGAGAATGAGGTCACCCGCCCGAATGGTGTACAATTTTTCTTTTATAAAATAATTGCGCTCGCCAGAAACCAAATAGTAGATTTCATAGGTTCCGTGATAATGGTTATTTCGTTCAAAGGGCTTTGTGCGATGAATGCGATGGTAGTAAAATCCCCCTTCTTCTTCCCCGTAGGTTACGGTATGAGTCTCGCTGGATATCATAATCGCCCCCGCTTCGTTTCAATCTCCTTCATGATGAGGTCTACTTCAATTCTTTAGTAATATTGTAACAACATCTATTGACCAAAACAAAGCAAGATATGTTGAATAATCCTTCAATTTCGCAATAAACGTGAAGAAATCCAACTGATGATGCCGTAATATAGTAGATAAATCTACAGAAATGGGCGGTGTTAACATGAGACCTTTTATGGATGAACATTTTTTGCTCAACAACGAGACTGCACGTACCTTATACCACGATTATGCAAAAGACATGCCAATCATCGACTACCATTGTCATCTGAGTCCGCAAATGATATATGACAATCACCGGTTTGAGAATTTGACTGAAGCGTGGATTAACGGCGACCACTATAAATGGCGGGCGATGCGAGCTGCTGGAGTGGAAGAGGCATACATCACGGGCGGCCCGGGTGTGAGCGATTATGACCGCTTCTTGGCTTGGACGCGCACCGTTCCAATGACAATCGGCAATCCGTTATTCCATTGGTCTCATCTGGAGCTGCAAAGACTGTTCGGCATTAAAGATATTATTAATGAGCAGAATGCTCCGCAGATATGGGAAGCGGCAAACAAGCGTCTGCAGGAACATGATTTGACAACCAGGGGATTGATCGTTTCAAGCCGCGTGAAAGTAGTCTGTACGACAGATGATCCAACGGATAGCCTGGAATATCATATCAAGCTGGCGGAGGAAAGCGATCCCGGATTTCAGATGCTCCCATCATTCCGTCCGGATAAGGGGCTGGAGATTAACCGGGAAACATTCCTTCCCTGGGTGAAATTGTTGGCGGACCGAAGCCGGATGGAGATTACGGAGTATTCGGCATTCCTGAAGGCGCTTGAGCAGCGGGCTGAGTTTTTCCATTCGGTTGGCGGCCGGGTATCCGATCATGCGCTCGATTATGTGCCTTATCAAGAGGTTACGGAGACACAAGCGGCTGACATATTCCTGAAAGCGCTTAAAGGGGAGCGGGTTTCCCGTCAGGAAGAGGAACAATTCAAAACGTATACGCTGCTCTATCTGGGCCAGGTCTACGCGAAATTCGGCTGGGTCATGCAATTTCATATTAATGCCCAGCGCAACAATAACACCCGGATGTTCCGAGAATTGGGCCCGGATACCGGTTATGATTCGATTCACGATAGTCCAATCGCGGTACCGCTCGTGAAGCTGATGGATCGGCTTGATCAAGAGCGGGCACTTCCGAGAACGATTCTTTATTCGCTTAACCCAAGCGATAACGATATTCTCGCAGCACTGATCGGCAGTTTTCAAGGCGACGGCATTCCGGGTAAAATTCAGTTCGGATCCGCGTGGTGGTTCAACGATACCAAGGACGGTATGGTCGACCAGATGAGCAAACTCGGCAATATGGGGCTGTTAAGCCGATTTGTCGGCATGCTGACCGACTCCAGAAGTTTCTTATCCTATACCCGTCATGAGTATTTCCGGCGGATTCTGTGCAATCTCCTCGGAGAGTGGGTTACACGGGGGGAAGCGCCGGAAGATCTCCCATGGCTCGGGGGAATTGTACAGGATATTTGTTACAACAACGCCGAGAGTTACTTCCGATTTGGCGGGATGGAAGGGAGATAGATCATGGATGCAAAGACAGACCGTGGCCGAGCGCTGAAGTTGATCGGACGGGATTTTTTACAATTACAACAGCAGAACCACTTGGAAATGTTGAATTACCCTGTTAAGGTGCTTCAAATCGGGGAGGGCAGCTTTCTTAGGGGGTTCTTCGATTGGATGATCTATGAATGCAACCGGCAGGGATTATTTCAAGGGAGCGTTGCCGTCAGTCAGCCAAGACCAGGGGGACGACGCAAGCTGGAGCAGCTTCGAGAGCAGGAAGGGATTTACGGTTTGCTGACCCGAGGTATCCAGGATGGACGGAAGATAGAAGAAGAACGGTGGATCCCGGTGTTCTCAAAGATCATAGATCCTTATGCGGAATGGGAGAATTTCTTAAGGATCGCCGAGCTCGATTCCCTGGAGATCGTAGTCTCCAATACAACAGAAGCTGGTCTCGATTATCAGCTCAGTGACTGGAATCCGTCGGAACCGCCGATGTCATTCCCCGCAAAGCTGACCATGCTTTTATATCGGCGTTATGAGTGTTATGAAGGCTCGCCGGACAAGGGCCTGTTAATCCTCCCATGCGAGCTGCTGGAACGAAACGGGGACATCTTGCGCTCGATTGTGCTGCGGCATGCAAAGGATTGGGGCCTTTCGCCGGCTTTTCGGAGCTGGATCGAGGAGTGCAACCTGTTTCTGAACTCACTTGTGGACCGGATCGTAACCGGTTATCCGGAAGAGGCTGAGCGCTATTTTGACCAATGGGGTTATGAAGACCGATTGTTGAACACGGCGGAGCCCTATTATTTCTGGGCTATTGAGGGTGACCCGTCATTGGAGTCCAGGCTGCCCCTGCAGTCAGCGGGTCTCCAGGCAAGATGGGTACCCGATCTGACCCCGTATCAAGTGAGAAAGGTAAGAATATTGAATGGAACGCATACGCTGATGGCTTCCATCGGTTTGCTTCACGGTTTCACTGAAGTGAAAGAGATCGCAGAAAGCACGGAATGGGGAAAAGACATTCGCGACGCAATGTTGCAAGAGATCGTCCCCTTGGTGCCTCTCCCGTTGGAAGAGGTTACGGTTTATGCCATATCTGTATGGGAGCGATTCCGCAATCCCTTTCTTCGGCACAAGCTCCAGGATATTGCCATGAACAGCATCTCCAAGTTCAAAGTGAGGCTTTTGCCAAGCTTAAAGGAATATGTCAGTTCACACAACACGCTCCCAAGCCTTATGACTCGGGGATTGGCCTCCTTGATCCGTCTGTATCATGCCAAATCGATCGAGGGGCAGTGGTACGGAACGTGTCTTGATGGTAAACAGGTGCTGTTAAGAGATGATCCGGACAGCCTGATGACCTTTTACCAAGCGTGGCAAAAGGTAGAAGACGGGGAGTGGAGTACACGTCAGCTTGTAGCATCCATTCTTGGCAATCAGTCTTTATGGGGCGAGGATTTGAACCGAATATCCAATCTTCATGAGGTTGTGAGCAGCTATATCGAAGAAATGGAGCTGATCGAGACATGAGCGACATCGTCATACTTCACAACAAGGATGATGTAGGCATCGCGCTTCGTCCTTTGTCAGCAGGAGAACATGCCATCGGGTTTCTGAACGGGAAGGAGTATGCGATCGAGGTAACCGAGAATGTGCCAAAAGGTCATAAGGTGGCTCTTCGATTGATAGAGCCGGGCAGCCATGTTTTAAAATTCGGTTATTCGATCGGACTGGCGAAGGAAGTCATTTTGCCGGGACGATGGATCCATACCCACAATTTGAAAACCGGACTGTCCGGTGAAGTGGAGTACCAGTATAAGCCTAGTGCAAAAGCAGCGCCTCAAGATTCACCGACTGTTATGGAATCCCCGACATTTCATGGATATATCAGATCAAGCGGTGAGGTTGGGATCCGTAATGAAATTTGGATCATCAACACCGTCGGCTGCATTAACAAAACCTGCGAGCTGTTAGCGCGTATGGCTGGCCAGCAGTTTCAAGGGAGAGGCATTGATGGAGTTTATCACTTCCCGCATCCCTACGGCTGCTCGCAGCTTGGAGACGATCTAAGCCATACCCAGCGTCTGCTCTCATCCCTGGCCCACCATGGCAATGCAGCAGGCGTGCTTATTATCGGGCTTGGCTGCGAGAACAATCAGATCGATCAGATGCAGGCCATGATTGGAGAGCAGGATGGGAAACGCATCAAATATATGCGGGCTCAGGATATGGAGGATGAATTGGAGGAGGGCATATCCCTCATATCCCAGCTTGTGGAATATGCCGAGACTTTCAAACGAACGGAGGTTCCTCTCTCCAAACTGAAGGTCGGACTGAAATGCGGGGGTTCGGACGGTCTGTCGGGCATTACAGCCAATCCGCTGGCGGGCCGCATTGCAGATACCATCACCGCTCACGGTGGCACAGCTCTGCTGACGGAGGTGCCGGAAATGTTCGGAGCGGAAACGATCCTGATGGACCGGGCAGGCGACGAACAGGTGTTTAAGGATATTACGGTGCTGATTAACAATTTTAAGCAATATTTCGTATCGCACGGACAGGAAATCTATGAGAATCCTTCGCCCGGGAATAAAGACGGCGGCATCACAACCCTGGAGGAGAAATCGCTGGGGTGCACTCAAAAAGGGGGAAATGCCACCGTATCCGATGTACTCCGTTACGGCGTGAGATCAACGAAGCCGGGGTTAAACCTGATCGAAGCGCCAGGCAATGATCTCGTATCGGTTACGGCCTTGGCTGCAGCGGGCGCCCATCTCGTCCTGTTCACAACGGGCAGGGGGACACCGTTTGGCGGCCCGGTCCCTACCGTCAAAATCGCGACCAATTCCGAACTGGCCGCTCGCAAAAAGCATTGGATTGATTTTAATGCAGGTGCTTTGCTGGAAGGCAAAAGCATGGAGGATCTCCATGAGGAACTCATGAATCGTATGGTCCAATTAGCCTCGGGCGTTGAACAGACGAGAAATGAACGCAATGGCTTCCGGGAAATATCCATTTTTAAGGATGGCGTCATTTTATAGCATGAGTTGTTGGAACAGTGTTTAGAAAAAAGAGGAGGAGCACATATGTCCAATCCCATTCAGCAGCAAGGACCGTTGACCTTATCACCCCTAGAACTTGGCACCAAGGCTTGTCAATCGATCATGGAAACGTATTCGCCGGAGCAGCTGCCGCCTGCAGGGCGGTGGCATTACCACCAGGGCGTATTTCTGGTTGGCATGACTCAATTGTGGAAATTTAGCGGAGAGTCAAAGTTTTTGGATTACGTAAAGGGTTATGTCGATCATCTGGTGGATTCCAACGGGAATCTGCTGCTGGAGCGGGGAGAGCTGGATTCTGTTCAAGCGGGCCAACTCCTGATGGAACTGGATGCTGTATTTCCCGAACATCGGTACAGGGCTGCTGCGGATAAGCTGCTGCCTCTGTTATCTACGCTGAATCGGACCACGGAAGGAGGATATTGGCATAAAGATCGGTACCCTTACCAGATGTGGCTGGACGGCTTGTATATGGGCGGCGTGTTCACGATGAAATATGCGCGGCAGTATAACGAGCCGCATTTATTTGACGAGGTGCTGTTTCAGGAGAGGATAATGCGTTCCCATACCAAGGATCAGGCAACCGGGTTATTCTATCATGCTTGGGACGAGAGCAGAACGATGCCTTGGGCAGATCCGGTGAGCGGACAATCCCCGGAATTTTGGGGACGTGCGTTAGGCTGGTATGCGCTGTCGATCGTGGAGTTCCTTGATTTACTGCCTGAGGATCATCCGGCGAGGGAAGAACTGGCTGTCGTACTCCGTGAATTAAGTGAGGCGTTGGTGCGTTATCAGGATCCACTGACCGGGCTGTGGTATCAGGTTATAGATAAAGGGGGCCGGGAGGACAATTGGCTGGAAACCTCATGCTCCAGTCTTTTCATATATACCTTGGCCAAAGGAATCCGTCTCGGTTACCTGGATTCTTCCCTGATCTCGCATGCAAGACAAGGATATAACGGCCTGGCTCAATCCGTATATATGAATGATCAGGGACATCTGGTTATGCCTAAAATCTGCATCGGGACAGGTGTCGGCGATTATAAGCACTATGTGGAAAGGCAGCAATGCGAGAATGATCTCCATGGGGTTGGAGCGTTGGTCATGGCGTGTGTAGAGCTTGGCAGAACATCTGAATAAATCCGTGCAGGATCGTTAAATCTACTCCGAACGACAAGGAGCTGTTCCTTAGTGGAACAGCTCTCTTTGTGCTGCAATGATGTGCCGTCTTCGTTCGATCCTCTTGGGAACAGGTGCATAGGAAACTGGCAGGCTTGTCATAATAACGGTAGCGAGGCTTGTTAAACCACAAGAGAAAGGTAGAGCGCAGCATGAAAAACTCAAGAATCTGGAATCTGATCAGCATTGCGATCCTGTTATCTGCCGTTGTCTTCGCTCAGGGAGGCCTTAAAGCAGATTATTCGAATCTTCAGGAAGCTTTGCCAACCTTTAGTCAGCAGACCATCAAGTTTGGTTCTACCGGCGAAGATGTGTATGAGCTGCAAGGCCGTCTGAAATACCTGGGCTTTTATCATGGCAAAATCGATAGCGTATTCGGTTCCAAAACCCAAGGATCCGTTAAATGGTTCCAATCGGAGTTTGGCATGAAGGTTGACGGTATCGTAGGTCCGAAGGTCAAGCTTAAACTGTATAATGCAACCAAGGATTTCCGTCCGACCGCTCCGAAGCTTCATGAAGGTGGGGGCGGAGCAGCAGCCGGTGCGGGCGGCGATACATCCAACAAGGAAGGCGGCAATAACAACTTAGCCTCTTCGAATACAATGGGACTTTCAGACAACGATTTAAGGATCATGGCGAATGCCGTTTATGGCGAAGCGCGCGGAGAACCGTTCGAAGGCCAGGTTGCCGTAGCGGCGGTTATTCTCAATCGAGTGAAATCTCCAAGCTTCCCTAACTCGCCGCATGGGGTTATATTTGAGCCGAGAGCCTTTACCGCTGTAGCTGACGGTCAAATATGGCTTGAGCCGAACGAGCAGGCGCGGAAAGCCGTAGAGCAGGCGCTAAATGGCTGGGATCCGACAGGGGGCTGTCTGTATTACTTTAATCCAAAAACAGCGACCTCGCCATGGATATGGACCCGCCCTCAAGTCAAAACCATCGGTCAACATATCTTCTGTATGTAAGCCGCAAACAACAGCAACCGGGGCCTGTCTTCGGTTGCTTCTTCACTTTGCAATGGGTTAGAATGAAAGTTATCTATGAAGTAAATTATGGCAACGACAATCCATGATGTAAGGGGATATGGACCTTGACGAAAACGGAATTTGAACACGGTACGGTCGAAGGAATACGAATTCACGTGTTGCCGACCAACCGATTCAAGACATTTGCGATATCGCTTTACGCCGGAAGTCCGTTAGCAGAAGAAACCGTGACCTCGACCGCGCTTACACCTTTTGTGCTGCGCAGAGGAACCGTTTCATACCCGGAAACAAGAGCATTCCGAGAGCAGCTGGAGCAGTTATATGGCGCCGGATTTGGATTTGACGTGTATAAGCGTGGCGATTATCAGATCGTGCACTTTCGCATGGATACGATCAATGACTCTTTTGTTAAGAGTCCGGAGAGCCTGCTGCGCTCTTCATTTGCTTTTTTGGGCGAGGCTTTCACCCAGCCTGTGCTAGAGAATGGCGCATTCCGCAAATCTTATGTACAGACCGAGCGTGACACAGTCCGCAAGAAGCTGGAGTCCATCGTCAATGATAAGATTCGTTACGCCGCGGAGCGCTGCATTGAGGTCATGTGCAAGAACGAACCGTATCGATTGCATCCGTTAGGTGAACGGAATGATCTTGACGGTATCACGCCGGAAGGCTTGTATGAGTCCTATCAGAATTGGCTTAATGAATCTGTTCTGGATCTGTATGTGGTTGGCGATACGAGTTTGGATGAGGTGAAGAAGCTCGTAGAGGAGCATTTTAAACTGAACCGAACCGGAAGTAAGGATTATGTTCCTTCCACCACACGAACGGTCGCGAGCGAGACGCAGACGGTTGTGGAGAAACTGGACATTAATCAAGGCAAGCTCAACATGGGCCTGAGAAGCACGATTACTTACGGAGATGATGAGTATGCCGCTGCGCTCATGTATAACGGGATTTTGGGAAGTTACCCGCATTCAAAGCTGTTCGTTAACGTGAGGGAGAAGGAAAGTCTGGCGTATTACGCGTCGTCCCGATATGACGGTCATAAAGGGATTGCTACCATTCAGTCCGGCATCGAAGTTCAAAATTTTGAGAAGGCCGTCCAAATTATTCGCCAGCAGCTTGATGACATGGCTAAGGGTGCCATTACGGATATCGAAATGACCCAAACGAAAGCGATGATTCGCAACGTAATTAAGGAAATGCAGGATTCGGCCTTTGAGATGATTGCCTATGACTTCAATCGAACGCTGTCAGGCCGGGAACGTACGCCGGATGAGCTGCTGCAGCAGGTGGAAGGCATTACAGTGGAGGATGTGAAGCAGGCGGCTGCGGCATTTTCGCTGGATACGATCTATTTCCTGAAAGGTCAAAAGGAGGAATAGCCGGTGGAGAGCATTCATTATGACAACCTGCAGGAAACGCTGTATTACGAAGTGATGGATAACGGGCTGCACGTGTACGTGCTGCCTAAACCCGGCTTCCAGAAAACTTATGCGACCTTCGCAACCAAATACGGTTCGGTGGATAACCATTTCAAGGTCGAAGGCGAGTCCGAAACTCGCGTACCTGATGGCATTGCGCATTTTCTCGAGCACAAAATGTTTGAGGAGCCGGAAGGCGATATTTTTGCCAAGTTTGCCTCGAACGGTGCCTCGGCGAATGCCTTTACAAGCTTTGACCAGACCGTATATCTCTTCTCTGCCACGGAGAACATCCATGAAAATTTGGAGACACTGATCAATTTCGTGCAGAACCCTTACTTTACCGATCAGAACGTGGAGAAGGAAAAAGGGATTATCGGGCAGGAAATCAACATGTACCAGGACAATCCGGATTGGCGCGTTTACTTCGGTCTGATCGAAGCGATGTATAAGGTGCATCCGGTGCATATTGATATTGCCGGTACGGTTGAATCCATCGGGACGATTACGAAGGAGGATCTGTATACGTGCTACAATGCGTTTTATCACCCGAGCAACATGCTGCTGTTTGTGGTGGGTGGCGTAGATCCTGTAGAAACGATGAACCTGATCCGTTCGAATCAAGCCGCGAAATCGTATGAGAAGCAAGGCTCTATTGAGCGTTTATTCGATCCGGAGCCGCAGGGGGTTGAAGAGAAGCGGAGAGAGAGCCGCCTGGCTGTATCGCTGCCGAAATGCCTGTTCGGCTTCAAGGAGAAGCAGGTCGGCTTAGCGGCCGAGAAGCAGCTGCATCGCGATTTGACAACGAAGCTGATGATGGACCTCCTGTTCGGATCCAGTACGGAATTGTATCAGCAGCTATATGACGAAGATTTGATTTCCGACAGCTTCGGCCATGAGTATAACAGTTCACCCCAGTATGCGTTCTCTGCGGTTGGCGGAGATACGAAGGATCCGGATCAACTGCTGGAGCGCATCCGCACAGAGGTGGATAAGCTAAAGGCAACCGGATTTCAGGTCTCCGACTTTGAACGTGCCCGCAAAAAGAAAATGGGCGGATACTTGCGTATGCTCAATTCCCCGGAAAACATTGCTCATGAATTCACTCGCTATCAATTCCGCGGGGTGGATTTCTTCAAGGTTCTTTCGGTTTATGAATCCATTACCATTGATGATGTAAACCGCCGCCTGCAGGAGCATGTCGATTGGGATCAATTGGCCGTATCGATCGTTGTGAGTCCGTAATGAAGCAAGACATGGGAAGAGAACTGAAACCGATCGGGGAAATGACGGTGCTGATCACCGGTGCGAGCAGAGGCATTGGTGCGGCTGTTGCCGAGCGCTTTGCCTCGGTACGCATGAATGTGGTTATTCACTATATGAATTCGCATGAAGCGGCCAATGAAGTTGCCCGTCGCTGTATGGGCTATGGAGCTAAGGTATTAACCGTATCTGCGGACCTTCGCGACAAAGAGCAGATATTGCGCATGAAAGAGAAGCTGCAGAGTCATGATATGGAGCCCGATATCCTGGTAAACAACGCCGGGGTATCTCATTATGGGCTTCTGTCTGACGTGACGGAAGAGGAGTGGGACACTTTGATGTCCATTAACCTGAGAGGGATGTTTCTGTGTTCCCAGGCGTTTATGGGGCGTATGATCTCCCAGCGGTTTGGCAGGATTATCAATGTGTCCTCGATCTGGGGTTTATCGGGTGCCTCCTGCGAGGTATTGTATTCAACAAGCAAGGGAGGCGTTAACGCCTTTACGAAGGCGCTTGCGAAGGAGCTTGCCCCGTCAGGCGTGACGGTGAATGCCGTTGCACCCGGCGCGGTGGATACGTCCATGCTGGGGCATCTGGAATCGGATGAGATCCGCATGCTGGAGGATGAAATTCCGGTCGGCAGATTGGCGCAGCCGGATGAGATTTCATCACTGGTGTATTTTCTGGCGCTGCCCGAGTCGGGATACATTACCGGGCAAGTGATCAGTCCAAATGGCGGCTGGGTGACCTGATCGGTGTTCGTGGTGCAATTCACCACTCATAAGGTGTTGATTACGGGGACATATTACTATTGTTACTTTAAATCTGAATTGCCACCACGCAAAAGGAGGATTTAACTCATGTCATCCGTAATCAAAAACTTTGATTCCTGGAAGAAATTCCTGGGCGATCGTGTCGTTCAAGCCGAGAAAGCGGGTATGAGTGAAGACACCATTTCTCAGCTGGCTTATGAGATCGGTGATTTCCTCGATGAGAAGGTTGATCCGCAAAACTCATCTAACCGGGCACTGAAAGAATTGTGGGATGTAGGTAACGAGGAAGAACGCCATGTTATCGCGCGTCTGATGGTGAGACTGGCCAAGAACAACGCATAACCCTCTTGCAAAAAGCCCCCCGCGAACGGGGGCTTTTTGTCAAGAAAAAAGAATGTAATTTTCATGTCATCGTTAATACTTGCCTTTCATTTTTATTTTATATATCATTAACGTGACCCATTTTTCATTTGACCTGTTTTCGCGTGCGATTTTCGCTGGAATTTGTCGAATATTGATGGAAAAGAAGTGCAAAGAGGTGTCTTTGTGGAATCGAATCAATGGTACATGGAATACAAGATACATAGGAATCGGCCTGGTTTGCTTGGAGATATTGCATCTGTGCTCGGTATGCTCGAAGTGAATATCCTGACAATTAACGGCGTTGAAGGCCAAACTCGCGGAATGCTGCTGGAAACGGATGATGAAGAAAAAATTATCCTGATGGGCAAAATGTTAAACAAAATGAAAAATATTACGGTAACAGCCTTGAGACCCCCAAAACTGGTGGATATTTTGGCTGTCCGACATGGACGATATATTGACCGGGACTCGGATGATCGTAAAACGTTTCGTTTTACGCGTGATGAGCTCGGTTTACTTGTTGATTTTTTGGGTGAATTGTTCAAAAGGGAAGGTAATCAGGTCATCGGTCTTCGCGGAATGCCTCGCGTCGGCAAAACCGAGTCCATTATCGCTGGCAGTGTCTGCGCGATGAAGCGCTGGACGTTTGTCTCCTCTACGCTGCTCCGCCAAACCATTCGCAGTCAACTCTCTGAGGACGAAATGAACTCGAACAACGTTTTCATCATTGACGGGATTGTCAGCACGATCCGATCGAATGAGCGCCACTATCAGCTTCTGCAGGATATTATGGGGATGGGGAGCACGAAGGTGATCGAGCATCCGGATATTTTTGTTCGCGAATCCGAATATTCCTATGATGATTTCGACATTATAATCGAATTGCGAAACAATCCGGAAGAGGAAATCGTTTATGATACGTTCACGGGCTCTTATAGTGACGATTTATAATATTTTTTTTGACTTTGACCACGAAATTCTAAAGTAGGAGGTGATGGCATGTCCGAACTGGGACAGCAATTGAGGGAGGCGCGTCTACAAAAAGGGATGAGCCTTGATGATGTGCAGGAAATGACAAAAATACGCAAGCGATACTTGGAAGCCATCGAGGCAGGGGATTACAAAGTACTTCCCGGCAGTTTTTACGTGCGGGCATTCATCAAAACCTATGCGGAAGCGGTGGGGATTGACCCGGACGAACTGCTTGAAGGCCATAAACAGGATGTGCCTAAATCCGAACCGGAAGCGACCATGGAGCCGGTTATTCAAAAACGTGCCACCAGACCTTCAGCCGAACGGAACATGAAATGGCTGCCCACTCTGCTGATGTGGACATTCCCGATTCTAATCGTTGTTGTCATTTATTTGGTGGCAATCAATTCGAATGAGCCTAAGGATGAACCTCAGGTAAGCAATAATGACCAGACGCAGACGGATCAAGCGCAAAAGCCGGAAGACCCGGGCAATACGGATCCCGCCACGCCAGGTGACGGAGCGCAGGGCGGCGATAACGGCACGGACGGTACAGGTAACGAAGGCACAGACGGTGAAGGAACAGACGCAACGGATGGCACGGACATCGATGAACCAGGGAATACAACGCCTGGAGCAACTACGGTGACGCAGGACCGGACGGAAGGCAAGAACACCGTATTTAAGGTATCAGGCTCGTCTGTGAAGGTTGAAATTGTGGCAACGAGTGACGGAAAGAGCTGGGTAGAAGTGTATCGTGGTTACAATACCTCCGGGGAGAAGCTGGCTTTCCAAATGCTTGAGAATGGTGCTGCACTCAGCTTTGACCTGGATAGCCAGGGACTCTACGTGAAATCGGGGAATTCCGCTGCAACCACCATTACGGTTGGCGGCCAGCCCGTAACAGATGGGAAATCAACGTCGCGTATCCTGCTGGAGCCGGCAGATGGTTCCACAGGGACTACGGACACCAGTACTTCTGACTCTACAGGCACCACGGATGTAGAATAATTGTCTCACCTCCAGGCCATCATAACAGCATGCAATTGCATGCTGTTATTTCGCTTCCTGGAAGAGGTGTTGCTTTCGTGACGGTCAACTGGATTATATTCGGATTAGGCGTCATCGTCAGCCTCTTGGGCTATTATTTGATTCCAAGTGACTGGGGATATGGCATATTAGGCTTTGGACTGGCACATATTTTGCTTGGTATATTGAGCATGTTCCGCCGTCCGGTGCGTGATGAGAAAGCTAGCAGTTGAAGGAGCAGACTTCGTTTTCGCCGGGTGTTGGCGATAAGCGGAGTCTTTTTCGTTCCAGATCCACCCGCTGATCCTTTATGGGATTAGACTTGTCTCTATGTTTTACCTATAATAGAAGCATTATCGTTAATGAAAGGAAGGATTCACCATGGCTTCAGAAAATTCATTTGATATCGTATCCAAAATGGATATGCAGGAACTTAGTAATGCGGTTAATCAGGCGGAGCGGGAGATTGAGAACCGTTTTGACTTCAAGGGCAGCAAGAGCAGCTTGAAGCTGGACAAGGACGCACTGGTCATTGCATCCGATGACGAGTATAAACTCAACGCCGTTATTGATATTTTGCAAACCAAGATGGTGAAACGGGGCTTGTCGCTGAAAAATGTGGAGTACAGCAAGATCGAGCCGGCTTCCATGGGTACCGTTCGCCAGCGTTTGACTTTAAAGCAAGGAATCGATCAGGAAAATTCGAAAAAGATCAATATATTGATCCGTGATTCCAAGCTGAAGGTCAAGAGTCAGATTCAAGGTGACCAAATTCGGGTAACCGGAAAAAACAAGGACGATCTTCAACAGATCATGCAGCTGCTTCGCAAAGCGGATCTTTCTCTGGACCTGCAGTTCACCAATTTTAAATAAACGCCGTCACAGGCTCACATAGGATTGGATGGGCAGGTTGTTTCTTTTGACAGGGCGTCAACGGAAATATTATACTAAAAAACGATATATAAGGATTAACGTATACATAGATCACTGGGGGATGAATATGACAGACAGCGCTTCACGCTTCAAACCCTTTAGGCTCTTGGGAAGAGCGACCCTATTGAAGTACAGATGGATAACAGTCACGGGGTCTGCCGAATTATCAAGACAACCCGTTGCAAGGGAGGTTGCCCCATGAATTTACCCAATCGTATCACGTTGGCCCGCATTTGCTTGATCCCTGTCATGATGATTTTTCTGCTGGTGGATTTTGATTTTTATCCGGCTCCTATTGTATGGAATGATTTTGTCCTGCCCTATAACCAATTGATTGCGGCTTTGATATTCATACTTGCTGCAAGCACGGATGGGATTGATGGGTATTTGGCCCGGAAAAACAATATGGTGACAAACCTGGGTAAACTTATGGATCCGCTCGCGGACAAACTGCTGGTGGCAGCTATCCTCATATCGCTTGTGGAGATGGGGAAATGTGAATCATGGATTGCTGTTGTCATTATCAGCAGAGAATTCGCGGTTACTGGCTTGAGACAAATTGCGCTCCTGGAAGGTTCCGTCGTTGCAGCAGGTCAATCAGGAAAAATCAAGACGGTGATTCAGATTGTGGCAATTGTCGCGCTTCTGATCAATAATTTCCCGTTTGTATTCTTGGGAATTCCGTTTGATGTCATTGCAATTTGGGCTGCCGCGATAATTACGATCTATTCGGGAATCGAATATTTTGTCCAGAACAGGCATCTTCTTAAAGGTACCGGGGCATAACGGCAATAGGAGCTATCCTATTGCTTTTTTCTTCCGCAGGGTAAGAAATTAGTGACGGCGAATATTGTGAAGAGATAGAAGATACAGGAGGATCGACGAATCATGAAAGCAGAAATCATTGCAGTTGGAACCGAACTTCTCCTTGGACAGATTGTGAATACCAATGCACAGTATTTGTCCAGACAGCTTGCTTCAATGGGAATCGATGTGTACTATCAAACCGTTGTCGGGGATAACATGGAGAGGCTTAAGGAGACCTTGCGGCTGTCTAGCAGCAGAGCCGATATCGTGCTTCTGTCCGGCGGCCTGGGCCCCACACAGGATGACCTGACGAAGGAAGCGCTCGCATCCTTTCTGAATCGTTCATTGCATATTGATCGGATGGCTATGGACCGGATTGAACGTTTCTTCCAAGAACGGGGAGCCGTAATGACCGAGAACAATCGGCGCCAGGCCCTGGCTATCGAGGGAGGGACTCCGCTTCCGAACGAAACAGGCCTCGCCGTCGGGAACGCGGTATCCTATGAAGGCACTCATTATATTGTGTTGCCGGGACCGCCGAAAGAACTGATGCCGATGTTTGAGCAGGAGGCCAAGCCTTGGCTTCTGCAGCATGTGCTTACGGGAGAGCTTCCCATCTATTCGAAGATGCTCAAATTCGCAGGCATCGGTGAGTCCGCGCTTGATAAGCGCCTGGAAGACCTGATTACGACCCAGACTGATCCGACGATTGCATTGTATGCCAAGGAAGGGGAGGTCACCGTCCGAATCTCCACGAAGGCCGCAAGCGAGGCTGAGGCGATGGTCCGGCTGAATGAACTGGAAGCCCGGATCCAGGAGAGAGGCCCAGAGTTTATGTATGCTAACGAGGATGTGCCCATTGAGAAGGTTATCGTGGATTTGATGGCAGATCATAGCTGGACGCTAAGCGCTGCGGAGAGCTGCACGGGAGGGCTTGTAGCGGAGACGCTGACCTCCATCCCCGGCAGCGCATCGATGTTCCTTGGCGGGATTGTCTGTTACACTAACCAGATCAAGGAGAAGCTTGTGCATATCCCGCATGCGCTGCTTGAGGGGGATGATGCGCCGGGAGCCGTCAGTGCGGAGGTTGCCGAAGCGCTTGCGGATCATGTCCGGATGGTAACCGATAGCGACTTTGGTTTATCGGTAACGGGCGTAGCAGGTCCAGGGTACGCTGAACGCAAGCCTATAGGTCTTGTTTACATCGGATTGTCACAACGGGGAAAAGAAACAGAAGTGCATGAGCTGCACCTCCAGGGTAACCGTGAGACGATCCGGCTCCGTGCAACGAAGGCGCTGCTCTACCGGCTTTGGCAGCGTCTTGTTGCCTCCAAACAGGATTAATTTTGCAGAATAGAGATATCCGCTTTTTGAAAAAAGTAAATAATTTACACCTTGCTTGGTGTCTCTTCTTGAATTAATGAACAGTTCCGAGTATAATGGGAAATACGGAAGAACCGTGGCATATCGAATGATGTTGCCACGGTTCTTGTTCTTTATACATAGGGTATGGAGCATATACCGGAAGGGGCGTTGAATAAAAAAAACGAATGTATGTTCGAAAAAAAGCTTGGCAAACGTGTCAAAACAAGGTATGATATGACTATCAACAGTGAAGGGTTGTGGAACAATTGTCAGATCGTCGTGCTGCGCTGGAAATGGCGCTTCGTCAGATAGAGAAACAGTTCGGAAAAGGTTCCATCATGAAACTGGGTGAATCCACCCACATGCAAGTAGAGATTGTGCCGAGCGGATCGTTGGCATTGGATATAGCTTTAGGAACCGGCGGCTTGCCTAGAGGCCGGATTATTGAAGTGTATGGACCGGAATCCTCCGGTAAAACAACAGTAGCCCTCCATGCTATTGCGGAGGTTCAGAGGGCTGGTGGACAGGCTGCATTTATCGATGCCGAGCATGCTCTGGATCCATCGTATGCAAGCAAACTGGGCGTTAATATTGATGAATTGCTGCTCTCCCAACCGGACACGGGTGAGCAGGCGCTGGAAATTGCGGAAGCTCTGGTACGCAGTGGTGCAGTGGATGTCATCGTTATTGACTCGGTTGCTGCGCTTGTTCCAAAAGCTGAAATTGAAGGCGACATGGGTGACTCCCACGTGGGTCTGCAGGCTCGTCTGATGTCCCAGGCTCTTCGTAAATTGTCGGGTGCTATTAATAAATCGAAAACGATTGCCATCTTTATCAACCAGCTTCGTGAGAAGGTTGGTGTTATGTTTGGTAACCCTGAGACGACTCCAGGCGGACGTGCTCTGAAGTTCTACTCGACGGTTCGTTTGGACGTGCGTCGAATTGAGAGCATCAAGATGGGGAACGATGTGGTGGGTAACCGCACACGGATTAAGGTTGTTAAGAACAAGGTAGCGCCACCTTTCAAACAGGCTGAGCTTGATATTATGTACGGTGAAGGCATCTCTAGAGAGGGAAGCCTAATCGATATCGGAACGGACCTCGATATCGTGGATAAGAGTGGTGCATGGTATTCTTATGCAGGTGACCGTCTTGGCCAAGGGCGTGAGAATGCGAAGCAATTCTTGAAGGAGAATCCGGAGATCGCTAGTGTTATCGAGAACAAAATCCGTGAAGCGAGCAATCTAACTACGGCTGTTCCTGAGCCTTCCGAGAAGGATAAGGAACAAGAGGAAACAGAAGAGCAAGAGTTGTTTAAAGTAGAGTAGTAAATTGCTGGTTAACGATTATAGTGTTGAGGACTGTCCGGTGTTTGTAACGCCAGACGGTCTTCTTTGCATTTATCGAGACTTGAGAGTCAGTTTTGGTTATTTTACTCAGGATGATGCGGTAGTGAGAGGAGCGACATATGGAAGAAGAGAATAAAGAAATGTCGGAGCAGGCAGAATCATCAGGTATTGAGCATTTTCCGGCTCACGAGGATTTGGTTGTAACGTCAGTCGAAATGCTGAAAAAGCCCAAACACCGATACCAAATCGCGTTTGGTCCGTACCTCATGACCGTGCATGAAGATGTAATACTGAAATACCGGATGTTCAAGGGAAATGTTTTTCGCAAGGAAGAGTTAGAAGAAATTATCGTGGCCGACGAGCGACAGCGGGCTTACGTAGAGGCACTGAATCATCTGGCCAGGAAACCAAGAACAGCCAAGGAGATCACCCAGCGTCTGCAGCAAAAAGGTTTCGAGCCGAGCAGCGTGGAGACAACGCTGGAGCGCTTGGAGAAGGACAAGCTGATAGATGACGCGTTATACGCCAAGATGTGGACAGAGCAGCGAATGACGAGCCATAAGAAGGGACGGCTGTGGGTCAAGCAGGAACTGAGACAGAAGGGAATCGGCACGGAGCTGATCTCCGAGGCATTGGGCGAGATCAGTGCAGATGCCGAATTGGAGAGCGGGCTCGCCGTGGGACGGAAAAAATGGCAGCAAACCCATGGGGAGATGCTGGATCGCAAACGTAAAACGGGAGCATATTTAATGCGTAGGGGCTTCGGCGGGGATCAGGTGCGTCAGGTCCTCAAACGTCTGGTGGATGAGGATCAGGAAAAGGGCGAGTGGGACGACGAGCTCGGAGATTTCGAATAAAGGGCAATTTGGGTACTTTTTCGCGTAAGAAATGGTTTCATTGGATGAAACTGACGTTTACCCATTGCTTTCCCTTGACAATATCTTTTTATAAATACTAAAATAAATATGAATCTTTTTATCATAAATTAGAATCCTTTTTCCTTCCAAAAAAGTGACTACTTTGTGAAAGATTCTTAATCGCCAATTCATAGTGAAATGTATTCCGCTGGCTAAGGCGGGATTTGCGTACGTGATACGGCGTGCGCAGTATGGACGGCAGCTTCCACTGCCGGAAAATTTTATGTATGAATGAGTAACCTGACAATTGAACATTTCCCAAGGAATGCCTTGGAGGAACCAACGAGGAGGTGAACAGATGCAATCATGGATCTGGATCGTAATCGTTCTCGTTGTAGCCGCTATATTCTTTGGGTTCGGTTATTTTATTCGCAAATCCCTTGCAGAAGCTAAAATTTCCAGTGCCGAGCATGCCGCTTTGCAGATCGTAGAAAGTGCAAAGAAGGAAGCAGAAGCATTGAAGAAAGAAACGGTTCTCGAAGCTAAAGACGAAGTCCATAGAATCAGAGCCGAAGCTGAAAAAGACACTCGTGAGCGCCGGAATGAAATTCAACGGCAGGAGCGCAGATTGTTGCAAAAGGAAGAGTCGCTGGATAAAAAAATAGAATCTTTGGAACGTAAAGAAGAACAAGTGGCGAACAAAGAGAAACGAATAGAGGAAACCCAGCAGCAAATCGATGCCATTTACAAGAAACAAACGACAGAACTGGAGCGCATCTCCAACCTGACGATGGAGGATGCCCGCAGCATTATTCTCAGTAATGTTGAGCAGGAAGTTCGTCATGAAACCGCTCAGATGATTAAAGAAATCGAGCAGCAGGCGAAGGAAGAGGCAGATAAGAAATCACGCGAGATCATCACGCTGGCTATTCAACGCTGTGCGGCTGATCACGTAGCTGAGACCACGGTATCTGTTGTCACTTTGCCGAATGAAGAAATGAAGGGCCGGATTATCGGACGTGAAGGCCGGAATATTCGTGCACTTGAGACCCTTACAGGGATTGACCTTATTATCGATGATACTCCGGAAGCTGTTATTCTCTCCGGTTTTGATCCGATTCGCCGTGAAATTGCCCGTACAGCTTTGGAAAAGCTCGTGGCAGACGGACGGATTCATCCGGCTCGTATCGAAGAAATGGTGGAGAAATCCCGCAAGGAAGTGGACGAACGCATTCGCGAATACGGAGAACAAGCCACTTTCGAGGTTGGCGTTCATGGTTTGCATCCAGATTTGATCAAAATTCTGGGTCGACTGAAATTCCGTACGAGTTATGGACAAAATGTGTTGAAACACTCCATGGAAGTGGCCTATTTGACTGGCCTGATGGCCGGCGAACTGGGCGAAGACATCGTGCTTGCGAAACGGGCAGGACTGTTGCATGACATCGGTAAAGCGCTGGATCATGAAGTGGAAGGATCGCACGTTGAAATCGGCGTGGAGCTGGCGAAGAAGTATAAGGAACATCCGGTGGTTATCAACAGCATTGCCTCTCATCACGGTGATTGTGAAGCAACTTCGGTTATTGCCATGCTGGTTGGCGCAGCTGACGCATTGTCTGCTGCCAGACCGGGAGCACGCAGAGAGACGCTTGAGACGTATATCCGTCGTCTTGAGAAGCTCGAAGAAATTTCCGAATCCTTTGAAGGCGTTGAGAAATCCTATGCCATTCAAGCAGGACGTGAAGTTCGTGTCATGGTACAGCCTGAGAAAATCGACGATGCTGAAGCATTCCGCTTGGCACGCGACATTACCAAAACGATTGAGAATGAACTGGATTATCCGGGTCATATCAAAGTCACCGTTATCCGGGAAACCCGAGCGGTGGATTACGCAAAATAGAGTTTGAACCTTAAAAAGTGGCCGCAATCCGGCCACTTTTTATCTTTGAAATTTCCGGAAATACAGTTCGGACATTTATGAATCGGGAACGGTCTTGCCGGGAATCAGGACAAGCATCCCTGAAGGAGTGATTGACATCAACGTATTATTCATCGGAGACATTGTCGGCAGTACAGGTCGTAAAGCTTTGAAGGCTTCCCTTCCGGAGCTGAAGTCCAAATATAATCCGCACATCATTATTGCCAATGGGGAGAATGCAGCTTCAGGACGCGGCATTACCTCGGCCATAGCCAATGAATTTTTTAATTGGGGCATTCATGGCATCACCTTGGGAAACCACACGTGGGATAACAAGGATATTTTTGAGTTTATCGATGATGAGCCTCGCATGATTCGTCCGGCAAACTTTCCGCCCGGCACACCGGGCCGCGGATACACGATCATCAAAGCGAACGGCAAACAGCTAGCGATTGTGAATTTACAGGGACGAACATTCCTGCCTGCGATCGATTGCCCGTTTCGTGCAGCCGATGACATTGTGGATGAACTTCTCCAGAAGACGAAGTGCATTCTGGTGGACTTCCATGCAGAGGCAACCTCGGAGAAGATTGCCATGGGATGGCATCTGGAAGGCCGCGCCTCGATGGTGGTCGGAACGCACACGCACGTACAAAGCAATGACGACACCATACTGCCTGGAGGAACAGCTTATATTACGGATACCGGCATGGTCGGCTCCAAGGAAGGCATCCTCGGTATGCAGCGTGATGCGGTAATGTATAAGTTCAAGACCCAGCTTCCTGCTCGTTTCCAGGTCGACGAAGGCAAATGGCAGTTCCATGCCGTATGCGTGGATATGGATGAGGAAACGGGAAGAGCCCGGAAGATACAAAAAATCCGCATGTACGAAGACGAATGGCGGATGGATTAAAAAAGGCGGAATCCGTTTAATTAAATTAGGAACGGATGGTAAAAAGCAGGAATTTTTTCCCCTCTCACGAATAACATCTAGTAAGCGGAAGCAAACCATCACTCAACATTCCCAGGGGAGGTACTTACCATGGAAGTATTAAAAGTTTCAGCAAAATCCAATCCTAATTCAGTTGCAGGGGCGCTCGCTGGAGTTCTTAGGGAGCGAGGCGGGGCGGAACTGCAAGCGATTGGGGCGGGAGCACTGAACCAGGCCATTAAAGCGGTAGCGATTGCCCGGGGATTTGTAGCACCGAGCGGGGTGGATTTGATTTGTATCCCTGCTTTTACGGATATTGTGATTGATGGCGAAGACCGGACGGCAATTAAATTGATCGTAGAACCTAGATAAATTTCGAATGTTGAGGTATTAGCCTGTTTACTCTCCTTGGTGTAAACAGGCTTTTTGCTGTGATAAGTTTAGAAGGGAGATGAATGGCGCGATGCGGACGGTTGATTTTCACTGTGATGTTTTGAGCAAAATGTGGGAAGATTCCCAAGCCTCCTTTGTGGATGACCCGCATTTGGATGTAACGCTGCAGCGCATGGAGGAGGGCGATCTGGCCCTTCAGGTGTTCGCTGTTTTTTTATCGGAGAAATGGGGGAGACCCTCCTTTGAACGGGTGCTGGGACAAATAGATACTTACCGCAGCCGCATTGTTAAACCGGGTCATCTGAAGCCACTGCTCTGGCGGGAACAAGTCCAAGAGTTCGGACAACGGAAGAATGGACGGTACGGCGTTCTATCGCTGGAAGGCGTTGACGGGCTGGAGGGGAATCTGTATTACGTCCAGCTCTTGTTTGAGATGGGCGTTCGTTTTATGGGGATTACCTGGAATTATGCGAACTGGGCTGCAGATGGAGCATTGGAGCAGCGAAATGGGGGATTCACAGAACGGGGGCGTCAGCTGGTAGAGCTATGCAATTCGACAGGTATTATTCTGGATGTGTCCCATCTGTCCCAAGCTGGCTTCTGGGAGCTCGCGGAGCTGACCAAGCGACCCATCATCGCCTCGCATTCCAATGCGTACTCCGTCTGCCAGCATCCCCGGAATTTGAATGATGAACAGATACGGGCATTAATCGCGCTAAACGGGATGATCGGAATCACGTTTGTGCCCTGGTTTATCCGCAGCGGAGTAGTGGGTGTCAAGCCGGAGGACGTATTGCTCCACATCGAGAAGATTTGTGAGCTGGGCGGAGAGAACCACATCATGTTTGGTTCGGATTTCGACGGGATTGATCAATGGGTCAACGGACTTGAGCATCCGGGCCGGTATCCGGATTTTCAGGAGCTGCTGCTTAAACATTATCCTGAATCGATGGTCAAGGGCTGGATGTCGGAGTATGCCCTCCATTTTCTTGAGCAGAATTTGCCGTCATTGTCAGCCCAGGCATAGTGACCTTTTGCATAACGACCATGATTCGAGGATAACTTTGACAATCCTGTTGCAGATTGCTCATGAAACGGAAGAAGGCGGCCTAAATCACCCGGGTTGCCTTTTTATTTTTGGGTAATAGAGAGTATAATAGGTGATGGCATGTACAGCATATAGAGAAAAACAAGGAGTGAGACAGATGAGTAAAACTGTACCTGTGGGTGTATCCGCCCGCCATATTCATTTAACCCAAGAGCATATTGAGGCATTGTTCGGCCCTGGATATCAGCTTACAGAGTTCAAACCATTGTCCCAACTAGGACAATTCGCAGCCAACGAAACGGTAGCGGTCATTGGAACGAAGGGACAATTCGATAAAGTAAGAATTTTGGGACCTGCACGTCCTGCAACCCAGCTGGAAATTTCCCGCACGGATTCCTTCGCCATCGGTGTGAAAGCACCCGTACGTGAATCCGGAAACATCGCCGGTACCCCGGGTATCACGATTAAAGGCCCGGCAGGTGAAGTAACGGTGGACGAAGGTGTTATTGTAGCTGCTCGTCACATTCACTTCCATACGTCCGATGCGGATCAATGGGGGATTAAAGACAAGGATCTGCTGAAGGTACGCTTAGGCGGCGAACGCGGTCTTGTACTGGAGAATGTCATTGCCCGCGTATCCGATAATTTTGCGCTCGACATGCACATCGATACCGATGAAGCTAACGCTGCTGGCGCCAAAACCGGAGACACTGCTGAAATTATTGATTAATCCATAGCTTCAGTAAACCTTTATGAACATATGTATGTGTCACGCATGTGCTGCTGTTAAGCCATCACAGCTGGAAGAGCCTGAGTCGATTCACTTCGATTTCAGGCTCTTTTTTGAAATTTCCCAAGGGTTTAATGTTTCGAGAAGCCAATTTGAAGGAGAAAGATCATCTGTTAAGGTTTAGCCTCAATAATGCCAGGGTGGTAGCTTAGGCAATAAGATCATGATATAATTTAAAACAGTGCCTATTTAAGATATTTTGTCATGTAAACCAAAGATTTTGCGGATCTAAGGAGTGACCAAGCATGTCCAAAGAAAGTAAGGACTACTCCAAGTATTTTGATTTTTCAGGAGCCAAAGTTCTCTCGGAAGATGAACACGGGAAGAGAATTCGCATCAATGGCCGGGAAATCAACATCCTTTCGGAGCCTAATCATAGACAGGAAAAACAGCGCGGCAAGCAGAGTGTCGAAGTATTGTATGATACCGAGCTGCCGGAAGAGTTCCGAAGCATCGGAGCTGGCAAGCATTATATTGTGTATACGTTCGGATGTCAGATGAATGAGCATGATTCCGAGACGATTAAGGGATTGCTGGAGCAGATGGGCTACCGGGCAACCGAGGATCGGAAGCAGGCGGACGTCATTTTGCTCAATACATGTGCCATTCGTGAAAATGCGGAGGACAAAGTGTTTGGCGAACTCGGCCACCTGAAGCATTTGAAGATCGAAAAGCCGGATATGCTGCTTGGGGTTTGCGGCTGTATGTCGCAGGAAGAATCGGTTGTTAATCGAATTTTCCAAAAGCATGGCTTCGTGGACTTGATCTTTGGTACCCACAACGTACATCGTCTGCCTCACCTTATTCAGGAAGCGCTCTTCAGCAAGGAAATGGTGGTTGAAGTGTGGTCCAAGGAGGGCGACATTGTTGAGAATCTTCCGAAGAAGAGAGAAGGTCTCCGCGGCTGGGTCAACATTATGTACGGCTGTGATAAATTCTGTACATATTGCATCGTTCCATACACCCGCGGCAAGGAACGCAGCCGGCGTCCGGAGGATGTCATTGCTGAGGTTCGTGAATTGGCCCGGCAAGGGTATAAGGAAATTACGCTGCTCGGTCAGAACGTGAACGCCTACGGCAAGGATTTTGAAGATATCGAGTACCGTTTCGGCGATCTGATGGATGATATTCACAAGATCGATATCCCGCGTATTCGCTTCACGACATCCCATCCAAGGGATTTCGACGATCATCTGATAGAGGTGCTGTCAAAGGGTGGCAACCTGGTCGAGCATATTCATCTGCCGGTACAGTCGGGCAGCTCCGAAGTGCTCAAAAAAATGAGCCGCAAATATACACGCGAGACGTATTTGGAACTGGCCCATAAGATTAAGAAGGCAATTCCCAATGTAGCGTTTACCACCGACATCATTGTCGGGTTCCCCGGTGAGACCGATGAGCAGTTTGAGGAGACGCTGTCTCTTGTGCGAGAAGTAGGTTATGATGCTGCTTATACGTTCATCTATTCTCCTCGCCAAGGAACACCGGCAGCGGTGATGGAGGATAATGTACCGATGGAGGTCAAGAGCGAGCGACTTCAACGTTTGAATGCAGCCATTAGTGAGTACAGCCGCCAGAGCAATGATAGGCTGCTTGGCGCTACGGTGGAGGTCCTTGTAGAAGGTGTCAGCAAGAACAATGATTCCATGCTGTCGGGACGCACACGCACGAATAAGCTGGTTCATTTCGAAGGCTCAGCGGATCTCATAGGCAGCTTCGTGAATGTACGAATTACGGATACGAAGACCTGGTATATCAAAGGGGATATGATCCCGAACACGATTCCTGCCTCGGATGCGGTATAATAGAGAAGCACAGCATTCAAATGCAGCATTGGGCTGCGAGCAGAATGCGGCTGGTGCTGCATATTCCCATATAGATGATGAAGAATTGGAGCGATGAACCTTGGCACATGATCATGTTCGTACGAACACATACGGTATGTCAACTTACAACACGCGTGAATTGATTATACGTGACGATATTTTAGCAAAAGCCGGCGAGCTGGCTGAATTAATATCCACCAGTGAAGAAGTTCAGATGTTTAAGCAGGCCGAAGAGAAGATCCAGAACCACGAACGGGTTCAAAACCTGATTAAAACCATTAAGAAAAAGCAAAAAGAAATCGTAGCCTTTGAATCGTTCCAGAACAAGGATATGGTTGCCAAAATCGAACGGGAGATCGAGGAACTGCAAGAGGAAATTGACGGTATTCCGCTCGTGATGGAATTCCAGCAAAGTCAAAGCGATATTAATTATCTTCTTCAGCTGGTTGTGTCCGTGATTCATGATACCGTTTCGGAAAAAGTGAATGTGGAAACAGGAAAAGATACGCCGCCAAGCAGCTGCGGATAGATGAAACGAGGTGCGGAATGGTTCCGCACCTTTTCTATTCTTGTTACATTATGCACAGAATGAGAATGAATAGGGCATAGTACACTTATAAAGAGGATGAGGTCAGGAAATCCTTGACATCATCTTTAAATATGTCATAATGAAATTATCAAAATAATAGTTATGGTGATGGAAATGACGGATCGCGAACAGGCGCCAAAGAGCAATGCCAAGAAATACAGAACACCGGATGGTGTACCCGCCGATATCGTGATGTTTACCTTGACGAAGCGGGAACGGAAAACCTTCACCAAGACATTGCCCATACGTGAGCTTAAGGTGATGCTGATCAGGCGCAGATCATGGCCATGTGCGGGGATGTGGGCACTCCCCGGCGGATTTTGCCGTGAGAGTGAGTCTATTTACGATGCCGCCAAACGGGAACTGAAGGAAGAGACCGGGGTGGACGGCGGTCACTTGGAGTACTTGGGCGTGTACAGCGCACCGGGACGGGATCCAAGGGGCTGGATTATTAGCCACGCATTCTACGCGCTGGTAGAAGAATGGATGCTGGAGCACCGCCAGGCTGCCGATGATGCGGAAGAGGTGGGTCTGTTTACTGTAGCGGAAGCTCTGGAGGAGCTGGAGCTTGCTTTTGACCACAGGGATATCATTATGGATGCGTACCGCAAGATTCAGCAGCAAATGCTGCAAACGACGATTGCGCGACAGTTTTTACCGGAGCATTTTACACTGAGTGAGTTGTATCAGGTCATTCAGACCGTCGTGCCCGAGTTCAACGAGCCGAATTTTATCCGCAAAATCACATCGACCCGCAGCAGGCAGGGGATACTGGAAGAAGCTCGGGATGAGAACGGCAAGCCGCTAAATTCCAATCAATATTCCCAACGGCCGGCCCAATTGTATCGTTTTACGGATCATGCACCGCTGCTATCGATTTATACGTAGGAATGAATGGATTCACCCGCTGTTATTTTATCGATCACATTAATCATGTTGAAGAGGAGTGTGTCAGATGAAAGCCTTGATCGTGATAGATTTCACGAATGATTTCGTGGATGGCAATCTGCCCGTAGGCGAACCCGCCATCGACATTCAGAACACAATCGCGGAGCTAACCAAGTCATACAGCGATCGCGGTGATTTTGTTGTAATGGCCGTGGACCTGCATGAGCACAATGATGCTTATCATCCTGAGACCAAGCTGTTTCCTCCGCATAACATTCGGGGAACCCGGGGGCGGGAATTATACGGTGAACTTCAGCAGGTATATGAGGAACGCAAGGACACCATTTATTGGATGGACAAAACGAGATACAGCGCATTTTGCGGTACGGATCTGAACCAGAAGCTGCGGGAACGCGGGATTACCGAAGTCGATCTCGTCGGAGTGTGCACCGACATCTGCGTGCTGCATACTGCAGTGGATGCTTATAATTACGGATACCGGATTACGGTTTATGAAGATGCCGTCGCGAGCTTTAATCCGGAGGGACACAAGTGGGCTTTAAGTCACTTTCAAGGCAGTCTCGGGGCATCGGTCGTGCGAAGTAAGGAACTTCTTAATTAATAGACAGCTTGAACCACCCGGAAGCCTAGATGAACCGGGTAACAGTGGAGGATGATCGTGATGCTGACAGCAGGATTAGCACTACATACGGACAAATACCAGATCAACATGATGTACGCTCACTGGATTAATGGCTCTCATCGTACGCGTGCGGTGTTTGAGGCGTATTTCCGCAAGCTGCCATTCGGTAACGGATACGCGGTTTTTGCCGGTCTTGAACGGATTATACATTATATTGAATCCTTGCGTTTCACGGAGGATGATATCGCGTATTTGGCCAAACAGGAAGAGAAGTATAAACCTGAATTTCTGGAGGAGCTTCGCCGGTTCCGTTTTCAAGGGAATATTCATTCCATGAAAGAGGGGGCGCTGGTATTCCCGAATGAGCCGCTCATTCGAGTTGAAGGCACCATTTTTGAAACACAGCTGGTTGAAACGGCACTCTTGAATTTCATGAACTTTCAAACCTTGATCGCCACCAAGGCGTCCCGTATCCGTCAGGTTGCCAGCGGCGATACCTTGCTGGAGTTTGGCACAAGACGTGCACAGGAAGCGGATGCGGCGGTTTGGGGCGCGCGTGCTGCGTATCTGGCCGGTTTCCATGCCACATCGAATATGCTGGCTGGCGAGAAGTTCGGAATCCCGACGAAAGGTACGCATGCGCATTCCTGGGTGCAGACCTTCCGGAGTGAGCAGGAGGCCTTTGATATTTTTGCCGAGGTGATGCCGGATCAAGTGACGCTGCTGGTGGATACCTTTGATACGTTAAAGAGCGGGATTCCCCATGCCATTGTAACAGCGAAGAAGCTGGAGGCCCAAGGGAAGCGGATGAATGCTATTCGTCTGGACAGCGGGGATTTGGCCTATCTGTCGATTCAGGCACGGAAGATGCTGGATGAGGCTGGTCTTCATTATGTTGGCATCGTGGCATCCAATGATCTGGATGAGGGAACGATTCTGGATCTCAAGGCACAGGGGGCTAAAGTGGATACTTGGGGCGTTGGTACCCAATTGATCACGGCAGCCGACCAGCCTGCGCTCGGAGGCGTCTATAAGCTCGTGGAGCGGGAGGTTGACGGCAAGATGGTGCCGACCCTCAAAATCTCGGGCAATCCCGAAAAAGTATCCACACCAGGCAAAAAAGAGGTATACCGCATCATATCCAAGGGCAGTGGCAAAGCGATAGCCGATTACATCTGCTTCCCGGAAGAAGAGATGCCGCCGGAAAACGGGAAATTAAAGCTGTTTAATCCGCTGCATCCTTATATGCGCAAGAATGTAAAGAATTTTGAAGCGGTGTCCATGCTTGAACCGGTGTTCATGAATGGCGAACTGGTGTATGAGCTGCCGAAGCTTGAAGAGATTCGCAGCTATCATGATGCTCAGCTGGATCAGTTCTGGCCGGAGTATCTGCGGAAGCTTAATCCGGAAATATACCGCGTTAATCTGAGTGAAGAGGTCTGGGAAGTGAAACAGCGGATGATGGCCGAGTTCATGGAACAACATGAAGATTAAGTTATAAAATACAGCAATGAAAAAGACGCTTTCCAAATCTTGCCGCTTGGCAGGAGAAGGAGCGTCTTTTTGTACTCGGCTATAGGTCAAGTCGATCCACAATACTTCCGTTGATGTCACTCGCGGTGAGATGAACTTGGTCGTTGTTCTCAAGCATGTCGGGCTGGCGTTCGTAATACCACATGTACAAATCTTCACTGACATCTGGCCTCAGTTGTTGGTAGGGTATGGTATGTGCCGGCTGACCATTTACATGAATCTGAATGGGTTCTGTGCTTCTATATACGCCAATGACGAGTGATGAATACTTGCTTGTCTCCGAGAATACGGAGTGAGAAGAGGAATCTTTAGCAGGAGGGTATAATATTGTTGCAAATGAAGTGTTCCATCCGAACCATCCCTTGGTATAGGTTGATAAATGCAATCCCGTTCCAGGTGTATCCAAGAAAGCATATGCCTTGTTCGGCGATAATTCTGATTGTATGATTTCAGCATGATCAACCCTGAAAGATGCCTCAAGAAAAGCATGCTTCCCATTGAACACGGCCGCTTCAACCGTGCGGTATGTGCTCCTGTATTCGTAGGTCCCGATAATCAATAGGAAGAGTAGACCGAATAATACGTATACTTTGAGACCAGGCCGGGTAATGATGGGGAAAACTCTGAAGATTAGCCGATACAGTGTAAGAATGAGCCCCAAGCTTAGAAAGAACACGAGAAACGAGCCGGCAATGCCCCCTGATTGTGTATGAATACCAAGGGCTTCAAAAAACTGGCTGATCGATTTATAGACGACCGGTAACAGAACTAAGGTCACCAAAGTTAGTAAGTACGAGAAGCGGAAGGATCTACGTTTAGATCCATGATCAAAATGAGTCATAACGTGGATTTCAACTCCTGCTGATAATTTTTTTATGAAAGTACCCTTTTTCCATAATAACATAATTCTGATTATAAAGGACGATACTGGATCATTTCTCGGGAAAGCGCATAAGTCGCCATATTCCGAGAGCATGTATAAAGCTTCGACATATTCATAGTGCAGATCCAGATTGCTTTACAGCACCTAAACTAACCAAAGGAGTGATCCGTGTGTACAACGAAACCGACTTTCAGGCCTACGTGCTGCGTCAAGATGAGCAAGGGGTTCGCGGCAGCGTGGAGAACCTGAGTTTGAAGCAACTGCCCGAAGGTGACGTTATTGTCCGGGTGTTATACAGCGGGGTCAACTATAAAGACGGGCTGGCCAGCATACCGGAAGGAAAAATTGTTCGCCGGTACCCGTTCATTCCGGGCATTGATCTAGCAGGAACAGTTGTGCATTCCACTCATGCAAATTACAAGGAAGGCGATTCCGTCCTCTGTACCGGTTATGAATTAGGGGTATCTCACGAAGGCGGGTTCAGCCAGTACGCACGGGTTAAGGGAGAATGGCTCGTCCCGCTGCCGCAGGGTTTGTCCCCGCGTGATGCGATGGCCATCGGAACCGCAGGTTTTACGGCTGCATTATCGATAGAGGCCTTGTTACGGAATGGCCTGCAGCAGGAGCAGGGTCCCGTCCTGGTTACGGGCGCGACGGGGGGAGTGGGCAGCTTCGCAGTTTCCATCCTCAGTCAGTTAGGCTATCGCGTGACGGCATCCACAGGGAAATCCAGTCAGAGGGACTGGCTCTTACAGCTGGGAGCCCATGAAGTGATATCAAGGGCAGAAGCTGCGGCAGCCTCCAAGGGAGCCATCTCTGCCGAGCGATGGGCAGCAGTGGTAGATCCGGTCGGAGGCAACCAACTGGGTTCACTTCTGAAAAGCGTAAAATATGGAGGAAGTGTCGCTGTTTCCGGTATGACAGGCGGCGGTGCTTTTGATGCGACGGTGTTTCCGTTTATCCTTAGAGGCATCAATCTCCTCGGAATCGATTCGGTATACTGCTCAATGGCCTACCGCCGATCAGTATGGTCGAAGCTGGCCGATGAATGGAAGCCGGCATCCGTGCTTCAAGAAGGAATTACCGAATACGGACTAACCGATCTACCTGTAGTGCTGAACACCATTTTACAGGGCGGGGCGGTTGGAAGAAACGTCATTGCTCTATAATATTACCTTGATTTCGCATACGCATAATGTTCCTCATCCTCAGGCATTCTAAGGGAAGGCAGCCTCTGACACCTAAGGAAGGGTGAGTGAACATGAATTATCGCAAAATCTTTACCGCTTTATTGATTTGTTCCATTCTTGCCATATCGGTCGGTTGTTCCAGGCAGGTGGCCAGGGACGAGGCGCGCTTATATAACATGAGGGCTTACGAGGAAGGTTCCAGGGAGGCCCGGATATCGGGGCGGGGCATGAATGGAAAATTCCTTGAGGATCTCCAGGCCTCATTCAATCAGGTGGGCATGCCGCTGACCAACGAAACCTATGCGGAGGACAACGTAGGCAACATCACGTATCAATACCGGATCAATTATGATGCAAGCCAGTTTATTACCGTGTATGTCTATCAGGATCAAGCGGCCAGGGAAAAAGGGATCAAGGAGATATACGGCGTTACAGAAGGGGATGCCAATGCGGCTGGCGGGCATAACCTGATCGTGAGCGACAAGGAAACGTCCATCGTATATTCGTCGACGGGCGACAAAACGGATAACTATTATGACCAGGTCAAAAAAATAGCGCCCTCCCTGCTCGCCAAACATCAACGACGCGCCAGCAGTTAGAGTGGAGAGAAGGGGCTGTCCATAAGTAGGTTTGCTCACTTGACGGGCGGTTCGTCAGATATAAAGTGTGTCAAATGAAGAAATGGCGGTGCTCAGGATGTTATCCTTGCACCGCCATTTCTTGCTTTTCGGTCTTTGTCGCTTGCTTGAGTAGATTATGGGCAAGCGAAAGCCATCCGACCTAGGTCACTTTCGTCAGTCCTCGAAGCAGAAATACGCTTGGATGACCGCATCTTTTGGGCCGCCTATCCCGGTGGCGGACGAGACACCATCCCAAGATGCTCACCAAAGTCATGATTTACGCCTACACACAGCGAATCTCGTCAGATTGCCAAAGCCGTCCATGAGAATATCGTGTTCTCATGTGGCTTGCTGGGAGACAGCTCCCGGACTTCCGTACCATCAATCGTTTTCGTTCCTTACGTCAAACTGGAACGCTATTATCGGTTGACCGCTTCATGAATGATGCGAACAAGATGATGAGGTGGAATGTCGTCCTCCAAGTCCAGTTTCTTTTCGTATGTCTAATTAAAGTGGGGGATCTGCACAACTTAGCGGAGAGGACGAAACGATTCCGGACAAGCGAGAGCGGTCGCCTCCCTCCTTATG
>NZ_JAGGRD010000011.1:0-82916 GCF_018613005.1 Paenibacillus sp. ISL-20
CATGCAACTACAAGGGGCGATGGCCATATTCGCTGTAAATCTCAAGCGAATACTGAAATTAGTAGACTAAGAACTACTGGTGAATACAGCATTATGAAGACAAAAAGAAGACATTCATCTCCAAAACGCGGGGTGAATGTCTTCTTTTTACACTATTTGCACCGCCTCCGAAGAAAAACGCAAGTTCTTCAGTGGCCTCGTGTAAACTGGTGTCTTTTTTCTGCAAATGACGTTGAAACTTGTGTTATACTGTTGTGGATAGAGGAGCAAGTTAAAGGAGGTGCCTTGCTTTTCGTGAATGGTTATCCATATGGGTCCAGTGACCCCCACAATGTTATATCTATCGAGATGAATGCCAATTTCTTCTTCGATCGCGCGGTTCGTTCGCTTGATCGTTTCCAATATGACAGGGCTCTGAAATATTTTCGCAAAGCTGTTGAATATGAACCGGATAATCCGGTGAATCATTGCAATATGGCGGGTATATTATCAGAGACGGGAGATTATAAAGCTTCCAACGATGTGCTGGTTCACATTTTGGAGCAAGTTGACCCGTTGATGACGGAGTGCTACTTCTACATGGCGAACAATTACGCCAATATGGAACAGTTCGAGCAGGCGGAAGAAGCGCTTGTTACTTATCTGGAGGAAGACCCCAGTGGTCAGTTTCTGGATGAGGCCGAGGAGATGATGGAGCTGCTTCATTATGAGCTGAATCGTCCTGCCAAGCTGAACCGGATCAAGAGTCGTGAAGGCGTGGTCGAGCATGAGCATGCCCGGGCGCTGCTTGAGGAAGGGAAATTCGCACAAGCGGTCAAGCTGTTGGAGGAAATCGTCAAGGATTATCCGGATTTTCTGGCTGCTCGCAACAATTTGGCTCTGGCCTATTATTATATGGGGCGCTTTGATACTGCGAAGCGTACCATTGGCGAGGTGTTGGATCAGGAACCAGGCAATCTGCACGGTTTATGCAATCTGGCTATCTTCTTTCAGCATGAAGGAAATCAGGAGCAGCGTGACCGATTGATGGACATGCTAACGGTGACGGTTCCTTTTCATCAGGAGCATGTGTTTAAGCTGGCGACAACGATGGGAATACTGGGGCAGCACGAAATTGCCTACGGTCATTTTCGCCGGTTGTTGAAGGAAGAGGAGTTTAGCGGAGATCCTAGTCTGTATCATTATACGGCCGTTGCGGCATGCAACAGCGGTTATTATGACAGGGCCGAGAAATATTGGCGGCAAGCATTGAAGCTGGACGGAGATTCGGTGATTCCGAATTTCTATCTGGCGCAGCTGCAGAAGCGTAAAGAGACCGGTACGGACCAGATGAAGGTGAGTTACCACTATCACCTTCCGTTCGAAGAGCAGTTCAAACGCTGGGAGCATGACGGCGACAAATTGACGGAGGAAGCGAAACAGAATCCGCTGATTCGTTCTTCGTTCTTCTGGGCGCTCCGGCATGGCGATCCCCATACCAAGCTGCAGGTGATCCGGACGCTGGAATTGATTGCCGATGAAGAGGTGCAGCATGCCCTGCAATCGTTCCTACAGGAACCGGGAGAGGATGCGGAGCTGAAAGATGCCGCCCGCCTGGTACTCCAGCAGATGGAGACCGCAAGCAATCGGCTGAAGGAACGCCGCGACGATCGCGATATATCCAGCAGTAAGACCCGCGAGGTGCTGCCGGATTGGCTGCCTTCCTGGAAGGCGGTGCTGGAGAAGGCAGAGCAGACCATGGACATGCGGGTAGACCCTTTTTGGAAAAAAGAGATGGAGAATCTCTGGTCCGAGTTCCTGAGCCGGCTGTACCCTGATATTCCGAACATTCGGAATGTGGAGGGCTGGGCAGCGGCATTGGAATATCTGACGGCCAAGAAGCGTGGACGAACCCTAACCTATGAACAGGTGGCTGTCCGTTACGGTATTTCACCATCAACGGTGAGTCGTTACGCACGTCAAATGGATAGTGTATGTGAAACGAAAGCACAGCCGGATGATAATTTCCGGCCATTTACGGAAAACATTTAAGTAAGAACCCATATTCGGATACTTAGGAGACCTTGGTACATGAAGATTCCATAAGTCCTGAATAGGATGTAACACGTAACAGAAATCGACACCTTAAAGGAGGCCGTATCTATGTACAAATCAATCGTAATCGGAACAGGACCTGCCGGATTGACGGCAGCCATCTACTTGGCACGCGCGAACTTGAAGCCGCTCGTTATCGAGGGAATGCAGCCGGGCGGTCAGCTTACGACAACGACGGAGGTTGAGAACTTCCCTGGATTTCCGCAAGGAATCATGGGTCCCGAGCTGATGGATAATATGCGTCAACAAGCGGAGCGCTTCGGTGCAGAGTTCAAGAGTGCCTGGGTCGAGTCCGTTGATTTCTCCGAGCGTCCGTTCAAGGTGAATGTCGAGGGCATGGGCGAGCTTCTGGCTGAGTCCGTTATTATATCGACGGGAGCTTCCGCGAAGTATCTCGGAATTCCGGGAGAGCAGGAGAACGTTGGCCGCGGCGTAAGTACATGCGCCACATGCGACGGGTTCTTCTTCCGCGGGAAAAAGATCATTGTCATCGGCGGCGGCGACTCCGCGATGGAGGAAGCCAGCTTCTTGACGCGTTTTGCTTCCAGCGTAACGGTAGTGAACCGCCGTACCGAGCTGCGTGCATCCAAGATCATGCAGGATCGTGCACGTGAGAATGAGAAGATCCAGTGGGCTCTGGACCGTACGCCGGTTGAGGTGGTTACCAGCGAAACCGGTGTTAAAGGGCTGAAGGTCCGCAACAACGAGACCGGAGAAGACGAACTGATTGAAGCGGAGGGCGTATTTGTGGCTATCGGCCATACACCGAACACAGGCTTCCTTGGCAATCAGATTACGACCGATCCAACGGGCTACATCTTGGTTAAACCGGGTACGACGGAGACGAACATTCCGGGCGTATTCGCTTGCGGTGATGTCCAGGATACCCGTTACCGCCAAGCCATCACGGCTGCAGGCACAGGCTGTATGGCCGCTATGGACTGCGAGAAATATCTCGAGGGCCATATGGTGCATGACTGGAGCGAAACGCTGAATAAATAATCTCCGATTTTTTGAGGGATGATATGTGAAATAGAAAAAGCCTCTGAGCTATACAGCAGACGGTTTTGGCGAGACTAACATCTCGTACAAAACCTGAATTGTGTAGCCCGAGGCTTTTTTTGCTGAGGTTACAGGCTTAATGCCTTGTTGGCATTCTTCACGTCATTCTCCAGCAGCTGCTTCAAATTGTAGGACGGATACAGACCGCGCTCATACATGAAATAGAAGATCTTCCCGTGCAGTTCGATGGCCTTGTTTAACTGCTTCTGCAGCGTTTCTCTAACACTTGGTGTGGCCGCTTCGGTAATGGCAATGGCGTAGCTGCGGACCGAGGTTTTGGCAAAGCCCAGCAGATGGCCTGCGTAATACGCCGTCAAATCGGCATCAGAGAGACTGCGGGTTCCTGTTGGCGCTTCTGAATAGTAAGGTAAAAGTTCTCGCAAATTTTGTTCTATACCTTGGATCGCTTCCGTATATAGTCCATGAAGCTTCGGGTCCCTAATGTCATGCAGTGACATCTTGAACGCCATCAAGTGATTCGCCTGAAAGGCGGTTAATTCATGAATTTCCAGCGTCTCATGCCAAGCGAGATGCCTCGGATTGTTTTGACTCATGCTCAATAGGTTCTCCTCCATAATCAATATGCGATAGCATAGCCTATTCACCGGATGGAGGAATGATGCATCTGCCCAGCCCCGAGCCTTACAAATCTTGCGCCAACCGCACCATGTCACGCAGTCGCATGCCGTTCTCATAGATTTCCTCATCATAATGGCGAACAAAAAAGTCCCGATCGATGCTTGTCATCCGAAATCCGCATTTCTGATACAGCGCCAGTTGCGCCACGCCAGTGCTTCCTGTGCCCACTTCAATTGTTGCATATCCGAGTTCCCGTGCCTGCCCGATGGCATGATTCACAAGCTGTTTGCCATAGCCCTGGCCGTGCAGATTCTCGCTTACCGCAACGTTAACCAGCTCGATCGTATCGGGCCTTGTAGGCAGCAGGACGTAGACCCCGATCTGATGCGAGTCCTCTTCAGCCACATAGCAATGACCGCGCTTTACATAGTCATCAACCAGCCTTAACGATGGATCCGCAAGCAGCAGCAGGTCCATAGGGGGTTTTTCATGAGTATTCAGCTTTCTAATGTTCACGAGCGTTCTCCTTATATCTATAGTGATTTTAAAACAGGTTTATTGTAACATGCCTGGGCACGGAATTCCTGGATTTGGATGATTTCAACTGACGGTTGAATTCTTCCGGGATTCAAAAACCAGGTTATTGTATGCCTTACGTAACGCCCCTACAATGAGGTTAAATAGGAGAGTGATCCATATGAGAGACATGTTAGCCAAAAATATTAATCGTTACCGCAAAGAACGGGGGCTCACCCAGGAGGGATTGGCTCACAAGCTGGGCGTTACGTTCCAGGCGGTATCCAAATGGGAAACGGGACAGACCATGCCCGATATCGCGCTGCTTCCGGAGCTGTCACAGCTGCTGGACGTCAGCATCGATAAGTTGTTTGGTTACTCTGGGGCGGGCAAGCCGATCAGCATATATGAAGAGGAGTACAAAACACCGGAGTACTATTGGGGCACGGAGCCGAACGCGGCCTGTTACCAGGTACTTGAAATGATCCCGCCCACAAGAAGGGTAAAGCTGCTGGATATCGGGTGTGGGGAAGGGAAGGATGCCGTGTTTTTTGCCCGTAACGGCTATGAGGTCACAGCATTCGACATATCGGATGCGGGGATCGAGAAAACGAAGCGATTGGCTGATAACATCGGGGTACACGTGAACGTATTCAAGGCGGATATTTCGGACTACCGTCTGGACTCGGAGTTTGACGTGTTGTATTCCAGCGGCGTTCTGCATTATATCAGACCCGAGTATCGTGAAGAAATCTTTACTAATTATAAAAAATTCACGTCGGCAGAGGGATTTCATTGCCTGAATGTGTTCGTACAAAAGCCGTTCATAACGCCTCCTCCCGAGGATGAGCCGTACGCTTACGACTGGAAATCCGGGGAGCTTATGATGCATTATCACGATTGGTTGATTCACAGCTGCCCGGAGGTTATTTTTGATTGCAATTCGTCAGGCATACCGCACCGGCATGCGATGAGTAAGTTGATGGCACAGAAGGCGTAATGGAAGGCGAGTTAGGCTGCTTTCTAACTTTTTCGTACAAATATGAGGATGGTTAACATAGCTACCCCTTCCCAAACATACATAAGGGTGTAGATTAATATTGGCATGGGAGGTCTTTCATGAACAACCATAACCATTTTGGTTATCCAGCGCCGCCTGCGGGTTATGCACCGGGTTACTATGCTTATCCCCCGCCCCAACCGATACCACTGTATTACGCGCCTCGTACCCCGGCAATTCCGCAGCCAGCCCATTACGCAACGTTGGTTGAACCGGTATTTATTGAACATCTGCTCCGGCATAAAGGAGCCAAGGTAGTCATCGTGACTACCGCGGGGAAAGTCGATGGGATCTTGTCCGCAGTTGCGGTGGACCATCTCCAATTGACGGTTGGGGATAATAAGGCACTGCACATTCGTCTGGCCGAGGTGGTGTACTTCGAGGGAGTTCCGTTCTGATAAATAGGTGAGCAAAAATAGTTTAAATAAAAAATTACCGGCTGGAAGGGAAGGATTAGGCCAGCAAATCGCCAATTCATACAGTACAGATCCGAAGGCGTTCCGAAGGGGACGTCTTTATTCTATTGAACTGAGGCCGACCGATTGGACGGGTCGGTATGGAGGAACGATGAAAAAAGTACGCATTCCATTCGACATAAAAACGCTGCCTGTTAGCTTGCAGCCCTATATCCAGACAGCTGCCGTCTATGACAGTAGCTCCTCGGAACAGGCCAAAACCCTGTACATCGAGGGAGCGAACCAACCGATGTTTTTGAAGATAACGAAACGAGATGAACTTAAGAGAGAAGGGTTGATGTCGGATTATTTACACGGAAAAGGCCTGGCTCCCAAGGTGCTGGCCTATGAGCAGCATGGCGATAACGATTACCTGCTGACCGTCGCCCTGCAAGGGGATGATGGGGTGTCCGGGGGACATCTGGAAGATCCGAAGAGACTGGCTGCCGTGTTCGGGGAGAGTTTGCGTTATCTCCATTCTATATCTGCTGCCGACTGTCCTTTTCCGAATCGAACGGCTGAACTTATCCAGGAGTATCGGGAAAGTTTCATGAACAAAACGGGAGATATCAAAGGGTTTCCGGGCGGAAGAGAACAGGCTCTATTATGCCTTGAGAAGCTGCAGGGAACGGCTGATCATGATGTGCTGCTCCACGGCGATTATTGTCTGCCGAATTTGATTATGAGAGATTTCCAGCTTGAAGGTTTTATCGATCTGGGTTATGGCGGGATCGGAGACCTTCATTACGACCTCTATTGGGGAATTTGGACGCTTCGATATAACCTGGGGAGCGATGACTACCAGGATATTTTTCTCGACCATTACGGCCGGAACGATTTTGATCCGGAGAGATTGGCGCTATGGACCGCATTAACGGATAGTATCTAGGGTGGGAAGGAAGATGCACATGAATTCATACCATATTCGAGTCGCTGGCCGGGAGGATGAATCCTTTTTGCGGGAGATGCTGTATGAGTCTCTGTATGTGCCCGAGGGAGAGGAGCCTTTTAGCCGAGACATACTCGAAGAGCCGTTCATGAAAAAATACGTGGACGACTGGGGGCGAGCGGGCGATTTAGGCTATATTGCCGTGAATGCCACAGGGAAGCCGATAGGCTCGATTACGATCCGTCATTTTGATGAAGAGAACAAAGGGTTCGGTTATGTGAGTGATGACATTCCCGAGCTGGGCATGGCGCTGCTGCCGGAATCCCGCAGGCAAGGGCTTGGAACGGCCCTGATGAAGGAATTGTTCAGAGGAATGAAGGAGCAGGGGATTCAGAAGGTATCGTTAAGCGTCGCTCCCGAGAACACGGCCGCTATGAAATTATATGAGCGTTTCGGATTTCAAGAGGTAGGTGTAAGCGGAACATCTATCACGATGGTTGCGGATGTCATCTGAAACACGGGAATTGGGGATTTAATAAGGAAGATGGGGGATCACGATGCTGGTGTACGAGGCTGGACCGATTACGGTTCGCGAGCTGGAGGAGAAAGATGAATTATCTTTAGTTTCTTGGTTGTCGAATCCGGATGTGCTGCAGTATTACGAGGGACGGGATAATCCTCATGACGTGGAGCGGGTGCTGGAGCATTTCTATGTGGATGATGATGAGACCCGCTGTATTATTGAGTATGAGGGGAAACCGATCGGGTATATCCAGTTTTATCTTTTGGATGAGGAGACGTTAGGCGAGTATGGGTATAACGGGAGTGATGCAGACTGCAGAACATTCGCCACGGATCAATTTATCGGGGAGCCGGATTATTGGAATCGAGGCATCGGTACGAGGCTCGTGACTTCCATGGTGGAGTATCTCGTGTTTCAGAGGCAGGCTGACCGGATCGTGATGGACCCGCAGGCTTGGAATGAACGGGCGATTGCTTGTTACGAGAAGTGCGGCTTTCGGAAGATCAGGCTGCTGGAGAAGCATGAACAGCATGAAGGAGAACTGCGAGACTGCTGGATTATTGAATATCGGGCGGAGCGAAATTAGCGAAATTAAATACATTTGGATATAGAGGGATGGGCCAGCGTGGCTCATCCTTTTTTGTTCCGCGCAAACGCACAAAAAGTAAAATTCGTTCCAAAATGCACATTTCTCTTTCTTATAAGCGGCAAGCGACTTTTTTACAATGGAGGTATCCAGATTCTATGTTCAACAGCATCGGTCTCAAATAGAGATACAAGTGAAATGTGGTGCTAAGCAAAAATGCCCAGGAGGAGAGACGTATGAAACGAACAAACAAATCTGCCCATCTTAGCATGGCAGCGAAGGAGCAAATTGCCGGATATTTATTTGTTGCTCCTTTAATGCTTGGGCTGTTTATTTTGACATTAATCCCTGTCATTGGGTCTTTGCTGCTAAGTTTCACGAATTGGAACTTCGTAGCCGGGATGGGCGCAATCAAATTTGCAGGACTGAGTAATTTCGTCACCCTATTCAAGGACAGTGCGTTTATGCAAAGTTTGGTTAACAATCTGGTCTTCATTATTACCGTTCCTGTTACCATGATTTTGGCCTTGGTACTTTCGGTACTGATTGACCGGCAGGTCTATCTTAAGGGTGCCTTTAAGGTTATTTACTTTCTTCCCTATATTTCAAGCATTGTTGCTGTCGCCATGGTGTGGCAGGTTCTATTCCACCCATCTCTTGGCCCGGTGAATAAGTCGCTGATGTCCCTGGGTATAGATAATCCGCCGAAATGGCTTGCGGATATCGATTTTGCGCTGCCGTCCCTGATGATGATTCAGGTGTGGATCCTATTAGGGTACAACATCATCATCTATATTGCCGGATTACAGTCCATCCCAAGAGACCTGTATGAAGCTGCCGAGATTGATGGAGCGAATGCATGGGTGAAATTCCGCAGTATTACGCTGCCGTGCATATCGCCGACCACCTTTTTCTTATTAGTGACCGGGATCATCGGCACCTTCAAGATTTTTGATCTTATCCAAGTGCTAACACAGGGCGGACCGGCTAATTCGACAACTGTTATCGTATATGAATTATACGATACAGCCTTCAATCAGCTGAAGACAGGTTATGCCTCCAGTATGGCTTTGATCCTGTTCCTGATCTGTCTGCTGATCACGGGCGCACAGATGCTAGCTCAGAAGAAGTGGGTCAACTATTAGAGGTTGTTCAAAAAGTCATCCTTTGACCACGAAGCAGCACATGAAGCTTAATCGACATCGAATATTGAATTTAGCCGGGTATGAGAGGAGAGGTATCCCATGAAATTAAATATATCCAAATTGATTTGGACGATCATTATGGCCTTCATCGGTATTCTGTTTATTCTTCCGTTTGTATGGATGTTGTCAACCTCCTTTAAACCGGAGATGGATGTGTTCAAATTTCCGATTGAATGGATTCCGAAAAATTGGAATGCCGTAGAGAACTACCAGACGGTATGGAGCGGACAGTTCGTACGTTATTATTGGAACTCCATTTATATCACGATCGCAACGACCGTCATTAATGTGTTTGTATGCGCACTTGCAGCCTATGGCTTCTCCAAGCTGCGTTTTCGCGGCAGAGATGCCATGTTTGTGCTTGTTCTGGCTTTGTACATGGTTCCGCCGCAGGCTTCGCTGGTACCGCAGTTCTTATTGTTCAATTGGATGAATCTGATTGATACCCATGCGGGTCTGATCCTGCTGAACAGCTTCAGTATTATTGGAGCATTCATGTTGAAACAATTTTTCATGGGCGTGAACAACGAGTATATTGAGTCCGGCAAAATGGACGGGGCGGGCCACTTCCGAACCTTCTGGCAGATTGCTCTTCCGCTTATCCGTCCGGGTGTCGCTACTTACGCTATTCTCCGGTTCATCTGGACATGGAACGACTATCAGTATCCATTAATTTTCTTGAAGTCCAAAGATCTGTTTACGATCCAGCTCGGCATCCGACTCTTTGGGGACCAATATGGGGATGTATATTCCCTCATGATGGCTGGCGCAGTATCGGCCATATTGCCTCTGCTTATCATTTTTGCGATTGGTCAGAAGCAGGTTATCGAGGGCATTTCGCTTGGCGGGGTCAAGGGCTGACAAAAAGTCAAAATAGTTTGGCTTCCGTAAAAATAGGGAACTACGCTGAAAGATCGATCATGATAGGATGATTTTGTAAGCACTTACTTCTATGAATAACGGGAAGCAGTTACTTTCGAGGAGGGTCAATATGAAAATCAAGAGATTATCGGCGATGTTGTTAAGCTTATCCTTTGCGCTTGTTGTTTCGGCTTGCGGAGGTGGAGGCAGCACGACGTCTGATTCGGCCGCTCAAGGCAGCGCGGACGCAGGCAAAGAAGCAGCACCTGATCAAATTGTGTTGAAATTAAGCACGTGGCAGACAGATGCAAAAGCGCAATGGAGCAAGATTATTCCCGAGTTTGAGAAGAAGTATCCAAACATCAAGGTAGAGCTGGATCTTCTGAACGAGAAGGGCGATTCGCTTGCTTCCATGCAAAAACTGGACCTGATGGCCGCTTCGAATGACCAACTGGACATCGTTGAGCTTCCTTATACGAATTATTCGCAGCGGGCAGATATCGGGCTTTTTGAACCACTCGAGAGCTACATAGAACAAGATGGCTACCAATACGATGATGAATACTTGGTGGATACCAGAGTCAACGGCAAAATTTACGCACTGCCATCCTCCATGCAGCGCTGGTTCGTTATTATGAACAAAGCGATGTTGGAGGAAGCGGGTCTGCCGATCCCTACGGACTGGACGTGGAAAGAGTTTGAGGATTACGCGAAGAAGCTGACCAAGGGGGAAGGTGTCGAGAAACGATATGGTGCTTACCTGCACAATTGGCCAGATTACTTCCAGCTGCAATTGATGAGCAAGCCGTCTGATAATACGTTTCTTAAAGGCGACGGAACATCCAATGCCAAGGACCCACTGCTGAAAGCTAATCTGGAAATGATGAAGCGAATGATGTATGAGGATAAGAGCGCGAATCCGTACGAAGATATTATTTCGCAAAAGCTGGCTTACCGTAATCAATACTTCAACGGGCTTGCTGCTATGCTCCCTATGGGCGATTGGATGGTGGCGGAGTCTGGAGGAACGGACGCCATTCCGGCTACCTTCGAAACCGTATTTGCACCTCTGCCTAAACTGGAAGGGGAAAGCAAACATTACTCCCCGGTACAACCGACATATATGGCAGTGGCAGCAAAATCCGAAAATAAGGAGGCCGCTTATCAATTCGTCAGATGGTATACGTCCGAAGGTCTCGAAATAGGGGGAAGAGTATTCTCCGGCTGGGCCAAATCGGATACAGATAAGCTGATCGATACAATTGTAGGCTCCTCGAAAGATCCATCGAAGATCGATGTGGAGTCACTGAAATATACGATTAATAACACGGTGCCAGGATCAGCTCCGGTGCCTGTAAAATATGCCGAGGAAGCAAAGAATGTTGTGATTCCTGAAGCGGAGCTGTATATTCTGAATAAGCATGATCTGGACAAAACGATCGACAGCATCGATCAGAAGATTACCGAGGTTGTGAATAGTAATAAAAATTAGGCTGAGTTCGCAAGAATGTGATATGCCTAATGCATTAACAGGATACGAGGATGGTTAAGGGGAAAACTCAGGTTTTCCCTATTCCAATTCATTAAGATTTGAGGACTGCATCTGTGATGATTCCCAAATTATCATTGCGAAAAAAATTAATCTGGTCAGCACTGTTATGTTTTCTGTTTCCCCTGGGCGGAATATATTGGGTTACCAATTATTTAACCAAGGATCTTCTGCTGGATAGGGCCATTGTGAGCTCTGAGGATGCACTAAAAGCGGTTCAATCCGATGTGAATAGCGTTCTGGATCAAACATTGGAGCTGTCCAACATGGTGCTGACGAACTCGGAGATCAGACAGCAAATTATGTCCAGGCAGAAGCAGGGCACGCAGGAATACAAGAATGAGATCCTTGTAAACTACAGCCGCTTGATCCGGCTGCTCGATGAGCTCTTTAGACAGCATGATGATTATTATGTCACCATCCTTGGAAAGAACGATTTTACATATACCAATTATTCTCACAACGACTTTAATCCGGCCATCTTATACAAGCAGCCGTGGTTCGCGGAGCTAAACCAAATTCCCTCGTTCTCAACCTATTGGGTGGGATTGCAGGACAATTATTTTCATGCTGCCGACAAGGATGGTTCTTATCTGATTACGATCGGGCGACCGATAAGAACCTCCTCCAACAGCATCATCGGTTATGTCATCATCAGCGTGAATGAACGTAAGATCCGCAGCCATCTTCAGAGCGGCTCTAATTCAGACCAGGATATGATGCTGCTGGACGAGAAGGGTGTGGTCATCTCTCACTCCGATCCGTCCCTTATCGGAAGCAGGATGACCTGGTGGAATCAGGATGAGCCTGCACGAACGATTGAAATGGATAGCCGGGAATATGTATACGCGGAGCAGTCCATTCGTCCGAATACTTGGAATCTGGTCGGCTTAATTCCGTTATCATCAGCCGTCTCCAAGTATAAACAGATTTTATTAATTAGTTTTGGGCTGCAGGTGCTTTTCTTTACCTTATTCTGTCTTCTTCTGATGGTATTAATTTCGGCCTTTACGAAGCCGATGAGGGAACTGAGCAGCTTCATAACCCGCATTGGCCGGGGGCAGCTGGATATCCGCTCGGGCATACGCGGCAACAACGAGGTGACTCAGCTCGCACGGACGATTGATCATATGCTGGACAGGATCGAATCCAATATCGAGCAAATTACCGTGGAACAGGCCAAGAAGCGAAAGGCCGAGCTGGAGATGCTGCAGGCTCAGATCAACCCGCACTTTATGTTTAATCTTCTGAATTCCATCCGGCTTAACATATTGATCGAAGGGGATAAAGAGAACGCCGAATTAATTGCCTCCTTGTCTTCCCTGCTGCGCATGACGATTAACCGCGATAATGAATTTATTCCGCTTCATGAAGAGGTGCAGACGGTTCATCACTATATCCGGCTCATGAATTTCCGGCATGCCAACCAGGTGAGACTTGAGGTGAATTACGAGGCAGGCTGCGAGCAAGCGTTAGTTCCGCGCTTCATGATTCAACCAATAATTGAAAACGCTATTATTCATGGCTATGAGCAGTTTGCCGGGGTCATCTTCATCCAGGCGGTCCATATCACTGAAAAAGGAGCCAACGATATCTGCATCACGGTCCGTGACAACGGGATCGGGATGAGTGAGGCTGCGCTTCAAGAGCTGCGCGCCAATGTGGACTCGGTTCAGGGAGCAGCAGCACCTGCCAAAAAGGGATTTTCCGGCATTGGTGTCAAGAATGTATTTCAGCGCCTTCGTCTGATCTACGGAACGAACGCCCAACTGGAGATTCACAGTGAGCAGGACATTGGAACAAACATCACGTTAAAGTTTCCATTCGAGGTGGAGAGAGGTGAGCATGGTGTTGACAGCGATTCTGGTGGACGATGATTATCCTGTTGTGCGCTATTTGTCGCAAAGCATTGCGTGGAAAGAGCTGGGTGTTGAATTGATCGGTTGTTACTCGAACGGCTTGGAGGCTTGGGAGGATGCGCAGCTTAAGCAGCCTGACATTATTATTACGGATATCGGGATGCCCAAGATGAATGGCCTGGAGATGCTTGAAAAGTTCAACACAGTGAATCCCTTGTTTCGAGCTGTCATTTTATCCTGTCATAACGAGTTCCATTATGCGCAACAAGCTATGAAGCTCAAAGTGAGTGATTATATTCTAAAAGAGAGTTTGGATGTAGAGCAGCTGCAGCAGCTGCTGCATAACATCGCTATTGATCTGAGCGAGGAGAAGCACAAAGCGGCAGAAGTGATGATGTATATGCAGAAGGAATCGCTCAACCGGTCCGCGCTAAAAGATCAATTGCTGAAGGATACCCTGTACCAGTTATCTTGGACAAAGGAAGCATGGATTAAGCATGCCCGGTTAAATGGTGTTGACCTTCAGGCCAGATATTACTTGCCTTTCGTTGTCTCTATTGACCGAATGCCCGAAGTTTCAAGGACACGCAAAATGAACGATTATACGATTGCATTCGCGGTCGAAAATGTGCTGCAGGAAGTGCTCGATTCGATGCACCGCAGCGTTATTTTTCATTACAGCAACAAAGAACTGGTTGTTTTCATCTGTTGCGAGGACCCTGTTAAGGAACAGCAGATACTCTACTATTCCCTGCAGCGGGCGATAACGGCCATGAAACAATATTTGAAAATATCCGTTACCTGTCTATTGGGACGGGAAGCCGCAGCACCTGAAGAGCTTCGGCTTATATTAATGCCCATGCTCAAGGAATGGAGCCATCGCTTCTATCTGGAGGAATCCAGCATCTGCCGGTACGAGAAGGCGTCCTTCACCAGCGGAGATATGTATGGAGAGTATGCCGTATTCTTCTCGCGGATCAATGACATGCTGGCCTTGAATCGGCCTGAGCACGTAGAGGAGATTGTAAAGGAATGGGCGGCATGGGTGGAGACGAACCGGTTCCCTCCTGCGGATGTGAAAGAATGGGTGCTGCAGCTGCTCATGGATTTACAGATGAAAACGAAAGTGACATTACAGGTTCAGGACAGCATAACCGAAGAGAAGCTGTATGACGCGATCAACGATATTCATTCCATGGAACATCTGCGGAGCTGGATCATGGCATATCTGACGGAGCTCTCCCGCAGATTAAGTGTATTATCCATCCGCTCTAAGCGTTCCGAGATCATCCGGGCACAGAAATATGTGATTCAGCACGTGACCGAGAAATTGACGCTTGAAGAGATGGCGGGTTATTTAAATTTGAACTCAAGCTATTTCAGCCGCTTGTTTAAACGTGAAACGAACCAGAATTTTATCGAATATGTCAATATGGTCAAACTCCAGAAGGCGAAGCAGTTACTTCAACAGTCTAATAAGACCGTCGAGGAGATATCGGACTATCTGGGTTATGCCAATAAGAGCTATTTTATCAAATTGTTCAAGCGGGAAATTGGCATGACGCCGAGCGAGTTTACGTCTTGGAGTTAATTTTTAGCGATAGGAGGAGAGAGTGAGATCATGGAACAGACACAAGGATCGTTACAAGGCTTTCCACTTCGCACCAAAGCCGATCTGCAGAAGGCCGTGCTGGATACGCTGGAGCCTTTGAAGCGGCGGTTCACGTCGGGATATGCCGGGCTAACGCTTGGATCTACAGCAGCCATACATAATGACGCCATCGCACTTATGGAGGCTTTTGCCAGACCCTTATGGGGATTGATTCCTCATGCCAGTGGAGGCGGCGAATCGGATTTATGGCCGCTGTACCTGAAGGGCATCGTGAATGGCACGGACCCGAAGCATGCCGAATATTGGGGAGAGTTTACGACCCAGGATCAGCGTATGGTCGAGCAGGCGGTATTCGGATTTGGACTGGCGCTTGCTCCACATAAGCTGTGGGAGCCATTGCAGGAGCAGGAGAAGCAGCAGCTGTACCGGTGGCTCAATCAGATCAAACTCGTGGATCATTCCAATCCGAACAATTGGCTGATGTTTACAGTGCTTGTAAATATGGGCTTCAAGAAGGTGGGCATGCCTTACAATCAAGCCATTATGGATGAGTATCTCGATATCATCGATACTTACTATTTAGGCGATGGATGGTATTCCGACGGCAAGACGGACCAGCGGGATTATTATATTCCGTTTGCGATGCACTTCTATACGCTGATCTACGCGAAGCTGATGGAGCAACATGATCCTGAACGTGCTCGGATTTATAGGGAGCGGGCGAAGATGTTTGCAGAGCAATTCATTTATTGGTTCGCCGAGGATGGAAGCAGTCTTCCCTTTGGACGAAGCCAGACCTATCGCTTCGCCCAGGTCTCCTTCTGGTGTGCGCTCGTATACGCCGGCGTCGAGCCATTCTCCCTCGGCGTAATCAAAGGGATCATTATGAGGCATTTGCGGTGGTGGTTTGCCCAGCCCATCTTTACGACAGACGGCTTGTTAAGTATCGGATATGCCTACCCCAATTTGATCATGGGGGAAAGCTACAATGCGCCGGGATCACCATACTGGGCGTTTAAGTCATTTCTCATATTGGATTTGCCGGATGATCATCCGTTCTGGACAGTGGAAGAGGAGCCCTTGCCAAACTTGAAACCGGTGTCAGCCCAGCCTCATGCCAGAATGCTGATATGCAAACCGGAAGATGATGGACATATAACAGCCCTGGCTTCCGGTCAAATGGCTAACTTTGATATGGCACACAGTGCAGCCAAATATGCAAAATTCGCCTATTCTACGCGATTTGGTTTCAGTGTTCCCAAAGGGTATTATGGCCTCGGACAGGGGGCTTATGATTCGATGCTTGCTCTAAGCGAATGCGATGAGCATTATCGTGTACGGCGCTTTTGCGAGGAGTTCCGCATCGAAGAACAGCATGTATACTCCAGATGGCTTCCTTGGCATGATGTCGAAGTGCGGACATGGCTGGTTCCTGCCGGACTGTGGCATGTACGGATTCACCATATCCATTCAAGCCGCTGCTTGACTGTGGCTGAGGGCGGATTTGCCGTGGGAAGGATGATTGATTTTGCCCTGAGCGAGACCGAGGCGGTCAAGGCGGAACCCCAACGGATGGCTGCGATGATGCCGGGTGGAATCAGTGGAATCGTCAATGTGCAAGGATACGGCGGTGCGGTCATGGTTTACCCGGAGGCCAATACGAACCTGCTCAAGCCGAGAACGATGATTCCGACGTTAACCGTCCAGCTGGAGCCAGGGGAACATGTTTTGATATCGGCCGTATACGGAGCTTCAAACCGCGAGGACAATCGGAGACGCTACGACTTCCCTCCGATTGTAGAGCGCACACTCGAAGGAAACATCGTTGTTATGGATGCCGAGAACGGAAGCGTCCTATTTCGTTTGGACATATTGCACAATCAAGCATATGAGCAAGGGGAGGATGAACATGTGGAAAGGCACAATTGAGGATGCCATTCAGAAAATCAAGCAAAATATTAGGAAGCATCCGGGGAAGTTGCCGCATATTATCGAGGGCCAGCGATACGAGTGGGGCGATAATAACGACTGGATCGAAGGGTTCTATGTCGGGATGATGTGGCTTGCCTACGAGTATGGACAAGATCCCTTCTATAAGGAGGCGGCTGAGTCTTACCTGACCAATTTTCAGGATCGGCTGGATCGGCATGTGGCATTGGATCATCATGACATCGGTTTTCTATATTCACTGTCTGCGGTAGCGCAGTGGCGTGTAACGGGGAGCGATGCGGCTCGTATGACGGCACTGCAGGCAGCGGACACCTTGCTGGCACGGTGGCGCCCCCAAATGGAAATCATACAGGCATGGGGGGCAGCGAATGATCCGGAGAACGGGGGACGGATCATCATCGATTGTCTGCTGAATCTCCCGCTATTATTTTGGGCTCATGAGCAGACAGGGGAAACAAAGTATTATGATGTTGCCATGAAGCATGCCTTGCAGAGCCAGAAATTTCTGGTGCGTGGGGACGGTTCCTCCTACCATACGTTCTATTTTGATGTTAACAATGGAAATGCGCTTCGGGGCGGTACCCATCAAGGGTACCAAGACGGATCGACCTGGACACGTGGTCAGGCTTGGGGGATATACGGTTTTGCACTGGCTTACAGATATACGAAGCATGAGGCATTTTTGGATACGGCCAAGCGTCTTGCCCGATATTTTATCGAACGCATGGCTGAGGATGGGGTTGTCTATTGGGACTTCGATGTGCCAATTGATGAGGGCACACCGCGCGACAGCTCGGCATCGGCTATTGCAGCGTGCGGATTGCTGGAGCTTCTGGAGCTTATGGAAGACCATGATTCGGACCGGGCGCTGTTCGAGGATGCCTTGAACCGCAGCATGAGCGCATTGGTGGAGCATTATTCAACGATGGACCTGCCCGATGCGGAGGGGCTGGTGAAGCACGGCTCTTACCATGTGAGGGGCGACCGGGCGCCGGATGATTATATGATCTGGGGAGATTATTTTTATTTGGAAGCGCTGGTCCGGCTCGAACAAGGAATTAAAGGCTATTGGTACGAATCTTAAAGCGAAATATGTAACGGGTATAGACCTCTGTCGGCGATCTGCCTGCAGAGGTTTTTTGTGTATCTGACGAACGGGACGAGGTAGCTAACGTAAAGAGGCCGAGCGAACATGCAAAGAGCAAGAGAGTACGGTTCCTGTTAGGACCGTACTCTCTTGCTCTTTTTTTTCGGACTCATATCGTACGGCCCAAGCTCGATTTCGGTTGCTCGACTCTTAGGGATCCTCTTTCAGCTGCAGCTGCAGATGGTGCTTGGCGAATACTTCCCGCATGGCAGCTTTCGCCTCCATTTGGTCCGGACCATAAACGTAGAGAAGGTACGTTTGGTTGCGGTACAGTGTCATGCTTAGACCCAGTATGCTTTTTGCGTCGTGATCCGGTCCAAGGACGAGTACGATGCTGGATGAGAAATCATTCGCCCTCTTATTGATGTCCACGATAGCTCGTATGCTGCTCCCCATTCCTGAACCCTCCCCGTTTCATGGAATCGTAATCGTTAGCGGTATTCCCTTGGAATACGGCGCGCGACCCCGGTTCGGATGGCTGCCTGGATGACAAGGTCCCGGATGCCGCTGACGACTTGCTGGTTGAATACGCTCGGGATGATGTAATGCCGACTCCGTTCCTTGTCCGTGACCGTCGAAGCGATCGCTTCGGCTGCGGCGAGTTTCATCTCCTCATTGATGGCGGAGGCTCTGCAGTCCAGAGCGCCGCGAAAAATACCGGGAAAACATAACACGTTGTTAATCTGGTTCGGATAATCGGATCTTCCCGTTGCAATGACGCCCGCGATATCCTCGGCCTCTTCCGGCAAAATCTCCGGGATCGGATTGGCCATCGCGAAGACGATAGGACGCTCTGCCATCGCCTGAACATCCTCTCTCTTCAGGATTCCGCCGGCAGACAAACCGATAAACACGTCGGCGCCTTGGATGACGTCTTGAAGTGATCCGGAACGCCGTTCGGGGTTGGTGTTGCTGGCGTACCATTGCCACATGGGATGGTCATACGTCTGATCGGCGGTCAGCGCGCCGAGGCGATCGACGCCGATGATGTTCTTCACGCCAGCCGACATCAGGATCTTGCTGCAGGCAACGCCCGCGGCGCCGATGCCGCAGACGACAACTTTCAGATTCTCCACGGTTTTTCCGACGACCTTCAGTGCATTGATCAAGGCAGCGTACAGGACGACGGCGGTTCCGTGCTGATCGTCATGGAACACTGGGATGTCCAATTCCTCGCGCAGGCGCTGCTCAATCTCAAAGCATCGCGGCGAGGAGATATCCTCCAGATTGATACCGCCAAACGCGGGAGCGATCGCTTTGATCGCCGTAATGATGCCCTCGGTATCCTGCGTATCCAGGCAGATCGGGAAGGAGTCTACGTCCGCCAGCTGCTTGAAGAGCATCGACTTGCCTTCCATCACCGGCATGGCCGCATAAGGGCCGATATTGCCAAGTCCCAGGACGGCGCTGCCATCGGAGATGACGGCCACGGTGTTACGTTTGACGGTGAGCGTAAAGGCTTTACGCGGTTCTTCGTGGATCGCCATGCATATGCGAGCAACATCCGGAGTATACACGCGGGAGAGGTCGTCGCGGTTCTGGATCGGCGCTTTCAGCTTGGTTTCGATCTTTCCTCCCAGGTGCAGCAGGAAGGTGCGATCAGATAGATGCAGCAGCTGAACGCCGGACATGCTGCGAATGCGCTCGGCAATAATGTCGATGTCGATGGTGTCGATTACCGTGATGGTGACGTCGCGAATCGTGGTATGCTTGCTCGTCTGAATGACATCAATGGCCACGATGTCGCCGCCAGCCTCAAAGATGGCGGCCGTTACTTGACCGAAGCTGGCTTCTTCCGTATTCATTTCAATTCTAGCGATGACACTTTTGCCGCCTAGTTTGCTGGTATTCATGACTGCCTCCTTGAGCTATCGATATACGTATGATGGTTAGCCTTCTTCGTTCACGACAACTTCCTTGCCTCTTCGCTTGAGTAGAATCGGAACGACAATCCAGAGCAGGGCGATGATGAGAAATGCCAGCGACATCGGCTTCTGCAGGAAGATCATAAAGTCGCCGTTGGACGTGGTCAGCGCCCGGCGCATATTGTTCTCGATCATGGGACCCAGCACGAGTCCGAGCACCAGTGGCGCGAGCGGAAAGTCATTGCGGGCCAGCAGGAAGCCGGCAATGCCGCAGATGAGCAGCAGGACCAGGTCGAAGATCTGCGCTTGTACGGCGTAAACGCCGAAGATGGAGATGGCAATGATGATTGGAATGAGATATTTGGCCGGGGTCTGGATGACCTTGGCGAATACCTTGACCAGCGGCATGTTCAGTACGAGCAGAAGCAGGTTACCAATGAGCATGCTCGCAATCAGTCCCCACGCAACTTGAGGATGCTCCTCGAACAGCAGCGGGCCTGGCTGGATGTTGTACATGATGAGCGCCCCCATCAGGATGGCCGTTGTCCCGGAACCGGGAATGCCCAGCGTCAGCAGCGGGATCATGGCGCCTCCGGAAGCCGCGTTGTTGGCCGACTCGGGGGCTGCAACGCCAGCGATGTTACCTTTGCCGAAGGATTCCGGATGCTTGCTGACCTTTTTCTCAACAATATAACTGAAGAAGGAAGCAAGCGTTGCCCCGGCGCCCGGCAGAATACCGATAAAGAAGCCAAGGATCGAGCCTCGGGCAATCGGTCCCGCGCTATCCTTCAGGTCTTGGCGAGTCGGCAGGATGCGGCCGATCTTGGAAGTTGGACCTGCTGCGTAGTCTCTCTCCAGGATGGATTTGAACACTTCGCCAAGGGCAAACAAACCGACAGCGATCGTTAGAAATTCCAGTCCAGAGTACAGGATGGGGATATCGAAGGTGAACCGTGCGACGCCGGATACGGTATCCATGCCGATGGTAGCGAGCAGCAGACCGAATACGGTCATGATGAGTGCCTTGGTGATCGATTTGCCTGCAAGCCCGCTTACTGCACAGAGTCCAAGCAGCAGGAGCGAGAAATAATCGGCCGGGCCGAATTTAATCGCTACATTGGATAAGGGCTCCGCCAGCGCGATCAATGCCACAAGCGCGAAGAGCCCGGCTGCGAACGAGCCGATCGCAGCGATGGACAAGGCCGGGCCTGCTCTGCCTTGCTTCGCCATCTGGTAGCCGTCCAGCGTCGTCACGACAGACGAGGACTCTCCGGGCGTATTGAGCAGGATCGAAGTTGTAGAGCCTCCGTACATGGCCCCATAATAAACGCCTGCGAGGAGAATGATGGAGCTGGTTGCTGCTGCTTCCGCTGGCAAGCCGCTAGTCATGGAGGCGGTGACGGGGATCAGAAGCGCGACGCCACTCATCGGACCGATGCCGGGCAGCACGCCGACCGAGGTGCCGATCAGCACACCTATGAAGGCAAAGAGCAGATTATGCCACTGCAAGGCGGTCATAAAGCCATCCGCCAAATAATCCAGAACGTTCATTGTAGATTCCTCCCATGCTCATGATAGCCAAGACGGGAAGCCCGGCATGGAGCCTTCCAGCAAGACAACAAAGATGACGTATACACCGCCGGAGAACAGCGCGGAGATTAGAATGGATTTCAGCCACTTGCCTCGTTCCAGTGTCTGAAACGCAAACAGGAGGAACAGGAAGGTGCCGATGATATATCCGATGAATTCCAGGAAATAGGCATAGAGAAACGCTGCTGCAAAAATCATGAAAAAGCGTTTATAGTCCAGCTTCTCCACATGGTTCTCCGTCGGCTTGGCTTTCAAGGCTTCATAAAACAAACGAATGCTTAGCAGCGTAAGCGCCAATCCGAGACCAAACGGGAATATGTTAGGGCCGACGGTGCTCCCGTATGCGGATGCGCTGATCTTGGCGCTCTGCCACATAAAGCCGATGCCAAGGAGCAGAAATACGATGCTGGCGTAGCGGTCAAACGTTCTGTTCAAGGTTGACACCTCCTCAAGGATGAAACGGGAGAGGGGAGCGCACCGCTCCCTCAATTCCAACGCTTACTTCTGCATGCCTAGCGCTGTGAGCAGCTCCTGCACGTCTTGCTCCTGTTCTTCAAGGAATGCCTTGAAGTCAGCAGCGTTTCGGTATTCGCTTGCCCAGTCGTTGGCAACCAGCTCTTTTTGCCACACTTCGTTCTCGGAGAGCTCCTTCAGCGTTTTGTCCCAGAAGGCCAGCTGCTCTTCCGACAGTTCCTTCGGACCGAATACACCACGCCAGATGGTGAATTCGGCATCCAGACCCAGCTCCTTCAGAGTCGGCACATCTGCAAAGTCTCCGCCTAGGCGTTCGCTTGAGGTAACCGCCAGGATTTTGATCTTGCCTGCTTTCAGGTAGCTCCCGAGCGAAGAGATGTCCGTGCCGATCGCATCGGCATTGTTGCCGAGGAGGGCCGCGATGGCCTCGCCGCCGCCATCATAGGATAAATACTTCACGGTTCTCGGATCCACACCGGATTTGAATGCAGGCAGAACGCTGATCAAGTGGTCCATCGAGCCCGGAGCGGAACCGCCCGCAAGTGTGACGGAAGTCGGATCGGCTTTGATCGCATCGACCAGCGATTGCAGGTCGGTGAATTTGGAGTTTGCCGGTACGGCAATCGCTCCGAAGTCTTTGGTCATTTGGGCGAGCGGCGTCACGTCCTTGTAGCCGAATGGACTGTTCCCTTCTTTTTTTAGATTGTTAATTAGAATGGGGGGAGAGCTGACGAACAGCTTGTAGGGATCTTTGTTGTCTTTTGCTACGTATTCAGCGAGAAACACGGTCCCGCCGCCGCCGGGCTTATTCTCAACCGTCATGGTTTGTTCGATGAGCTTTGTTTCCGTAAGTACTTTGGTGAGGGAACGTGCGGTTTTGTCCCATCCACCGCCGGCGCCAGAAGGCGCGGTCACGATAAATGGTTTTTTCGGATATTCGCCGGCGCTGCTTCCGGTGCTGTTGCAGGCTGTCAGGCTCATGGCCAGGACAAGCGCAGCGGTTATAATTTTTATGCCGTTTCGTTTAAGCATGAATAAGTTCCTCCTTATCGTTGTGCGAGAGTTCGCATATTTGTAAGCGCTTACTTAATTGAAGTTCCTTCATATTATCATCGAGCGTCTGGCTTGAACAGAATTGCGGCATAAGTTGAAAAAACATCATTTCGCTAATTTTGTTCATAAAATTTACGACCGATTTTTTCCAGAGACTATTGTCACATGTGTGATCTAGAATACAATAGGAAAATCAGAGCTACGCTTATGGCGACAATGTGTATGGAGGAATATGAATGCGTTTACAGACGAGATTGATTCTGCTTATAGGCACCCTGTTGTTCGCCGTCATTGTCGCCCTCACCTTCAGTTTTGAGCGGTTGCTCATCACAACGCTGGAGAAGAGTATCGGCGCTTCGGCATTAAAGCTGGCGAAGGCCGTGGCGGAAATGGACGTTATTCAGAATGCGTTCGAGGAAGAGGACCCGTCAGCCATCATTCAGCCCGTGGTGGAGGAAATTCGGCTGGAGACGGATGCGGAATATATCGTCATCGGTAACCGTGAAGGAATTCGGTATGCGCATCCTCTCGCCGATCGGATCGGCAAAGAGATGGTCGGTGGCGACAACGGCCCGGTATTGAAGGGCATGAGCATCATATCGAAGGCGATTGGATCCATGGGACCCTCGCTCCGGGGGAAGACGCCGATCTACAATGATAAGAACGAAATTATTGGTATCGTATCGGTTGGCATTCTAATGAAAGATATCGAGATATCAGCACAATCGTACCGAAATCGTGTCCTGTTCTTTGCAGGAATTGCGTTAATCCTGGGATGCGGCGGCGCTATATGGATATCGTCCAGCGTCAAGCGATCCATTCACGGGCTGGAGCCCAAGGAAATCGGTTTATTGTATCAAGAGAAACGCGCGATTCTGGAAACGATTCATGAAGGCATTATCGCCGTCAATCGAGAGGGCATCGTAACCTTGGCCAATCATACAGCCATGATGCTGATCGATCCAAAGGAGCGTAGGGTGATCACCGGGCAGTATGTTCAGGATGTCATCCCGGGCACTAGGCTGCTGGAGGTGATGCAGTCCGGGGTAGCAGAGAAGGATCAAGAGATGGTCATTAACGATCACGCGGTTGTGGTCAACCGGCTGCCTATCTATGATCATGAGCATCGGATTGTGGGGGCGGTCTCCAGCTTTCGGAACAAATCCGAGCTGCTGCGCCTGACCGAAGAGCTTACGCAGGTGAAGAGGTATACGGAAGCGCTGCGCGCGCAGACGCATGAATATTCCAATAAGCTGTATACGATTTACGGACTGATTCAGCTGGAATCGTATCAGGAGGCAATGGATCTGATTACGCATGAGACGGATGTGCATCAGAACCTGATACAATTCCTGCTGCAGGAAATTCCCGATCCGATCATTGGCGGCATTCTCATTGGAAAGTTTAATCGCGGAAGCGAGTTAAAGGTGAAGGTTGAGATTGACCGGAGCAGTTCCTTTAAAGACATTCCCGGTCATATTAGCCGAAACCAGCTAGTTGCCATTATTGGAAATTTGATCGACAACGCCATGGAGGCGGCATTGGGATCCAAACCGGAGAACAGATGGGTAAGCGTAAAGTTACATGACAAGGGCAATCAATTAATGATCGAAGTATCCGACAGCGGGTCCGGTATCGCCGAGGCTGGAACGGATCGTCTGTTTGAGCGGGGCTATTCCACCAAGGGGGAACGCAATCGAGGATTTGGCCTATCGATCGTCAACGGGGCAGTACAGCAATTACACGGTACGATTGCGTGCCATAACTCGCCTGCGGGCGGTGCGGTGTTTACGGTCAAGATTCCAAAAACAGGGGGGAATATCCATGATTCGGGTCGTAATCATTGAAGATGATGTGCGCATTGCCAGCATTAATCAACGGTTCGTAGAGAAGGTAGAGGGCTTCGAGGTCGTCGGCATTGCAACGGATCGGGTCCAGGCACATGAGCAGCTGGATATTCTGGCGCCTGATCTGGTGCTGCTGGATTTGTATTTTCCCGATATGTCGGGATTGGATCTGCTGCAGCATATACAGCGGGGATACCCGAATACCGATGTTATTATCATAACGGCAGCCAAGGAATTCGATACGGTGCGGGAGGCGATTCGCGGCGGAGTGTACGATTTTATGATCAAGCCGGTGGTCTTCGACCGTTTCCAGGAGAAGCTGAAAGCCTACCGGAAATATTACGAGCAGATGAAGCAGCTCGGCGGAGCAAATAAGCAGATCGATCAACAGGGCATCGACCAGCTGTTATGGCGTGCCGGTGAACGGATGGAGAGGGAAACGTATTTTCCAAAAGGCATCGATAAATTGACGAGTGAGAAAATCCTGTCCTACATCGAGGAGTCCGAGGACGTGTGGACCGCGGAGGAGCTTGGAAAACGTGGCGGCTTCAGCCGAACGACGGCCAGAAGATACCTGGAGTACTTCGTGGAGAAGGGCATCCTCATGGCGGATATTTCATATGGCACGGTAGGCAGGCCGGAACGGGTATACCGGAGAGCAGGGGATTAGATGACCGGATGCTGGCGCGGCATCTCTCCTAAACTTACAGCGATATATCGCTAGAGCCATTACCCGTATCTGAGTTTCAACAAAATTGTGTCGATTTCCCCAATCTGCATGCAACGTTGGACAGCTTGAAAGGCAAAGGGATAAAACTCGGACTGATCACCAATGGTTACGGCGAATTTCAATACAGCAACATCAGGGGACTCGGCATCGAACCTTATTTTGATCTCAACGTAATCTCGGAATGGGAGGGCAAAGATGGGGAGATCACCGATTTACTCGAAATTATCCACGATTTAAAAAGTTGAAAAACCATTCTCTGTGCATCCTCGTTATTATGATATGAGCCTAATTGGGATAACCATTCAATCCAATGCATTTTGCATATGGTGATCCTGCCCACACTGTTGGTGTGGGTTATTCGGTTTTGGAGTATAGCTACCCCCAGGTTAACAGCAGGGCCGATTATGACGCGGAAGTGCCTTTTTTAAACGCATTTTAAACGAAGGAATCCCCGTCATTTAAACTTGATCCTTTAACCTATAAGTAGAACATCACAGAGGGAGTGAACGAAAGCATGCTGGAAGCCTACCTGTTTCCAATATCTTATGCATTTTTAACCTTTCCCATAGCGGCTTTGCTGTGCGCAGTTCCCTTTCTGATTGTGCAGTATCGCAAATATGGTTATTTTAATAAATTCCGGGGATTTCTGCTGTATTTATTTCTGCTCTACATGATGAACGCAGTGTATCTGGTGCTTCTTCCTTTGCCTGCCTCGCGGCATAATGCTCCAATGAATGTCGCCTCGGTCATGCAGTGGATTCCTCTGAACTTTATCCAAGACATATTGAAGGAGACCAAGGTGGTATGGGGCGAGCCTTCGACTTACATGCATCTATTCAAGGAAAGAGCCTTCTTGCAGGTCGTGTTTAACGTATTTCTCGTGGTTCCGTTCGGCATGTTCCTGCGTTATTATGCTCGGGCATCTTGGGTTACGTGTTTGGTGGCCTCATTCGGATTATCGCTGTTCTTTGAGGTGACCCAGGTGACCGGTATTTACGGCATCTATGATCACCCTTACCGGTTGTTTGATGTGGATGATCTGCTGTTGAATACCATGGGTGGAATGATCGGATTCGTGCTCGCGGATTGGATGAAAAATCACCTGCCTCGCCTCGATCGGCTGGATGAGAAGGTGGATCTATCGCAGAAACGGGTCAGTTATACGCGCCGGGCGATCGCTTTCGGTATTGATGCAGGGGTCGTGTTGCCGATGATTGGCGTGTTGACGGTGCTGAATGTGAAGGGTGCGTATTTTATTGTCGTGATTTTATATCATATCGTGCTGCCGTATATGATGCAGGGACAGACGCTGGGCAAGTGGATTGTCCGGGTCCAGATTCGTGGAGCAGAGGAACATCTGAAGTTGAAGGAAGTGATCATCCGTAACGGACTGCTATATGTGGTATGGGGTGGATTTCATGCCTTGCTTATTCCCGTTAATGTTTTGGGTTCGCAAATCCTGGCTGCCATGTATGCGCTGGGGGTATTGCTTCTGGATGGCGTTGTGTTTATCCATATGCTGTTATGTCTCATCCATCGTGACCGGAAGCTCCTGCATGAGGCCAAGAGCGGAACGAGGCTGGCTATCGTAGAGAATAAACCATTAACTAAGACTGATTAATGTAGGTTACCACAGGGTCTCTTATTTGTTATAATGTGGGAAACGGGTTCGTCGAGGAGGAGTTAAACTGAAAAGTAAAATTCTCTCCATTTCTGCAATCATCGTGGGGTTGCTGTTTATTTCCATCCAACATCTGGGCTACTCGTTCGGAGATGATTTATTCCGCTGGGCAGGGATATCTCCCTGGACTAAGGAAGACAATTATGGTCTTCATTTGCCTGTTCTAGCAGGCCTTATCTTATTGGTAGCTGGCATCTTGTGGGTGGTACGGATTTATCGTCCACGTTATCCGAAGATTATGAGCCGATTATTGCTCGGCTGTGTCGTTTGGATCGTTATTTTTCCATTCATATCAGAGTTTGTGATGTATGCGGTGAATTACAATTCGAGCGGAATATCCACCGTGTCGTACTCCAAGAAAGACAGCAAGTGTGATTACCGCACAGAGAACGATGCTATTCGGGCACACTGCCAGATTCATATTTACAGCTATGGTACCGAGCAACAGATTATGGTGCGGCCGCTAAGCGTTGATATTGGCGGGAGGATGGTTGATTTCGAGTCTAAGGTGGTTACGGTTCGGCCCCGAGGTCGGATACAGATTATTGAAACCTTTGAGGGTTTCTTGGAACAGCCTGACTCTTCTTACAGTATGTCGGGCGGATCCAACGAGCCGGGCATCGAGCTGATCGTGGATGGCAGAAGCAAACAGGTGAAATAGCCATCCGGTTCTTCAGATAACATGACTCTGAATTGTGAGGTGAACCATGGTCGATATTCACCGTGCGGGTCGGCTTATGCAAATATCGCTGGTCACGCTGCTGTTGCTGGTGATGGGTTCATCGCCAGCTGCAGTTGCTTCCTGGGCATATCCATTTGTCGTGAACGACGGGAAGATTTTTGTCGTGTCAGAGAACCGCGTGGATGGGTCCACGCTTGGAGACGTGGTGGGGAAGGTCACCTACCATACGGATCAGGAAGGGACCTACGGCGGCAACTTCTCTAATATTTACCCAAAGGGAACGAAATACTATGCCATCCAAGGAATCGCTCCTGAATCCGCCATCGCGGTTGAGACGCAGGAAGGTTATGTCATGGCTCGTTATGAGGGTGAGTATGGCGGGTCTCGTGTTCCGTGGGAAGTCATCAAGGATTGGATTGTGGCGGGGTTGATTCTGCTAATCGTTGTGTGGGTGGCGGCCGTTGTTCGAAAGAAGCGGGCAAGTGGCTCATATAGGCGTTAGCTGCTTCGGGAGCTAAGCAGACTTATTCACGATGTGCAATAACAGCCGGTATTCATTGAGCATGCTCATTGGACACCGGCTTGTTACATTCATGTATTTGTACGGATTGCAGATTGGCCTATGGAGGATTTATATTTGCTACAATAGAAAATAGAACTAGAAACCGATACGATAAGGAGACAGCTCATGAAACCGATACGAAACTCGGCCAAGGCCGTTATTATGCGGAATCATCAAATTCTTCTAACGAAAAACGTAGACCATTTGGGGGATTTCTATCTGTTCCCTGGCGGCGGGCAAGAAAAGGGGGAAACCTTGGTGCAGGCGGTGATCAGAGAGTGCCAGGAGGAAATCGGGCGTAAGGTGGAAGTTCGTGATCTCCTGCATGTCCGTGAATACATAGGTTCCAATCATGAATTTGCGGAATGGGATTCCGATGTGCACCAAGTGGAGTTTTATTTTGAGTGCAGCTTGGCGGATGCAGGGGATACCTTTCTTGGCCATAACCCGGATGAATACCAGGTGGGTGTGGAATGGATCGATCTGTCCGCATTGGATGAGATTCGAGTATACCCTCGATCCCTGGTAAAGCCACTCCAGGATAAGGCTGCACACCCCGTAGTTTGCTATGTTGGAGATACGAACTGATTTTATCTACAGAAAGTCTTGAAGTCTATGGTCAAAAATTCAATGGGATGATGGAGGATGCCGAATATGGATCAATGGGAATACAAAACGCTGAAATACAAAACCGGAGGATTCCTTGGAGGCAAGGTGAACGAAGAGGAATTTGAGGATTTATTAAACAGTTACGGAATTGACGGCTGGGAATTGATCTCGTGCTTTGATACGAGTGTGCATCAAGGCCAGTCCAGAGACATCATTGCCGTAATGAAGCGAAGAGCTTATCTGGGGTGAGGAATGAATAAAGGGGAGATGATACTATGATCATTCGCGAGACAGAGGATGCTTTTGTGATGACGGCCCAGGACGACCATGGCCGATTCTCGGGCGATGTAGCCCGGGGCTTCAGGCGAGAGCTGTTTATGGATGAGTCTGTATTGGAAGAAGTACTGCTGGCTATAACAGAGCATGACCGCGCTTGGCTTCGGATGGATGACACGCCGATCTGGAATGACGAGAGCCGGACTCCATACACTTTTATCGATTATCCGGTCCTGCCGAAAATGCTAATGTATACAAAGGGTGTTGATGAGATCGAAGCGATGAGTCCTTATGCAGGATATCTCTGCAGCCTTCATTTTGCGTCATTTATGAAAGAGGCGACGGAAACGCCGCTGGTGGAATTCTACCATGAGGAGTTGGCTCGGCAAAAACGACTAAGTGATCAGTTTCCATTTCCCGATGAAGATGTCGTTAACAGACAGTTTGGCCTGCTGCAGCTGTGCGATGATATCTCGCTCTATGTAAACATGAATGATCCTGGTGTTTCCAAGGATCAGGAGCATCCTTGGTTCAAAGAGGGCTTCGATATGTCGATCGATGGGGAAAGGGTCATAGCGGCCTGGGCAAGCGAGCATGAGATTCGATTGCGACCGTTTCTGTTCGAACAGGCATGGTCGGCTTCGGTGAAGTGGAAATATGTGCTGAAGGCGAAGATTGATGAACTGGGAGTGGCCAAGGCATTTGATGGTGCGGCGTGGACGGAGCAGACGGTTACTTTTGTACCATAAGTTCATATGAACGATCATACTTCATCGGCAAAAATATGATATGATCACCGCAGTGGGTTGTAGACTGGACAGATTTGATTCTGTAGGAATGTAGAGGATGAAGAATGAAGAAAAAGGAATTTTTGATCGTTGCGCTGCTTAATTTTTTGGCTGCGATAGCGTTCTTGGTGGTCGTTTTCATTACGGATCGAAGCTCTTGGCAATGGGGATTTGGAATCGTTTCACTGTTGTTTGCGATTGGTGGAATAGGGAATTTGGTATTGCATGCCAAGAACAAGTAAAACCTCCTTCGCAGGGCTATCACGATAAGATTCACTTTGTAAGGTAGGAGGATTATGATTTTGATGGAATGGAAGAACCTATATCGGGGTGTGCTGATGGGAGTCAGTGACCTGATTCCAGGTATAAGCGGCGGCACTATTGCTGTCGTGCTGGGTATCTATGATCGTTTGTTGGCGGCTATCAGTGGATTTTTCAGCAGGGAATGGAAGAAGCAGCTGGGCTTTTTGATTCCACTTGGCGTTGGAATTGGAGCAGCTCTATTGTTACTGAGCCGCGTGATTGAATACCTGCTGGCAAGCTATTATGAGCCAACCCAGTTTTTCTTTACAGGATTGATTTTAGGGGTGTTACCTCTTATTCTGCGTAAAGCGGAGGCGAGAACCAAATTCAAAGCCGTGCATGTGGTCGTGTTGATTGTGGCAGCCGGTGTATTAGCTTCGACGGCCTTTCTCAGAACGGATGCCACATCCGATCCGATATCCGTCCTGACCTGGTCCAACGGGATCGGACTGTTCTTATCCGGCTGGTTGGCCAGCATGGCGATGCTGCTGCCTGGCATTAGCGGGTCGTTTGTACTTCTCCTTCTGGGTGTGTATTCTACTGCCATTTCAGCTCTATCCTCATTAAATATAGGGATTATAGCTGTCATTGGGGCGGGAGTGGTGATTGGCTTCGTGGTTAGCAGCCGGTTGATTCGGTACCTGCTGGACCGTTTCCCACATATGACGTATGCCGTGATTATTGGATTGATATTAGGATCTATTGTTATCGTGTTTCCGGGTATTCCATCCGGAACGGGTATGATGGCTACCAGTATAGGAACCTTGCTGCTGGGGCTTATCGTAGCGGTGTTCATGGGTAGAAAAGAATAAGAATGAAATATAAAACAGGGAGCCGCGGGCTTCCTGTTTTTAGGTTGCACTGAGCAACTTTGCTTCGAAGGAGCGAAGGGTTGAGATGGCATATGAATGATTTATGCCTTTACTTGTCATCGCATTTATGTGACAATATTCACAAATGGATTAACATTAAAAAAGTATTCATGAATAGGATCCGTGAGGATTCCGTTCATATTAAATGATAAAGCAATGCATAGATGTCGATGTTGTCTTTCCAAGTAAAGGAGCGTTATTCATGAGGAATAATGGGATTTGTGTCAGCTGCGGCGGCGAGGTATACCCTGCCTCTAACAGATGCGCTCAATGCGGAATGCTGCAGACATCCGGTCCAACCAAGCACACATTCATGCTGCAGGTCGCTTCGATGATTGGGGCCGGGTTGCTTATTTTTGCGGTCCCGGTGATCCTGCTGCTGATGTGGAGACATTAGGGTAGAAGCGAATATACATTTTACAATCCCCCCACTTGCAGACTGTGATCGAAGCGTTCATCAAGTGATGAAATTCGACATGGTTGGCAGAAAGGGGTTTTTGTGCTTGGAGCAGCGAAAGACCTAAATGGGCTTCCCCCTGGAGCTTCAACCGGCATTCCGGACATAAGAAGGGAATATTTCATTATACTGGTCCTGTACCAAGACCCTCATCCAAAAAGATGTTAAAATATCCCTAACCAGATAAAGGATGGGGTTCTTGATGATACATAAAATGAAGGAATTTGCTGCCGGCATTCGTTTTTCGGGAGCTGTGCTCGTAACAGATGAAAATGACAACATCGTAGGGGATGGTGCCTTCGGTTATTCCAACCGGGCCGATCACATCCCGAATCAAACAGACACCAGGTTTGGCATTGCTTCAGGCTGTAAGCTGTTCACCGCTATTGCGGTTTGTCAGCTTATCGAACAGGGCAAGCTGTCGCTGGACAGCAAGCTAAGCGATTGTCTGGATATTTCACTGCCTAATTTTAGCTCGGAGATTACCGTTTTTCATTTGTTGAGCCACAGCTCGGGTATTCCGGATTATTTTGATGAAGAGGTCATGGATGACTTTGAGGATCTGTGGAAGGCGGTTCCCATGTATACACTCCGGAACGGAAGGGATTTCCTTCCTTTGTTCCAGGATGAGCGCATGAAATTTCAGCCCGGCGAGAGATTTCATTATAACAATGCAGGCTTTGTATTACTCGGTCTGATCGTTGAACAGCATGCCGGAATCCCGTTTCGCGACTATGTCCAGCAGTTTGTATTTGAGCCGTGCGGCATGCAGGATTCGGGATATTTCCCGCTGGATCGTCTGCCCGCAAATACGGCCTACGGGTATATTGATGAGGAGGACGGCACGTGGAGAACGAACCAGTATGCTATCCCGATTCAAGGTTATGCGGACGGCGGGGCGTATGTGACGGCACCGGACATGATAAAGTTATGGAGATCGCTTATGAACAATACGCTGCTCACCGCATCCATGACGGAGAAGCTGCTGGCTTCCCATATGCACGTTCCGGACAGTGACCTGCATTATGGGCTTGGCGTGTGGATTACCAAGAGAAATGAGGATGTGTTTAAATACCACGTCATGGGCTATGATCCGGGTGTGAATTTTCGGTCTGCCTATTATCCGGCCACCGGCTATACCCTTGTAGTGGCTTCCAATGCCGGTGGTGGCGCTTTTGAAATGATACAGTTCATCGAGGAAGAATGGTTGAAGTGAGCTTGACCTACATGAAACAGCCCCAGGCCTTGAATAGGCCAGGGGCTGTTGTTCTGTTGATCCCAAGATCAAGCCGGTGTTGGGTTGACCTACGATTCGGCTTTGAAGTACCGATTCGCCGCGGGTCTGAACATAAATACCAGGGCCGCAACAACGGCGATCATATGAAGGGTACGACTGGAGGCAAATAGTATGGAAATATTGTCTGCATGAGCAAAGGCGTCCCAAAGGGAACCGCCTGTTAGGAGCCATTTGATAGGGTCAATGATTAGGGAGAGAGTACCAAACCCGCCTAAAAACAAAGCCAGTGCGATTCGCGCCCAATTCTTACCACGAAGCATTCTGATCATGATGTAGACAAGGACAGCGAACATCGTCGTTCGTGCGGCGACTTGAATGAGAATACCGACAATTCCAGCACCCGTTAGGCTGGATATCGAATCGATGACAGCCAGGATCATCTCAAATACCCCTGCACCGATGGCAATTATCCATAACAGAAAGGACTGGAACACCTCAAGGGGGGCAGCATCCTTTTTCAAGATCCATCATTCCTTTCGTGCTAGAGTGATCCAAAATTACGCGTTGTTAGGGGAAACAAGCTTAGGCGATGGTGCGTCTGGCCGTGAACCACCAGCCTCCTGCAAGCAGAACGAGAGAGATGATCAGCGTGAGTCCGAGTCCTTGCAGCAGCGAATCGTTGAAGAGAAGGGCCAGCAAGCCATCAGCCAGCGTATGCCGGAGCGAAGGGATGGATGTAAAGATAGGGATTGCCGCAATAAATACCACCCAGACCACCCAGCCCATTACATGACGCAGACCGGAAAACAGCAGATTCAGTAATGAAATAAGAAGCAGGTAAGCACCGAATTGATAGAAGAACATGCCAACGATTCCAAATTGATTCCAACCAAAGATTTCAAGGATGTTGAAGGTACTCTCATATTGTCGTATAAAGCCGATTTCCAACTGAAGCCAGATGATATTGAGGACAGCAAAGATGGCGGACCAAATGGAGTAAACCAGGAGCATGCCAACATAATATTCTTTTCGTGTAGCTCCTAAATTCATCACTCGCCGGAACAACCCTGCCGGTAGCACACTGCCAACAAATATCAGGAACACGGTGAGGAGGTTGGCCGCAGACACCTGCGTATTTTCCGAACTGTCTCCAAGAGACAGGCCAACGATAACATTTGCAATCAAACTAATTGCAACGGTGCCGAGCATCACCAAGAGATAAGGTCGAAGCTGAAGAAATGAAGCCCTCATGAGTGCGGTTGTCTTATTCAATGGATTGCCCTCCTTCGATTAAATAGGAGAAAAACTTTTGCAGCGGTAAACCGTCAATAGCAATACCAAGCTTGTTGGCTTGTGCACGGTCTGCCTCATGAATGGCTCCATATATCGCGGTTAAGGAACCTTTACCGTAAGATTCTTTATATATCACGTGACGATCCTTCGTAAATTGTTCGATTTGTTCCTGGTTCCCTGTCAACAGATGAGAATTGGCGCGGATATGGTCAACATCGTCATGTAATAACATTGTGCCGGAATCCATGATGTAGACTTTCTCAACGACGGTTGCGATTTCATCAATCAGATGGGTCGAGAGCAGGATGGTCCGGGGATGATTGGCATAATCCTCAACCAGGACGCGATAAAATTTCTCTCGCATGAGCACATCCAATCCCAGCACCGGTTCATCAAATACGGTGATTGGGGCCCGGCTCGCCAGACCGATGATGTTTCCGACCAGAGATTCCATTCCCCGTGAAAGCTGACGGATTTTTTTGTCCGGGTTCAGCTTGAATGTCTTCAGCAGGCTCTGGGCATAGTCCCAGTCCCAGTTCTCGTGAAAGGCCGATGCCAGGCGCAGCACTTCAATCACCTTGGCACCGCCGAAGAACAAATTTTTCTCTCTTACGTAGCAAATTCCCTTTGGGGTTTCTCCACTCTTAAGCGTTACCCCCGAGATCTGAATACTGCCATGGTCTGGGAAAGATCCGCCGGTCATCATATTAAGCAGCGTGGTCTTTCCGGCGCCATTGCGGCCCAGCAAGCCGTAGATCGTATTCTCTTCCAGCTGGAGCTCCAGATTTCGGACCGCTTCCGTACGCCCGTAACTCTTGCTCAGGTTGGAACAGGTAAGTATTGCGTTCATCCCGCTCATCTCCTATCTCTTTTGTTTGATCATTTCAATAACATCCTCGGTGGTCAATTCAAGCTTTTCGGCTTCATCAAGCAGCTTCAATACGAGTTCGTTGTAAAACCGATCCTGCCGCTTGGTCAATATGATCGGTTTGGCATCTGCAGCAACAAACATGCCCAGCCCCCTTTTCTTGTACAAAATCCCTTCATTGACAAGCAGGGCAATGCCTTTTACAGCTGTAGCGGGATTGACCTGAAAAGTACTCGCGAACTGCGACATCGAGATAATCTGATCATCCGCTTGGTATGTCCCGTTCAATATGTCATCTTCAATCATATCTGCGATTTGCTGAAAAATCGGCTGTCCTTCGTCAAACCTGGAATTCATGATATCACCCTGTCGGTATGTTAGTCTTGTAACATACTATAATACCAGGTGGGAGGATGTGTCAATCAAAAAAGAAAAAAACAGACCCAAATGGGCCTGTTTGTGCTGTGAAATAAAAAGCCCCCGTCTCTTCAAGACGAGGGTAAGGGGTGTGATCAAGCTGCAAGGAATGCTATATCCAGCCCTTCTCTTCCGCCATCGAGATGGCCTCGATTCGGTTCTTGGCACTGAGCTTGCTTAAAATCTCGGACATATAGTTGCGGACAGTCCCATAGGACAAGTGCAGCTTCGACGCAATTTCATTGGAGCTGTTGCCGTCTGCAGCCAACCGCAGCACTTCCCGTTCGCGTTCGGTCAGCGGATTGGCACCCGCACCTGAAAGCGTACCGAATACGAGCTCAGGGGAGACCTCCCGCCGCCCATCCATTACCCGGCGGATGGCTTCTGCCAACCGTTCACTGGGCTCGTCCTTAAGCAGGTATCCCTGAACTCCCGCCTGCACGGCCCGCTCGAAATAACCGGGTCTGGCAAAGGTCGTCAGGATGATGACTCGGCTGGCATAACCGCGCAGCTTTACTTCCTCCGCTACTTCGAGACCACTGCGTACAGGCATTTCGATATCGAGCAGGCATACATCAGGTTGATGCAAGGCAATCAGGGATAGAGCCTCATCGCCGTCGCCGGCTTGACCAATCACATCAATATCGTCTTCAAAATCAAGCAAGGAAGCCAGAGCGCCGCGCAGCATTCGCTGATCCTCGGCGATCAGCACTTTGATGCTCATGGGATGTGTCCTCCTTCCGGTTCTTGATGATGATCGGAACACGAATGTCTATTATCGTGCCTTGCTGGTCGGAGCTGGCCTCTACGGTGCCCCCAATAAGGGAAAGCCGCTCCACCATGCCTTTCAGGCCATTACTGTGGGATGAAGAAGATGGATCTTCTTCTTTGCATTGAAGACCGACTCCATTGTCGGCCACCTCAAGACGCCACTCATTGTCAAGCGACTCGAGGGCAATCCGGCACTGGCTTGCCTGACTGTGCTTCACCACATTGGTCACGGCCTCCCGCAAGCAGAGGCTCAGAATATTGTGGGCCAGGTCGGATATTCCCTCCAGCTTCGGGTTACCGGTGCAGATAAACCGGATATCGGCACTCTCCAGAATGATCTGGGCCTCTACCAATTCCTCGGGCAAGGTGGCGGTCCGCATATCGGACACCAGCTCACGTACTTGGCGCAGCGCCGCACGCGAGGTGTTCTGAATCTCCCGGGCTTCCAATTGGGCCTTCTCGGGATTCTTCATTGCCAGCTTCTCGACAAGCTGGCTCTTCAACGTGATGAGGGAGAGGGTATGACCTAAGGTGTCATGAAGATCCCTGGCGATACGCATCCGCTCTTCGCCTTTAATCAGATTGCGAATCTGCTCGTTAGCCTGCGCGAGCTCCTTCTCCAACTCCTGCCGCCGGTTCAGTGAGCGGATACCGAAGGGTGAAAATAGCATGATGAGAAAGAAAGGAATCATAAAGACCAGATCCTTCCAGCCCAACAAGCTTGCATTTTTGATTAAAGGAATAACCTCTATGATGCCAAACAGCACAAGGGATATCGTGAATTTGCGCCGGTCGGTATACCAGCCGATGAAATTGGCTGTAAAGAAACCCATGTACATATACGTTGGGTAGTACCACATGCAAAGGATGAAGATAATGGACATTTGAATGCCGAGCCACCAGAAAAAACGGGGTGTGCCGGCGGCGAAATAAAGCTGGCGATACGTGACGAGAAACAAGGCGATAAGTGTAAAGCCAATACCCATCTTCCAGCCTCGTTCGCTCATCATGTTGAGCACGGGCAGGAATAAATAAATGAGCCATAAATAAGGGAAAATCCCCAATTGCGTTGGAAAGACCTCAAATCCTGCCGATTTCGCATCTTTCAATTTTTTCATGTTGCCATCACCCTATCCTTTAGTCGGCTTGTTGTTTTTTCCGGATATAGGTGGATATTAACATAAATACCGCCAAATAAGCTGCTAAAATAATGATATTATCCAGTCCGGGCGCTTCTCCACGCACGATTGACCAGGCACCTCCGCCAAAATGATAGGAGGGCATCCACTTGCCGATAGCTTGCATGATGGAAGGCATTGCCTCGATCGGGAACCACATCCCACCGGTTATGGCCAGGCCTAAATAGATGCCGTTACTGACGCCACTTGCTGTATCGACCCGTTTCATGGATCCAATCAGGGTGCCGATAGCCAGGAACGGGACGGATGCAATCAGAATCCACAGTCCGCTGAGCAGCCATTGTCCGAGGGTGAGGGAGACGCCGTTAATCAGGTAGCCGGCTACGAATATCACGATGATGCAGAGCAGATGCATGACCGTCTGCACAAACATTTTGCCAAAGAAATACACGCTGCCGGGAAGCGGCGTTACCCGCATATATATAGCCCAGCCCTGGACTCGCTCTTGAACGAGGCGAATGCCGAGCGACATGATGGCGGTGCCCATGACACTGAAGGATGCCATCGACATCAGATAATGCGCCTGCCATTGTCCGGTATCGTCAGCACCCGTATTCACGACCCGGGTAAAGATGAAATAGAACAGAATCGGCATAGCGAGCGACCAGAAAATATAATACGGATTGCGTACCATCCGGAGCAGCTCCATCTTGCACTGTATGGTCAACAGTTTCCAGGTTGTCATGATTATACGGCCTCCCCTTGATTCATCGTTAATTGCTCAAATGCTTCATCCAGGCTTCCTTGATCGATGCGGATGTCACGTACAGCAAGCCCGGCCCGGAACAGAGCTGCTAGTGCCGTGTCCGTATTATCAGTTACAGCGTTCAGCCGACCGTTCAGTTCATATACATCCGTTACGCCGGGCACCTCATGAAGCAGCTCCTTGACCTGCTGGTGATCCGCATCGACGATAAAGGAGAGCGACCTTCGGGTCAGCTTAGCCTTGATAGCTTCTGGCGTGCCGTCTGCAGCAACCTGACCCTGGTGGAACAGCAGAATGCGGTCAGCCATATCGTCCGCCTCTTGCAGGTAGTGGGTGGTGAACAGAATCGTCTTGCCCTGATCGGCAAGCTTGCGTACCGTCTGCCAGAATAACCGGCGTGCCGATGTATCCAGGCCGACCGTGGGTTCATCGAAGAATAACAGCTCGGGGTTCCCCGCAATCGCCAGTGCAAAGCTGAGCTTGCGTTTTTGGCCTCCGGACATTTTGACAGCCCATTTGTTAAGCTCTTCTGTTGTGAGCCCGCTAAGCAGAGCGATGTCTGAAAGCGACAGCGGATTTGGATAATAGCCGCGAATGAGATTGATGATTTCACGCGTGCGGAGCCCGTCCATGACACTCACCTCTTGAAGCATAGCGCCGATCTTCTCGCGGACCTTCAAGTCCTTCGGGCTTCGACCGAACAGGAGGACCTCACCTTCGCTGGCGTCTTTAAGACCAAGCATCATGGAGATGGCGGTTGATTTACCTGCTCCGTTTGGCCCGAGAATGGCCGTGATAGATCCTTTTTCTATCGTAAACGACACTTGGTTGACTGCTTTTTTGCTTCCGAACATTTTGGTTACCTGCCGTAGTTCCGCAATAGGTTCATGGATTGGTTTTGACATGGTATCGCTCCTTTCGTAATCGAAATGATCTGAATTCATCATACGAAAGCGAGGGAATGCCCGTTAGTAAAGGATGTCATCACTTTGGGGTGACATTTGTCATGTGCGATCTGCTGAAGATTAGAGGAGGTTTCATTATGAACAAATAAGAGCGTTTTCGAGCTTGATTGTATGCGCTTACATATGCGTGATTAAAGGACTGCCTACGGTTTCCTGTCACGTTGTCTTCTCTTGACCGCAGGAGTGCCTTCAATTATAGTGGGTACAGTAGGAGCAATCTATAATATAGAAGGAAAAAGGTGGCTTGAAACATGTCTGAGAACATCTACGTCGGTGTCGATCTGGGCGGAACAGCAATTAAAGTTGGAATTTGCAATGAAGAAGGGCATCTTCTGCATAAGTATGAGGGGCCGACGGAAACAGCCAAAGGCGTTGACACGGTTATTGACAACATTGAGAAATATGTGCGTCACATTGTAGAAGAATCGCCATACAGCTGGGATCAACTTGCTGGTGTGGGAGCTGGATTCGCCGGATTTACGAATATTCGTGAAGGCATCATTATTTTGGCACCGAATGTAGGATTTAAAGATGTACCGATCCGCGCACTGCTTGAAGAGCGTCTCGGCAAGCCCGTCAAAATAGACAACGACGCCAATGTAGCTGCATTGGGTGAAGCTTGGAGCGGCTCAGGCCGCGGCGTTGAGAACTGCGTATGCTACACACTGGGTACCGGTGTCGGCGGAGGCATTATTATTAACGGCAAAATTTATCAGGGGTTTGGCGGCATGGCTGGCGAGCTTGGACATATCTCGGTTGTGCCGGACTTGGAAGCGATTCAATGCGGATGCGGTGAAATGGGCTGCCTCGAGACGGTTTCATCGGCAACCGGCATTATCCGCATGGCGAAGGATGCCGTAGAGCGTGGCGACCGTACTTCCCTTGCCCATGTAGAGAGCATTGCGGCGAAGGAAGTGTTTGACGCTGCAAAAGCCGGCGATGAAGTTGCCGTTCGGATCGTGAATCGCGCAGCTTATTACCTGGGCAAATCCATGGCTGCCGTTGCGGCCGTGTTGAATCCGGAAGCCTTTATTATCGGCGGCGGCGTATCCAAAGCCGGCGACATTCTGTTTAATGAAGTTCGTGCTGTATTTGCGAAGCTGACACCAGAGCCGCTTCAGCGAGGTGTACGCATCGTTCCGGCTGAGCTCGGCAATGATGCCGGCGTTGTAGGCGCTGCTGGTCTGCATTTGCGTTCGTAGTCATTAATCACCATGCATCGTCTGATCTAAACTTATAAGGGAGGGAAAGCTGATGCTGGAAGCAGCCAACCGCGGCAGCAACACATCATCCATGGCCACCCTGATCATCATCACCGGGATGTCGGGAGCAGGTAAGACCTTGGCCGTACAAAGTCTGGAGGATCTTGGATTCTTTTGCGTCGATAACCTGCCTCCGGTGCTCATTCCCAAATTCGCGGAGCTGATCGAACAATCCAAGGGGAAGATCGGCAAGGTTGCATTGGTCATCGACCTGCGTGGCCGCGAATTTTTCACGGCTCTATCAGAGTCTCTGAGTTACATCAAGGATCACTTTACCATCCATTGCGAGATTCTGTTCCTGGATGCAACGGATTCCGTGCTTGTTCAACGCTATAAGGAAAGCCGTCGTCGCCATCCCCTCGCTCCGGAAGGCATGCCGCTTGACGGTATAAGGTTGGAGCGCAAAATGTTGGATGAGCTGAGGAATTCGGCCACTCAGGTGATCGATACCAGCAATATGAAGCCTGTGCGATTGAAGGAGAAGATTATCTCACGCTTCACACATCTGGAGAGCAGCACATTATCGGTAAATATTACATCCTTTGGGTTTAAATACGGTATTCCGATTGACGCTGATCTGGTGTTTGATGTGCGCTTTCTGCCCAACCCGCACTATATTGAGCAGCTGCGCCCAAACACCGGCCAGAACAGTGATGTATATGAATATGTGATGAAATGGCCGGAGACACAGGCTTTCTTAACCAAACTGCTCGATATGCTGCATTTCTTGATCCCGCAGTATCGGAAGGAAGGAAAAAGCCAGGTTATTATCGGCATTGGCTGTACCGGCGGGAAGCATCGCTCCGTTGCGATAGCAGAATATCTTGGCAAAATGCTGGGCGTTAGCGAAACGGAGACGGTATCGGTGAGTCACCGTGATTCTGAACGGGATCGGCATTAATTAAGGGAAGTGATAAATGTGGCTGTGCAAGCTAGAAAGCGTCCCCGCATCGTGGTGATGGGTGGAGGAACCGGGCTGTCCGTGATGCTGCGGGGACTCAAGGAAAAGCCGCTCGATATTACGGCCATCGTTACCGTCGCTGATGATGGGGGAAGCTCCGGCATACTGCGTAGTGAATTGCAGATGCCGCCCCCAGGAGATATTCGAAATGTACTTACAGCGCTCGCCGATGTGGAGCCGCTGTTATCCGATATATTGAAATACCGTTTTAAGAATGGCTCGGGACTGGCCGGGCACAGCCTCGGCAATTTAATCTTGGCTGCCATGACGGATTTGCACGGTGATTTTGTCACGGCAGTCAAGGAGATGAGCCGGGTTTTTGTTGTTCGTGGACAGGTTCTGCCCGCAGCGGGTGAAGCCGTTATTTTGCATGCGGAGATGGAGGACGGTTCCATTGTGACCGGTGAATCCAAAATCCCGGAGGCCGGACGCCGCATTAAGCGGATCTTCCTGGAGCCGGAGCATGTCGAGCCGCTGCCGGAGGCGCTGGAAGCAATTCAGCAAGCCGATGCGATTCTGATCGGTCCGGGAAGCTTGTATACCAGTATTTTGCCCAATTTGCTTGTTCCCAAGCTTGCTGAGGCTATCGTATCCTCTGAGGCGATCAAAATGTTCGTGTGTAATGTGATGACGCAGCCTGGAGAAACCGATGATTATACAGTGAGTGATCATTTGCAGGCTGTTTACGACCATATTGGTCTTCATCTGTTCGATTATGTTATTGTAAATGATGGAGAAATCCCGCCTCAGGTTCAAGAGAAGTATGCCCAGAAGGGTGCAAAGCCCGTGTTCCTGGATCGTGATGAGGTGACGAGCAGAGGGTACAAACTCATTGCAGATAAGCTTGTGCTATTTAGAACATACTTAAGGCATGACGCTGACAAGCTGAGCAACCATATTTTTCAGCTGGTACAGGATTGGATTACACGAAAGGGGTGAGTACCTTGTCCTTTGCGGCACAGACGAAGAAAGAACTGACAATGATCGAAAGCCAGAACTGCTGTGAAAAAGCCGAGCTGTCCGCGCTCATTCGGATGAACGGTTCTGTTCAGCTTTCGAACAAAAAGGTAATCCTGGATATTTCAACGGAAAATGCCGCGATTGCAAGACGTATTTATTCCTTAATTAAGAGGCATTTCCAGGCGCATACTGAACTTTTGGTGCGTAAAAAAATGCGTTTGAAGAAGAATAACGTATATATCGTTCGTATTCCCGCCCAGGTTCAGGAGATACTTAAAGAACTGTGCATCGTTTCCGAAGGATTTCTGTTTCAATCGCGGATTGATAAACAAATCGTTCGCAAAAATTGCTGTAAACGCGCCTATTTGCGAGGTGCCTTTATGGCTGGCGGATCCGTGAACAATCCGGAGGGGTCTTCGTACCATCTCGAAATTGCCTCAATGTATGAAGAGCACTGCCAGTCCCTGGTGGATCTGGCGAATGAATTTCATCTGAACGCACGTTGTATCGAGCGGAAGAAAGGCTTTATCTTCTACATTAAGGAAGGCGAGAAAATTATCGAATTCCTTAATCTGATCGGTGCCCACCAGGCATTGTTCAAGTTCGAGGATGTTCGTATTATGCGGGACATGCGTAACTCGGTAAACCGGATCGTGAACTGCGAGACCGCCAACCTGAACAAAACGATCGGCGCTGCCGTCCGTCAGATTGAGAATATCAAGCTGCTCCAAAAGGAAATGGGTCTTGAGAATTTGCCTGATAAACTGCGGGAAGTGGCAGAAATTCGACTGGCTCATCCGGACATGAATCTAAAGGAAGTCGGCGAGCTTCTTAAAGGAACCGTCAGCAAATCCGGCGTCAATCACCGTCTGCGCAAAATTGACGAATTGGCCGAAAAGATTCGGAATGGGTAAGAATTTTTTCTTCTAGTGTCCTGTATGGTAAAATGGTATAATATTATAAAATGTCAATCGCGCTTTCAATGCAGCAGATTTATTAGATAGGGGGTAATTTTCATGACAAAGCACCCGGTAGTCGTTCGGTTAAAGACGGGTCTTCACGCCAGACCGGCCGCGCTGTTCGTTCAGGAAGCGAATAAATACTCATCTGAAATCTTCGTTGAAAAAGATGATAAAAAAGTAAATGCCAAAAGTATCATGGGAATTATGAGCCTTGCGATCAGCTCTGGTACGGAAGTTTACATTAGTGCTGAGGGAGCCGACGCGGAGCAAGCGGTTACTTCACTCGTGAACTTGGTGAGCAAAGAGGAACTCGAGAACCAATAAGGGCAACCGTGATTGAAGTTTAAGAAAAGTCTTGTTACTGCAAGGCTTTTTTTGCTATCAAGCTCTGGTATTGCTGGGATTCTCGCTTGATTCTACGTACATAAGAATAGATTTTAAGAGAAGGGGCGGATATCTCCGCCCTTTTTCAAATCAGTTTTTTGGGGTCCCCGCAAAGGATTTGGAATAAACATCGTAGCATAAGCTCCACTTTGTGGGGTTATTTTGCGTTGTTTTCATAAAATTAAGCCTTTGTTTAACTTCAGTTTAACTTGTTGATATATTCTTTCCTTACAGATAATAAATAGGGATGGAAGTGAAGAGAAACCGATGAGAGAAACGGATCATACTTCTATACAAGAAATAACGCAGGAAAAGTCGGCCGGCAGCAACAAAGCAGGTTCGCAGGCCTTCTTCCGGCTGTTGAAAGAAACGAAACCTCCGATGCTGTTGCTGATTGGAGCGATCCTGCTGAGTGTGGTATCAACCCTGGTCGGACTAGTCATTCCGATGTTTACGAAGAGCCTGGTGGATGGCTTCTCCTTAACGGATATGAATCGTTCCCATATCATCGGGCTTGGCATTGCGTTTGTGGTGCAGACGATTGCCTCCGGGGTTTCGATTTTCCTGCTGAGTTATACGGGACAAAAGATGGTGGCTGCCCTTAGGGAACGGCTGTGGAAAAAGCTGCTTGTGCTGCCGATCCGCTACTTCGATCATAACCGTTCAGGGGAATCGGTTAGCCGGATGACGAATGATACAGGAGTGATCAAAAGTCTCATATCGGACCATGTGGCCGGATTCTTCAGCGGGATCATTTCTATTGTCGGTTCGATTGGGGTGCTCCTCTATTTAAACTGGATGATGACGTTGACGATGTTTATCGTCATTCCGATTGCAGCGCTGATTCTTGTGCCGCTCGGCAAGAAAATGTATAAAATATCGCTTGGTATGCAAGATGAGACAGCTACGTTTACGGCGAATATCAGTCAGGTGCTGTCCGAGATTCGCTTGGTTAAAGCTTCTAATGCTGAGGACAGAGAGTATGAGAATGGGCATAAAGGGATCACCAATCTGCTGAATTTCGGGATTAAGGAAGGTGTGGTATCCGCATGGATCGCGCCGCTGATGTCCTTCGTGCTGATGATGCTGCTGGTGGTAGTCATCGGATACGGCGGACTTCAGGTCTCCACAGGGGCACTGACCGCTGGGGAGCTGGTTGCGTTTATCCTGTATCTGATTCAGATCGTGATGCCGATGACGCAGTTAACGACGTTTTTTACCCAGTTTCAGAAGGCTAAAGGAGCAACGGAGCGAATATTGGAAACACTGGATGCAGAGGAAGAGTCCATTTCGGCAGGTAGCGATGTGGTGAACGCGAATCAGCGGATGTCCATTGAGAATCTTTCGTTTGGTTACAAGCCGGATGAGCTGGTGCTGCATGATATCAGCTTTCAGATGGAGCCGGGCACGGTCACGGCCGTGGTTGGACCGAGTGGCGGAGGCAAAACGACGCTGTTCTCCATGCTGGAGCGTTTTTACCTTCCGCAAAAAGGGCAGATTCGATTGGGCAAGACGGCGATCGATACGTTCTCTTTACGCTCATGGCGCGGATTGATCGGCTATGTCTCACAGGATAGTCCAATGATCGCGGGAACCATTCGTGACAACTTATGTTATGGGATGGACCGGGAGGTGAGTGATGGGGAGATCCGAAGAGCGGCAGAAATGGCCTATGCGGATGGATTTATCGACGAGCTGCCTCATGGTTTTGATACGGATGTGGGCGAACGGGGTGTGAAGCTCTCGGGCGGACAGCGGCAGCGGATTGCCATCGCCAGAGCCCTGCTGCGGGATCCCAAGATTCTGATGCTGGACGAAGCCACCTCCAGTCTGGACAGCCGTTCCGAGATTGAAGTGCAGAAGGCGCTCAAGAATCTCATGGCTGGACGGACGACGATTATTATTGCGCACCGGTTATCCACGGTTGTGGGAGCTGATCAGATTATTTTCATTGAAAAAGGAACGGTAACCGGACGGGGAACGCATGATGAATTGATTGAGCAGCATGATATGTATAGAGAGTTTGCCGTGCAGCAGCTGCAGATGAATGAAACGATCGAGGCCTAAGGCCTAAGGGCGCCTTGAAGATGCTGGGGAAGAAGGGATGCCACCATGGCAAAAATATTGGTAGTGGACGATGACCCGAACATCCGCGAACTCATAAAGGTGTTCCTGGAGGAAGCGGGGATGGAAGAGGTGTTCGAAGCTTCGGATGGCGTCGAGGCCTTGTCCGTCATGGATCAGACATCCGTTGATCTGGTCGTGATGGATATCATGATGCCGAATATGGACGGATGGGAGTTATGCCGGGAGATCCGGAGGAACACCGGTATTCCGGTGCTGATGCTGACGGCCAAAGGGGAAACAAGCCAGATCGTGAAGGGCTTTGAGCTGGGTACCGACGATTATCTGGTGAAGCCCTTCGAGCCCGCGGAGCTCGTTGTGCGCGTCAAAGCGCTGCTGAAGCGGTATCAGGTAGCTGCATCGCAGACGGTGACCGTCGGCAAGCTGCAGATGAACCGCAGAACCTATGAGGTCAAGGCGGGCGATGAGGTCTTTACTCTGCCGCTGAAGGAGTTTGAGCTTCTCTTCAAGCTGGCCAGTTACCCGGGGAGCACGTTGACACGTGATCGGCTGATCGAAGAGATATGGGGCTATGACTTTGAAGGGAACGAACGGACGCTGGACGTCCACGTGAATCGGCTGCGGGAGCGGTATCCGGAGGAAAAGTACCGGTTCAGGATTCGGACGGTGCGTGGGCTGGGATATCGCCTGGAAGCAGGTGAGGGCTGATGAAAAAAACGCCCAAAATCTTGTGGAAGATCGTTCGAGAAACGCTTCAGACGATCTTGGTCTTCGCGGTCTTGGGAGCGTCATGGACGGCGGCGACCTATGTGACGCGGTTGGTTTACACCTGGACGGGAACCCCGCCGTGGGATTATGTCGTCCAGCTGATCGACTTGTTTGTCGGCGTGATCATCTTCTTCCTGTGCATGCTGGTCGTGGGCATGTTCTTCAAGCACCGGCAAATGGCCATGCTGAATTCCATTACGGATGCCATGCGCCGGATATCGCAGGGGGACTTCAATGTAAAGATGAACGAAAATGAATGGCGCGGGGAGTTCAAGATGATCGCGAGCAGCATTAACGACATGGCCGGCGAATTGGGGCGGATGGAGACCATGCGTCAGGATTTCATCTCTAATGTGTCCCATGAAATCCAATCCCCTCTTACTTCGATTCGGGGGTTTGCCCGAGCGCTCCGAAGTCCCCGCCTCACGGAGGAGAAGAGAGCTCGTTATCTGGAGATCATCGAAGGAGAGAGCCGCCGCTTGTCGCAGCTGAGTGACAATCTGTTGAAGCTGTCGTCCCTGGAAGGAGAGCAGCCTGCATTCGAAAGGGCCCGCTACCGGCTCGACGGGCAGCTGCGTGTGGTCGTGCTGGCGAATGAACCGCAGTGGCTGGCGAAGCGGATTCAGGTGGATCTGGACCTTGCTGAGGTAGAGATTGAGGCCACGGAGGATCTCCTGAGTCAAGTGTGGAACAATTTGCTGCACAACAGCATCAAATTCACGCCCGAAGACGGCATGATTACGATCGTGCTGAAAGCAGGGGAAGACGGGGCCGAGATTACGATGACGGATACGGGAGTCGGGATGTCGGAGTTGGATCAGCTGCATATATTCGAACGCTTCTACAAAGCGGACAAATCGCGCAATCGCGCCGCGGGCGGCAGTGGGCTGGGATTATCCATCGTGAAGCGGATCGTCGATATTCATCAAGGTAAGATTTCGGTCCAATCCGAGCTTGGGAAGGGATCTGTTTTTACGGTGATGGTGCCTTATAAGCGATCTCTGGATACGAAGTAATGATTGTGCAGTGAAGGTTTGACATTAAGATGTACGTGAAGATGTGACATGAAGTTGGATATGAAGATTCGATAAGAAGATTCGATGGGTTTGGATATGAAGAATAGATGGGTTTAATGAAGTACGTGGGGAGCTGACATAAAAAGGACGCTGATCGTCGTGACTCTCCTCCAGGAAGGCGGGAAGGTATAGAGGATTAGGACTGTTTCGGGGATGTTCCCAAGCAGATTTAGAACTAAGGTGTGAGGATATGGCTGCTTACCCGCCATATCTGGAACAACTTGAACCGGATATGTCCATAGAACAGGAGTAAGGGCTATGATCGCCCCTACTCCTGTTTGAGCTGTGCGTGATGCGATATAGACTAACTCACCAAGGCGGGTTAAAGCAGGTGATTCAGCTAAAACGGTCGCGAATTTAGCGGACACCAAGGACCTTATTTGCCGAATTGAGCGCCGTATCCTAAAATAACGGACTCCAGATCCGTTATTTTAGGATTTGTTTATGCAAATGCTGCCTTTTGGAAGGAATAACGGATCCTTGGTCCGGTAGTTTCCCGAAAATCGCCATTTTCCCTCAAATAAGGTACTCTCGGTCCGTTAACTCTACTAAAGCAGCGTGCAGCCATCGCATGACCACCGCAGTCGGCCCTAATTTTAATGCACATGCTATTATTAGCCGTATGATAACCGGTTAGTTTTACCCTAAGGGGCTAGCCGGATAATAGGGTCACTGGGTACTGCATGAATCTAGTCGACAGCCCTCCATACACGCACCGTGCTCACAGAGAGCTGCGCACAGGGAGCGTACGCACAGAGAGCTGCGGACAGGGGGCAGAACGCACAGGAAGCAGAACGCACAGAGAGCGTACGCACAGAGAGCAGAACGCACAGAGAGCAGTACGGACAGGGGGCAGAACGCACAGGAAGCAGAACGCACAGAGAGCGTACGCACAGAGAGCAGTACACACAGAGAGCAGTACACACAGGGAGCAGAACGCACAGAGAGCAGTGCGCACGGAGAGCAGTACGCACAGGGAGCAAAACGCACAGAGAGCAGTGCGCACGGAAGCAGTACGCACAGGGAGCAACCCGCAAGGTACGTGTAGCTACACGGCAGCGGTTTGTTAAAGATAGGTTAGCTGCGTGATTACAGCACCTTCTCCAAAAAGCTAATCGTACGCTCATGCTTCGGTCTGCCGAATACTTCCTCCGGCGGGCCTTCCTCTACGATGTATCCGCCATCCATGAAGATCACCCGGTCCGCAACCTCGCGGGCAAAGCCCATCTCGTGCGTGACGATCATCATCGTCATGCCTTCGCGCGCCAGATCCTTCATGACGCCGAGCACTTCGCCGACCATCTCGGGGTCCAGCGCCGATGTCGGCTCGTCAAACAGCATGATGTCCGGATTCATCGCCAGCGCCCGGGCAATCGCTACACGCTGTTTCTGACCGCCCGACAGCTGGCTCGGGAAAGCCTCCGCCTTATCGGAGAGGCCTACTTGCTCCAACAGCTTCAGCCCCGTGGCACGAGCCTCGGACGCGTTCTGCTTGCCTAGCTCGACCGGGGCGAACGTAATGTTCTTCAGTACGTTGAAGTGGGGGAATAGATTAAAATGCTGGAATACCATGCCGATGTTCTGGCGCGCCTTGTTGATGTCTGTTTTAGGGTCATTGATATCCTTGTCATGCACGAATACCCTTCCTGCCGTGATGTCCTCCAGCCGATTGATGCAGCGCAGGAAGGTGCTTTTGCCGGAGCCCGAAGGCCCAATGACACAGACAACCTCACCTTCCTGGACCTGCATGTTAATGCCTTTCAGCACCTCATTCGTGCCAAAGTTCTTCTTCAGTCCTTCTACGCGGATTTTATCCATGACGCACCTTCCCTTCCAGACGGCCCGAAATTTTGGTCAGAATCGTGATCACGACCAGATACATGATGGCGACCACGAGCCAGATATCAAACGAAGCGAACGTTCTTGCAATGATGATTTTCCCGGATTGGGTCAGTTCGACCAGACCGATTACCGACAGGATCGACGTATCCTTGAGGGTGATCACGAGCTGGTTAATAAAGGTCGGAATCATCACTTTGATCGCTTGGGGAATGATGATTTTCATCATGGCTTTGCGGTATGGCAGTCCGAGCGAGCGGGCAGCCTCCAGCTGTCCAGGGTCAATGGATTGGATACCGCCCCGGATAATTTCCGTTACATAAGCACCGGCATTCAGGCTAAGTGTCAGGACCGCTGCCACGATCGGCGACATCGTGAAGCCGAGTGCCTGCGGAATACCAAAGTAGATGAAGAAGGCAAGGACTAGCAGCGGTATGCCGCGGAAAATGTCCACGAATACGGTTGCGATGCCTCGAAGCCATTTATTGCGTCCGACCTTCATGAAGCCGAATATCAATCCTAAGAAAAACGCGAAGAACAGCGATACGATGGTCAGCAGCAGCGTATTGCCAAGGCCCTTCAGCAGCGAAGGCAGCGACTCCACGATCAGCTCCCAACGGCTTTGAGTCGCCGCGCCTACGGCATTTTCGCCAATGTATTTTGCCTTAATACGGTCATACTCCCCGTTTGCCTTCAAGTTAATCAAGCCGGCATTGAATTTCTCCAGAAGCTCTTGGTTCTGTCCTTTACTAACGGCAAATCCGTAGGAGGCGCCAGGGACCATATCCGTAACGATCTTCAGTCCATTGTTCTGTTCGACTCCATAAGCCAGCACGGGGAAATCGTCAAAACAGGCAACGGAATTGCCGGTCCTGACATCGTCATACATCTGGGCCGAATCGTCAAAAGGCACGATGGTGAATCCGTACTTGGAGGAAATAGATTCCGCGAAGCTGTAGCCCTCTGTACCCGTTTTGACGGCGACTTTTTTCCCTTTTAAATCCTCATACCCTTTGATGGACTCCTGATCCTGGCGAATGGCCATGACCACACCTGAGTTAAAATAAGGATCGGAAAAGTCGAATTTCTGCTTCCGCTCATCCGTGATGCTCATGCCGGCAATGACACCGTCCACCTGATTGGCTTCCAGCGCCTGAACCGCCGCATTGAAACCGAGCGGCTTGACTTCATATTTGAAGTTCTGATCTTTCGCGATCGCATCCAGCAAATCCATGTCGATACCGACAAATTTGCCGCTAGCATCCTGGAATTCAAACGGGGCAAACGTAATGTCCGTTCCGATCTGATAGGTTTTACCGGAGGCTGGCTCTGCCGCGGCGCTTGCCGCCCCGTATGGCATGCCCGCTGCCATGAGTAGCAGCAGTGACATGAACGCGTATAACATCCGGAATGACTTCATAGTGACCTCCTCTTTTTAACACCGATGTAGTTAGTTACCCATGAAGGCTTCCTTATTAAACAGTTGCCGTCATCTTCATTGGGTATCTTATTTTGCTAATCCACCAATCATGCCTAGATATACCAATTAACAGGGGCGTATCAACAAAGTAAAAGAAAAATCTCAAAACGCTCCGTTCCGGATGCAACATTTACCAATGCCCTCACGTTAGAAGGGTAAGGCAAGCATGGCAGCGATGCCAATATAAAGGAGGCTGACAATAATGAAAAGATGGGTCAAACAAGTAGGTTCCATCATGATTGCAGGTGCACTGTTGACTGGAAGTACGGCTTTAGTAGGATTGAGCGGGGCAACCGAGGTGCATGCGGCGGAGGCAGCACAGCAAAACCTTCTTACCGTACTCGGTAAAGGCGAGATCTCGGTGAAGCCAGATATCGTATATCTTTCCATCGGGGCTGAATCATATGCGGAAACCGCAAAATCCGCACAGAAAAGCAATGCGCAGAAAATGGATAAGATTACGAAGATGCTGAAAGAAACATGGAAGATCGATGACAAGGATATCAAAACCGAACAATTCTATGTACAGCCTAACTATACGTACTCTGATGATAATGGACGTAAAGTGAAGAATTACAGTGCTTATCATTCTCTGGAAGTTACGCTTCGCGACTTGAGCAAAGTTGGCGATCTGCTCGACGCAGCGTCTGATGCCGGTGCCAATTCCATTGGCAACGCCCGTTTCTCGGTCGAGAACCGTGATGCTTTTGAAGCCCAAGTGATAGATAAAGCCATGGCGAATGCGGACCTGAAAGCCCAAGCGATGGCAAAAGCCTCCAAGCGTCAGTTGGGCATCGTGCTTAACATTGTGGAAGGATCTGTTGGTGTAGATACCATCTATGGCCTCGAAAAAATGGCGATGGAAGCACAATCCGTTGCAGCGGACGCGGGCGCCAACACCTCCGTGAAGCCGGGCGAGATCAAAATCTCGACGCAGCTGTACGTGCAATATGAGCTGAAATAGCAGCTGATTTCGACTAAGAATACTAGAAACCGTTCATCCGGGTCTTTACCAGGTGGACGGTTTTTTGTGTATCCCTTTTCGAAAAATGAAATACCATTATCCGGTCCTGTATCCGTGCCATCCCTAGTTGAAATACACAGAAAAGTGTTGTGTATAGGGGGAAAACGAGGTATAGTGAATATGCGAAAAACTGAACTTTATCTTAAACGTTACAGCCATACCCATGGATATGGCTTTTTTTTCTTAGTAGAGACTTCTAGACGCTCCCACCCTTAAGAAACGGATTCTGCCAACCTGAGCACGATAGGCAGTATGACCGTTTCTTCTTAGTGGGGAATGTTTTTGTGCATACTGGTTAGCAGGAATGTACACATGGAATAGGTCACATTTTGAAGAAGGGGTTGATGCATGTGATTGAACTTGTCCAGATCGAGAAGCATTTTCAGGGACAAGCGGTCGTGCATCCGCTGTCACTCTCCATTAAAGAGGGGGAATTCTTGACTTTGCTGGGCCCCAGCGGCTGCGGCAAAACGACGATTCTCCGAATGATAGCAGGATTCGAACAGCCGACCGAAGGACAGGTCTGGCTGGCGGGTCAGAATGTGACGGAAATGCCTGCGAACAAGCGGGACTTGAATCTGGTATTCCAACACTATGCTCTGTTTCCGCATATGACCGTAGAAGATAATATCGCTTTTGGATTAAAAATGAAAAAAATGCCGCGTCAGCTCATCGAGGAGCGGGTGGACGAGGCCGCTGCCATGACGCAGCTGACCGCCCTGCGGGAACGCTTCCCGCACCAACTGTCCGGCGGACAGCAGCAGCGCGTGGCCATCGCCCGCGCCATCGCCAACAAGCCGAAGGTGCTGCTGCTGGATGAACCACTGGGTGCATTGGATCTGCAGCTCCGCAAAACTCTGCAGTCCGAGCTCAAGCATTTGCAGCGGACGCTCGGGATTACGTTTGTCTATGTAACGCACGACCAAGAGGAAGCCATGATGCTCTCCGACCGGATCGTTATCATGAATCACGGACGGGTAGAGCAAATCGGCACGCCGCGCGAGATCTATGCGAAACCGCAAACGCTGTTTGCCGCCACGTTTGTAGGGGAGAACAACGTCTTTTCCTCGCCCGAAGGTCTTTTTGCGGTGCGGCCGGAGAAACTTATTCCGCAACGGGAGTCGGGTGGCAGGAAGAACGGCGTGATTGAGGATGTACAGTACCTCGGCAGTGTCCATAAGCTGCTGGTCCAATTGGATGATGAGCCAATGAAGGTCACGATTGCCCTGGATATCTCGGATGACCATCCTTGGGAGGTTGGTGAACGGGTCGGGGTGAACTGGAACACCAAGGATGAGGTGATCATCGGGCCATGAGGAAATCAAGGTTCCTGTTGACTCCGGTGCTGCTGTGGTTATCCCTGTTCCTGATCATTCCGATGCTAATTGTGGTCGGCATCTCCCTGCTCTCGCGGGATTCGCTGGGAAATATCGTTTTTTCCTTTAGTCTCGAAGGCTATAAAACCTTTTTTGATCCATTATATTTGGGAATTTACTGGGATACCCTGGTATTGTCGCTGCTGACTACGGTGATTTGCTTGTTAGTCAGCTATCCTTTGGCCTATTATATAGCCAACGCTTCCCCGCGTATCCAAACCTGGGGATTAATTCTAATCACCGTCCCGTTCTGGATTAACTTTCTGATCCGCACTTATGCCTGGGTTCTCCTGCTACGAACGCAAGGCGTGGTGAACAGCCTGCTGCTGTGGATGGGTTGGATCGACGAGCCGATTCAGATGCTGTATACGTATGGCGCCGTACTTCTCGGCATGGTCTATAATTTCATTCCCTTCATGGTGCTGCCGATTTACGTGGCCCTGGAGCAGATGGATAAGCGTCTGTTAGATGCGGCCAGCGATCTGGGCGCTTCCAGGTGGAAGGCATTCCGCCACATTACCTTGCCGCAGAGTAAATCCGGTATCATGACGGGAGCGGTTCTGGTCTATGTCTCGACTTCCGGGATGTTTGTAGTTACGGATATTTTGGGAGGCGCGAAGTCCTCCATGATCAGTAATATTATTCAGCAGCAGTTCCTGGGTGCGCGCAACTGGCCCTTTGGAGCGGCGTTGTCGGTGATCTTTGTGATCACGTCCCTGGTGCTGATCCTGCTCTTTAACCGGGCGATGCAAGCCCGCCATCAACGCGTAGGGGAGGGGAGATAAGTGAAGAAGAAGAATCACCCGCTGCTCGGGATTCACTCTTTCCTTATGATGGCTTTCATCTATGTACCGATCATCATGATCATCATCTATTCCTTTAACAACACGCGGCTTAGCGGCAACTGGGAAGGATTTACGTTGGATTGGTATGTGTCGCTATTCGAGAATCGGCACGTGATGGAAGCGCTGATGAACAGTTTGACGGTGGCGGTCATATCGACGATCGTTTCCACCTTGCTCGGGACCGCGGCGGCGCTCTCGCTTCGGAGTATGGGGCGCAGAGGTCGCAGCGGCATGAATGGGCTGCTGTATCTGCCGGTTATTATCCCGGATATTATTATGGGGCTGTCGCTGCTGGTATTGTTCAGTCAACTGAATATGCCGCTTGGCAAGATGACGGTGATCATCGCCCATATTACGTTCAGCTTGTCGTATGTCTATGTCGTGGTGACGGCCAGACTGTCAGGCATGGGCAAACAGCTGGATGAGGCGGCCCAGGATTTGGGCGCTACGCCTTGGCAGACATTTCGGCATGTTACATTGCCGCAGATTGCACCGGGCATTATCTCCGGAGCCTTGATTGCTTTTACGCTGTCATTGGATGATTTTATGGTCAGTTTTTTTGTCGCCGGCCCAAGCTCAACGACGCTGCCGATCTATATTTACGCTCAGGTGAAGCGTGGCATCTCTCCAGAGATTAACGCGCTGTGTACGCTGCTCATTCTGGTCAGCATCACGCTGATTCTGTTAGCCCAATATATTCTTAACCGCGGCAATGGGCAAAAGAAACATAAAACATTACCGATCTAAGTGAGATGAACGCTTTTCTCGAAATAAAACATGCAAGTGGAAAGAGAGGAGATATTGAATTGAAAAAATCAAGATGGACCCGCTTGCTGACGGCAGGCATGGTCGCGGTATTGTCTGTGGGACTCTTGGCCGGTTGCGGATCGGACAAGGAGACGCTTCACATTTACAGCTGGGCGGATAACTTTGATCCCGAGGTGCTAAAGGACTTCGAAGCGAAGTTCGACGTGAAGGTAACCTACGACAATTACGCAAACAATGAAGACCTGCTGGCTAAGATCAAGGCTGGCGGCAGTGGATATGATCTCATTCAGCCGTCCGATTATATGGTAAAAACAATGATTGAATCGGAGCTGCTTGAGCCGCTTGATATGAATAATATCCCGAACTTCGTCAATCTTACGGATACGTTCAAAGACCCTTCTTATGACCCGGGCAATAAATATTCGATCGTTTACACGTCCGGTGTAACGGGAATTGCATATAACAAGAAGTATGTGAAGGACGAAATCAACAGCTGGGAAGACCTCTGGAACCCGGAATACAAGGGCAAAGTCCTGCTTCTGGACGACAACCGCGAAATGATCGGCATGGCACTGAAAAAGCAAGGAAAATCCAACAGCAGCACGGATGAAGCGGAAATCACTGCAGCTACGGATGACCTGAAGACGCTGCTTCCGAATGTGCTTGCGTTTGATACGGATAACATCAAGCAGAAGATGATCCAAGAGGAAGGCTGGATTGCTACAGTGTGGTCCGGAGACGCGGCCTTTATCTCAGCGGTGAATCCGGATGTGGCGTATGTGGTGCCTGAAGAAGGAGCAACCATCTTCTCCGATAACTACGCGATTCCTAAGGGAGCCAAGAATAAAGAGCTGGCCGAAAAATTCATCAACTTCATGATGGATCCGGAAGTCAGCGCCAAAAACTATGAATTTATCGGATACAGCAATCCGAACACCAAAGCGATGGAATTCCATAGTGAGAAATACCGCGCCAATACGATGATCAACTTGACTGATGAAGAGCTGGGCCGTACCGAATGGCTCGATAATGTAGGTGACTCGCTCTCGATCTATGATCGTTTATGGACCGAGCTGAAGAGTGGTCGTTAATATATAAGCTTACTTTTTCATATTTTTGTAATAAAGAGAGCCTGTCCCATGAGGGGCAGGCTCTCTTTTGCTTGCAAAGAATAGGTCATAAGACCCGGAATAGGAAAAAATGTCCGATTTATGCGAATCGAACCACAACTTCGGGGCCCGTTTCGTTGTTATATATAAGGGAGGACGTTAACAACTTCAGAACAGGTTTTTATGCGTTTAATCAAGAAAGGTAAAGAGGTTTGAGCGATGTGATGGGCTTGCTGATTATTGCAGGAATTGTTGCAGGAGTTATGGCGATTTTGTTTCTTAGCTTTTTGGAGGAAAAAGCGCGCTGCAATTACTGCTGCTGAGTATTCACCATGCGCTTGTCGGTATTGGCTTATTTCTTTTAACTTATGTGATTGAAGGCAGTAACATGTTGTGGTTTGTAGGTGGATGCGCTCTCTTAGTTCGGTGTGTTTCTAAGCGTGACAGCGTTCATACAGAATGATTGGATGATCGTATAGGACTTATGGCATGGAATCAAAATTGTCATTGGCGTTGTTACCAATACATTGAAAGCTTTCCTTATAATGATTAAGGGTAATAGATTAACAACAAACGGAAACTTAATTTAACAAAGGTGGAATTCTGATATGAATCCTAAATTACGTGTATGTGCATCATTAATTGCAACTAGCGTCCTGCTTGGCAGTCTGGGTTTGAGCGGACAGGTCATCGATGCAAGCGCCGCTAAGGCACCTGTTTCCGCCAGCCAAAAATCGTCAAAGAATGAAGTCGTACTGAAATGGAATGGCAAGACCCTGTCACAGAAAGGTCTCGTGCTGCACGGGGTAACTTATGTGCCGGCAACCGCTTTGCGGGACGGCCTGGGAATGCCTCTTAAATATGATGCGAAAAACCGAACGTATACACTGGGTAACGGTTATAACAAACTGAGTGCCATCGTATATGCTTCAACTGAAATCGGTGTTCTGGTGAATGGTTCGTATGCCGGCGAGCCTGGCGGACAGATCATCCATGGTCGTCTGTATGTGCCATTCAAAACGATCAGCGAATACATGGGTGTTCAGGGACAATGGAATCCTTCCTTGAAAACACTCAGCATGACACCAAAGAAGCAGAATGATATTACGATCAAATCGGCTACGCTGAAGAAGAAGATCCAGGGCGTGGAAGCCGTTGTGAATTATCCTGTAATTAGTGGACTCGATAATGCAGAGGTCCAAGCTGAAATCAACAAAGTGTTGAAAGAAAATGCTTCCGGCGTAATCACCGGTGCCGAAGGGAATGCTGAAGAATTCCCTCCTTCGGAATCCAATCTCCCCTACGAATTCAGTGGTGACTTTGTGGTTCATTACAACCAGAACGACATCCTGAGCATTACGACGTACGATTATTCTTACACCGGCGGCGCCCATGGTATGACCTTCCGTAACAGCTTCACGTTCTCCTTGAAGGATGGCAAGCAAATGAAGCTGGGCGATTTCATCAACATGCAGGGCAAGAATAAACAGAAGCTGAACAACCTTGTGCTGAACACGATGAAAAAAGAAGGGGGCTACCTTGGCGGATTTGAGGGCGTGCCTGCGGATGCTGATTTTTATGTGAAGGATAACGCTGCAGTGCTGTACTTCCAGCTTTATGAGTACACTGCGTATGCCTATGGATTTCCGGAGTTTGAGCTGAAGCTGAAAGAGTGGAAGTAAGAGAATACGGTAAGCGGTTTGTGTAAACTGCAATCATTTATTTTCATAACTATTAGCTTGTCTAGAAACATTATGTTGTCCTGATGTAACACTGTGCTGGAACGAGTTGCGAAAATCCCTTGATCATGGAACGTGGAAGGCACTTTATAAGAGCTTCCGCATAGCGCGGGGGCTCTTTTTCATACAACATAATTTTTGGCTTTATCAAATACATGGCTAATCTCATTCACTAACTCTATTAGCAAAAGCCACCGGATATGCATCCGGTGGCTTCATGTCTTTTTTACTAGATTTTAAAAGGGAACATCGGAAATTCTTACAGCAACATCCCCTGTAAATCTTCTTCCATCAGATGTTGATACAGTTATTGTATGATCACCAGCAGGAACACCTGCGCGTACCCATGTGTCCTGTGAGTTAGCAGCTAAAGAATAAGAATTAGACCTCCCATGCTCTGAAATAGTAATCGTTACTTTTGTCGATGTAGTATTATTAACATTAAATCTATAATAACTCCATCCTGCGGGTTGATTCCAACTTCTTTCATATGTACCACCGCTCTGTGAAATTCCTTTATCACTAATAACTAAATTTTCTTTAAATAGTTCAATATTGTCATTAGAAGTAATTGATTCACTAGAAACAGTAGTAGGGGTGGAATAATCGCTGGCAAAAACACTAGTTGCACTTATACTTAATGCTGCTCCTAAAAGTAATACAGATAACGCCTTTTTATGCCTCATAAATTGAACCTCCTAGTTTTTGTTAACTATCCCTGAAATAGTTTTACATTCCCATTATAATACATATAATTAAAAAATACATATAATTAAAAAATAAAACATTTTTATAATCATAAGGATCCACGAAAGCGAAATCACGGGTGAGCGCTGAAAATGGCCAGTATATCTTTTAATCTTTCATATGCTGTATTTAAATCTTTTTCATAATCTGCACCAAGAACGCAGACCTCCCGTCCCGTCCCCTACGGGGAAGCACAAAGGGCGCTGCCCTTGTGCAATCCCGCCCTCGGCGGTGCCAGCCCTCCGAACGCAAGGTTCGAAGGGGCTTTCTGACGGTCGGCGTTGTATTCTCCTTTCCTGCGATCAAGGGATTTTTGTGTTTATCGAGAGGCTTACCTCCGATTACGAATATGTGATCCTTAGGAATTGCTCTTCTAGGCATACTCATATTAACATAGTCCTCTCGATGATAACTTGTAAAGCTTGTACACCATGCGCACTGTTCCCTGTTGATGCGTGGTCCGGGGCAAGCAAGCCTGCGGTAAAAGGCCATAAGTCGCCCTATGCGAATGTCGGATGCCACCCTGTTTATGGAAGCAGTGAGGATGGCGACATTAGGCCTTACGCAATCCGATTGCACGTGCAAAGGAATCCTGCACGGATTTTCCCCCTCCCCTCAAGTTAAGGCAGGCCTTTTAGGAGGGGAGTGCCCTTACCGTCTTTAGCGTTGGCTGAATTCCTCGAGAAGATGAGAGTATCCTTGGAGGAGCAACGCGTTCGCCTTTGAAATCGGGAAACCTCCATATCCCATTCATTCCAGTTTCCCGATTTCAACAGCGACCGGAGGGGATACTCTCATCAGCCCCAGCTCGAAGCTTTCATGAATTTCCCCTTCAGAGGATAGAAAAGGGCAGGCACCGGATAATGGCGCCTGCCCTTTACTTCATTTCTTTTATAAGCCTTGCGGCGGTGTATTCTCTAATACTTGATCGATCAGGCCATATTCTTTGGCTTCGTCAGCCGTCATGAAGTAGTCACGATCGGTATCCTTCTCGATGCGCTCCAGCGGTTGGCCAGTGCGATCGGACAGGATGCGGTTCAGCTTGTCGCGCATTTTGAGAATGCGGCGAGCACGGATCTCAATATCCGTAGCTTGACCTTGTGCGCCGCCGAGCGGCTGGTGAATCATAATCTCGCTGTTAGGCAGACCGTAACGTTTGCCTTTAGCGCCTGCGTTGAGCAGGAATGCACCCATAGAAGCAGCCATGCCGACACAGATTGTCGAAACATCCGGCTTGATGAACTGCATCGTATCGAATATCGCCATACCTGCGGTAATGGAACCGCCAGGACTGTTGATGTAAAGATGAATATCCTTCTCAGGATCCTCAGCCGACAAGAACAGCATTTGGGCAATGATGGAATTGGCGACCACGTCATTTACGTCGGAGCCGAGGAAGATAATGCGGTCTTTCAGCAATCTGGAATAGATGTCGTACGCCCGCTCACCGCGGTTGCTTTGTTCAACGACCATAGGTATAAAACTCACGTGGAAAACCTCCTCTTAAGTACCTCATATAAATACTGTTACCGTATTACCCACATGATAAACAATTTAAATCAAAAAGTCAAAGATAGTCAAACTATTGGGCAAAAAAAAGAGCCGTCATGGGCACTTTAGGGTAATCAGTATAGAGAATAAAGATAAAATGGCGCGCCCGCGAGGAATCGAACCTCGATCTCAGGCTCCGGAGGCCTACGTCATATCCATTGGACCACGGGCGCATAAGAGAAACGTCTATCGACGTACATTCAAAGAAGACAGACTGCGTTTAGCAGTAGTTTTTCTTGCGATATCAGGAAGCTGACTCCGCGAAGTTTATACTTTCTGATATCTAAAAAAATTAGCAACGAAGTTGATTATACCGCATCTATTTCAAAAATACAATAGCAGACAAAACTTTGTTCCTATTATATAGACAAGCCTGGAGTTGGTCATAATGTATAAGAATGCTTGGGGTAGAGAAATATACTTTCGGACACTTGCAACCGGCATGATTATTGGTTAGAATAAGGGTGGGACTTAAAAAGTTCCGCTGGGACATTTTACGACCAGTCAGAGGAGAGCCGAGACGAGACGAAGTTTGCAGGAGTGGAATGCATGCGTAACCTATTAGAAATACAAGAGCAGCTTCTGCCGGATCTGATGGACACTCTTAAGCGAAGGTATTCCATCCTTCATCAGATCAAGCTGTCCGGAATTGTTGGCCGAAGAACACTGGCTTCATCACTCTCGATGACCGAGCGTGTCCTCAGAGCAGAGACTGATCTTCTGAAAGCGCAAGGGCTAATCGAGATTGAAACGCTTGGCATGCGGATCAGCAGCTCAGGGATATGCTTGCTGGAGGAACTCGAACCGGTTATGAATGAGTTATTCGGACTGGTTGAACTGGAAGAGAAGATTCGTCAGGCTTATGGGCTTCGTAAAGTGGTCATTATTCCCGGTGACAGTGAGTTATCTCCGGAAGTCAAACGTGAGCTTGGCCGTGCCGGAGCAAGAACGCTGCTAAGCTTTGTACAGGATGGAGATACGATCGCCGTAACAGGCGGCTCTACGCTCGCCGAAGTAGCAGAGCAGATGTCCTCATTACCTGGTGGCGAACCGCTGACGAGCACTTGGTTTGTGCCTGCCCGGGGGGGTCTCGGGGAGAGTGTCGAGATTCAAGCGAACACCATTGCCTCCAAGATGGCAAAGCGTGTGGGGGCTGAGTACCGATTACTTCATGTACCGGATCTGCTAAGCGAAGATGCCTACCAGTCTTTGGTGCAGGATCAGCATATCCAGGAAATTGTGGATGTGATCAGGCGCTGCCGAGTCATTATTCACGGCATCGGAGATGCCATGGAAATGGCCAGAAGGCGGAAGCTGGATGAAAACTCTATTCAGAACTTGCAGGCAGATGGCGCGATTGCGGAATCCTTTGGCTACTACTTTAGTGAAGATGGCGAAGTTGTCCACAAAATGCTTACCCTTGGGCTGCGGCTTGAGGATATTATGCAGACAGAGACGATCATCGGCATTGCTGGAGGGCAAGGCAAGGGCAAGGCGATTCACGCGGTGCTAAGATTCGGACATGAGGATATTCTCGTTACCGATGAAGCAGCTGCACTGGAAGTCGAGAAGGAGATTGACGCCGGTATTTGAATCCACGGGCGTACAACTGATTTTTCATTATTGTTGTCTTGATTGGCTTAACGGCCAATCTTGAATATATAAATTTTACAAATATGGAGGGAACTACTCATGGTTAAAGTAGGTATTAACGGTTTTGGACGTATTGGACGTAACGTGTTCCGCGCTGCGCTGAACAACAGCGAAGTTGAAATCGTGGCAATCAACGATTTGACGGACGTAAAAACGCTGGCACACCTTTTGAAATATGACACAACTCACGGAAGACTTAATGCAACAGTTGAAGCTAAAGAAGGCGCACTCGTTGTAAACGGCCGTGAAGTGAAAGTATTCGCTGAGCGTAACCCAGAAGCATTGCCTTGGGCTGAGTATGGCGTTGAAATCGTTGTAGAATCCACTGGTATTTTCACAGCGAAAGACAAAGCTTCTGCTCACTTGAAAGGCGGCGCTAAGAAAGTTATCATCTCCGCTCCAGCAACTGACGAAGATATCACCATCGTTATGGGCGTTAACGAAGACAAATACGATGCAGCTAACCATACTGTAATCTCCAACGCTTCTTGTACAACCAACTGCTTGGCTCCTTTTGCTAAAGTTCTTGACGAGAAGTTCGGTATCGTTAAAGGTATGATGACTACGGTTCACTCCTACACGAATGACCAGCAAGTGCTTGATCTTCCGCACAAAGATCTGCGTCGTGCTCGTGCAGCTGCTGAAAACATCATTCCATCCACAACAGGTGCTGCTAAAGCGGTTAGCCTCGTTCTGCCACAATTGAAAGGCAAATTGAACGGTATGGCTATGCGTGTACCTACGAAGAACGTTTCTGTAACGGACCTCGTAGTTGAGCTGTCCAAAAACGTAACACTTGAAGATGTAAACGGAGCTCTGAAAGCAGCTGCTGAAGGCCCGCTCAAAGGCATCTTGAACTACTCCGAAGAGCCGCTTGTATCCAGCGACTACAATGGCGACCCAGCTTCTTCCACTATCGATTCGCTCTCCACTATGGTAGTTGGCGACAACATGGTGAAAGTTGTTTCTTGGTATGACAACGAGTGGGGCTACTCCAACCGTGTCGTTGACCTCGCTGCTTACATCGCAAGCAAAGGTCTGTAATTGATCTAGCTATACAATCGAAGAGGAGTTCCGTTTCACGGGTCTCCTCTTTGGTTCATGGTTTTTCCTTGTTTTCATGCCAGAGCACTGGGAAGAATAGACAAGATCCGGGCGCTGGTTAGCGATAGAGAGAGAAACGAGAGCAACTGCATGCTGTCGGTGAGGAGAATAGTTTTCTTAGGAGGAACGTGGAGATGAACAAGAAAAGTGTACGTGATGTAGAAGTAAGTGGCAAACGGGTGTTTGTCCGCGTCGATTTCAATGTACCGCTCGAAGATGGTAAAATTACAGATGACACTCGTATTCGCGAGACTTTGCCGACCATTAAATATTTGGTAGAGCAAGGAGCGAAAGTCATCCTGGCCAGCCACATGGGCCGTCCAAAAGGAGAGGTCGTTGAATCTTTGCGCCTGACTCCGGCAAGTCAGCGTCTGTCCGAGCTGCTCGGTAAACCGGTAGCCAAGGCGGATGAAGCGGTAGGAGAAGCGGTTAAAGCGCAGGTAGAGAAGCTGCAAAACGGCGATGTGCTCGTGCTTGAAAATGTTCGTTTTTACCCTGGTGAAGAGAAGAATGATCCGGAACTTGCGAAGCAATTCGCTGAGCTTGCTGATCTGTTCGTCAATGACGCGTTTGGTGCTGCTCACCGTGCGCACGCTTCGACAGAAGGTATCGCTCATCATCTACCGGCTGTATCGGGATTGTTGATGGAGAAAGAGCTGTCCGTTCTCGGCAAAGCCCTTTTGAATCCGGACCGTCCTTTTACCGCCATCATCGGTGGATCGAAGGTTAAGGACAAAATCGACGTGATCGACAACCTGCTTACGCTTGCTGACAATGTCATCATCGGCGGTGGACTTGCTTACACGTTCTTCAAAGCTCAAGGCCATGAAATCGGTCAATCTCTGCTTGATAAAGATAAGCTTGATGTTGCACTTGGTTTCATCGAGAAAGCTAAAGAGCTGGGCAAAAACTTCTACCTGCCGGAAGATATCGTTGTTACGGACGAATTCAGTGCAGACGCGAATACTAAGATCGTTGATATCGACGGCATTCCAGCCGATTGGGAAGGCGTTGATATCGGTCCTAAGACTCGCGCCAAGTATGCAGAAGTGATCAAGAACTCCAAACTTGTCGTGTGGAACGGTCCTATGGGCGTATTCGAAATCGCTCCGTTCTCTGGCGGTACTCGTGAAGTGGCACAAGCCTGTGCGGATACGGAAGCTTACACGATTATTGGCGGCGGCGACTCGGCTGCAGCTGCAGAGAAATTTGGCCTTGCCGACAAGATGAATCACATCTCGACAGGCGGCGGTGCATCTCTTGAGTTCATGGAAGGCAAAGCACTTCCTGGTGTTGTGGCATTGAACGATAAATAGAATTAGGCATTACATTGGATAGCAAGTGGATGAAGTTTGGACCCCGATTCTTCGGGGGAATAAAGGAGTGAATCGTGTGAGAACACCTATCATAGCTGGTAACTGGAAAATGTTCAAAACTGTTCCGGAAGCAACTTCATTTATTGAAGATGTGAAAGGCAAAGCGGAAGTAGAAGGCGTGGAAAGCGTGATCTGCGCGCCATTTACCAATCTTCCTGCATTGGTTGAAGCAGCAAAGGGCACGAACATCAAAATCGGTGCACAAAATCTCCATTTTGAAGATAGTGGCGCCTTTACTGGTGAAATCAGCGGTTTGATGCTGAAAGATCTGGGCGTGGACTATGTCATTATTGGACATTCCGAGCGTCGTCAGTATTTTGCTGAAACGGATGAGATCGTGAACAAAAAGGTACATGCGGCATTCCGTCATGGTCTTCTTCCGATCGTATGCGTTGGCGAAAAGCTGGAAGAACGCGAAGCTGGCCAAACCAAAGACGTGTGCAAAGTACAAACAGAAGCTGCGTTCGCAGGTGTTCCGGCTGATCAAGCGATTCATGTTGTCATTGCTTATGAGCCAATCTGGGCGATCGGAACGGGCAAATCCTCTACGGCAGAGGACGCGAACGAAGTTATCGCATACATCCGTGAACTCGTTAAAGGGCTGTATGGCGAAACCGTTGCAGACCAAGTTCGCATTCAATACGGCGGTAGCGTGAAGCCTGAAAATGTAGCGGAGTATATGGGACAAAGTGATATCGACGGCGCGCTCGTTGGTGGTGCAAGTCTACAACCGGCTTCCTACACCGCACTCGTTGAGGGGGCGAAGTAAATGTCTGCTCCAAAACCTGTAGCTCTGATCATCATGGATGGTTTCGGTCTTCGCAACACCGAGGTGGGCAATGCGGTCGCACAAGCGAACAAGCCTAACTACGACCGCTATTTGAAGCAGTACCCGAACACCACGTTGACCGCTTGCGGCGAAGCCGTAGGCTTGCCGGAAGGTCAAATGGGGAACTCCGAAGTGGGTCACTTGAACATCGGCGCAGGCCGGATTGTGTATCAAGATTTGACTCGTATCACGAAGTCGATTCGTGAAGGAGAATTCTTCGAGAACGAAACATTGGTGGAAGCCGTTCGCGCTGCCAAGAACAACAACAAGAAGCTGCATTTGTACGGGCTGGTATCTGACGGCGGCGTTCACAGTCATATTGAGCATATGTTCGCCATGCTGGATCTTTGCAAGAAGGAAGATTTTCATGACGTATACATCCATGGCTTCATGGATGGACGCGACGTGGCACCGGACAGCGGCAAGCAGTTCGTTAAGGATCTGATTGCGAAGATTGAAGAAGTCGGCGTTGGCCAAATCGCTACGCTGTCCGGTCGTTATTATGCGATGGACCGCGACAAGCGTTGGGATCGTGTCGAGAAAGCTTACCGTGCCATGGTGTATGGCGAGGGACCTAAATATACGGATCCACTCAAAGCCATCACTGAATCTTACGAGAAATCGGTTTATGATGAATTCGTAGAACCGACCGTGATGGTCAATGGTGAAGGCGAGCCGGTTAGTCTGGTGGAGAGCGGAGACTCTGTTATCTTCCTGAATTACCGTCCTGACCGTGCGATTCAGCTGTCCCAGGTGTTTACGAATAATGATTTCCGTGGCTTTGAACGTGGACCGAAGTTCCCGCAAAACTTGCATTTTGTCTGCCTGACGCTGTTCAGCGAGACGGTGGAAGGTTTCGTCGCCTACAAACCGAAGAATCTCGACAACACGCTGGGTGAAGTGCTGGTTCAGCACAACAAGAAGCAGCTTCGTATTGCGGAAACCGAAAAGTATCCGCACGTCACGTTCTTCTTCAGCGGTGGACGCGATGTTGAGCTTCCAGGCGAAACACGTGTACTGATTAACTCGCCAAAAGTGGCGACCTACGATCTGAAGCCGGAGATGAGCGCATATGAAGTGGCGGATGCTTGCGTGAGAGAGATCGAAGCGGATAAGCATGATGCGATTATCTTGAACTTCGCGAACCCGGACATGGTAGGCCATTCCGGTATGCTGGAGCCGACCATTAAAGCCGTTGAGACTACGGATGAGTGTGTCGGTAAGGTTGTTGAGGCTGTTTTGGCAAAAGGCGGGGTTGTTCTGATCACCGCTGACCACGGAAATGCGGACATGGTATTTGACGAGAATGGACGTCCATTCACCGCCCATACCACGAACCCGGTTCCGTTCATCGTAACGGATGAGAATGTAACGCTGCGTGAAGGTGGTATTCTCGCCGACATCGCGCCAACCATTCTCGACCTGATGGGCCTGCCGAAGCCGAACGAAATGACTGGAACCTCCATGATTGCAGCACGTAAATAAGTGGTTCATAATAGAACATAAACATAACATTAAAAGGAGACTATACACATGACTATTATTTCTGATGTATATGCAATCGAAGTCCTTGACTCCCGCGGTAATCCAACCGTAGAGGTTGAAGTATACCTGGAATCCGGTGCAATCGGTCGCGCGATCGTTCCATCCGGTGCTTCCACTGGCATTCACGAAGCCGTTGAGCTTCGCGACGACGACAAATCCCGTTACCTGGGCAAAGGCGTTCTGAAAGCTGTTGAGAACGTGAACGAAATCATTGCTCCTGAAGTGATCGGCATGGACGCTCTGGATCAGCTCAGCATCGACAAGCTGATGATCGATTTGGACGGTACGCCGAACAAAGGCAAATTGGGTGCGAACGCAATCCTAGCCGTATCCATGGCTGTAGCTCGCGCTGCTGCGGATGCATTGGATATTCCACTGTATGTTTACCTTGGTGGATTCAACGCCAAACAACTTCCAGTACCTATGATGAACATCGTTAACGGTGGCGCTCACGCGGACAACAACGTTGACGTTCAAGAGTTCATGGTATTGCCTGTTGGCGCACCTAGCTTCAAAGAAGCGCTTCGCATGGGCGCTGAAATCTTCCACAACCTGAAATCCGTTCTGAAAGGCAAAGGCCTGAACACAGCGGTTGGTGACGAGGGTGGTTTCGCTCCTAACTTCACGTCTAACGAAGATGCATTGTCTTCCATCATCGAAGCGATCGAAAAAGCCGGCTACAAGCCAGGTGAAGATGTATTGCTGGGTATGGACGTAGCTTCCACTGAGTTCTTCAAAGATGGCAAGTATGTTCTGGAAGGCGAAGGCAAATCCTTCACACCAGCAGAATTCGTGGACTTGCTCGCTTCTTGGGTAGACAAATACCCAATCGTAACCATCGAAGACGGATGCTCCGAGGACGATTGGGAAGGTTGGAAATTACTCACCGAGAAATTGGGTAACAAAATTCAACTCGTGGGTGACGACCTGTTCGTTACAAACACCGAGCGTCTTGAAAAAGGTATTAACGAAGGCATTGGTAACTCCATCCTGATCAAAGTAAACCAAATCGGTACATTGACTGAAACGTTCGATGCGATCGAAATGGCAAAACGCGCAGGATACACGGCTGTCATCTCCCACCGTTCCGGTGAGTCCGAGGACAGCACGATCGCTGATATCGCAGTAGCTACGAACGCGGGTCAGATCAAAACGGGTGCCCCTTCACGTACAGACCGTGTGGCAAAATACAACCAATTGCTTCGCATCGAAGATCAATTGGGTGAACTTGCTCAATACAACGGCTTGAAGTCGTTCTACAACTTGAAGCGCAAATAATTGAAATAAGAGAAAGCCCAGCTCCTGCTTTTGAGGGAGCTGGGCTTTTTTGCATTTATTTGAGTATGTCGCGGGGGGGAGGGAGAGGCTGCACACTCTATTATCGTGCTGTGGGGCGGTGCGTATATCGGTTCCGGTCGCTGTTAAAATCGGGAAGCTGGAATGGAATCGGCTTAAGGAGGCTTCCCGATTTTAAAGGCGAACGCGTTGCTCCTCCACCGATATACGCACCTGAGCAGGATGGAGGTGTGCAGCCCCTTGGGGGCATCTCGTAGGAGTGCAAAGAAAGCCCAGCTCATGTTAGGTTACATGAGCTGGGCTTTTGGGTGTGGGAGGGGGAGAAAGGGAAGGGCTGCACACTCTATTATCGTGCCGTGGGGCGGTACGTTTATCGGCTCCGGTCGCTGTTAAAATCGGGAAGCTGGAATGGAATCGGCTTAGGGAGGCTTCCCGATTTTAAAGGCGAACGCGTTGCTCCTCCACCGATATACGCACCTGAGCAGGATGGAGGTGTGCAGCCCCTTGGGGGCATCTCGTAGGAGTGCAAAGAAAGCCCAGCTCATGTTAAAAAGCCCAGCTCATGTTAGGTTACATGAGCTGGGCTTTTGGGTGTGGGAGGGGGATAATTGGCATTTCGGTCCGTCTTGAAATAACCGCTTAGTAAGAGGTCACCGAAAAGGATCATAAAGGTGGTTTGCTGTAGGCAAGAACATATATTCATAAGTGTTGATGATGCTAATCTCCTTTTGACGAAAAAATGTCAATTCTGCTGCAGCATCTCCAAAAATGCCCCTGCAGCCAGCGAGGGCGACACCTGCTTCCGAACAGCGACACCAATATATCGATCCGGTAACGGCGTTTCTGTTCGAAGCTCTAGCAAGGAACCGTCCGAGATGCGAGACGCGACAAAGGCTCGTGGCAAGAATGCTGTTCCATAACCGCGCTCGGCAAATTCCGCTAACATGTCCAGGCTGTTCAACTCGAAGTCGGCTTCCACTTCCACTCCTTGTGACCGGAACCACCCTTCGATGAAGGAGCGCGTCGAGCTGCCGGGGGATAGCATTAAGAGGGGGAGCTCCGCCAACTGTTCTGTCCGAAGGGGCTCTCGCGCCCATTCTGCGAAGGCCGTTCCGATCACAGCGCAATAAGGGGAGTCATGCGAGTCGATGATCTTGATCTCTTCATCCGATACGGGCAGGTGAACAAAGCCGAGATCCAATGAGCCTTTCTTTAAGCGCTCCAAAATGCTGCTTGTCCGCTCCTGTGACAGCTGAATACGGATGTCGGGATAGCGGACATGGAATCGGTCGAGCAAGGCGAGGAGAAAGTCCTTGAGGATTGCCCCGTTCGCGCCAATCCTCAGCCTGCCTTCGCTGAACTGCTGTAGCCTTTTCAAGCGGCGCTCGGCTGAATCAAGTTCATCGAATGCTTGCCTTACATGCTGATACAAGGCCTGACCTTCTTGCGTTAAGCGGACACCCTTGGATAACCGGTCGAACAGCCCCACACCGAGGGCTTCTTCCAACTGCTTGATGGCGTAACTCACCGAAGGCTGTGTCATATGGAGGTTTTGCGCAGCTTTCGTCAGATTGGAAGTCTCTGCGGCATGCAGGAACACTCGATACCATTCCGTGTTTGCGATCATTTGTCATCAATCCTCTCTATGGGAACTCTTCGATATTGCGATTTCATTTATTTCAAATATACCTCTAAACTGAAGGAGAAGGAATCGAAAGTATTCGGGAGGTATGGACATGGCAGGGAGTACGTTTGGAGAGCGGTTAAAAATGACTACGTTCGGGGAGTCACACGGAGAAGCAGTGGGCGTCATTTTGGAAGGCGTCACACCGGGCGTTGAGCTGGACGAGGCCTACATTCAGATTCAGATGGATCGAAGAAGGCCAGGGCAATCCTCAGTTACAACTCCTCGCAAGGAATACGATAAGATACGAATTTTATCCGGTCTTTTCGAGGGGCGAACGACGGGGACGCCACTGTGCATCATGCTTAACAACACCGACATGCGCCCGTCGGCATACGACACAATCAAATCGGCCTACCGGCCCGGGCATGCGGATTTCACGTATGAAAAGAAATACAAGATCCGCGACTATCGCGGCAGCGGAAGAGCTTCGGGAAGGGAGACGGCTGCGCGAGTGGCTGCCGGAGCAGTGGCGCGCAAGCTTTTGGAACGTCGGGGCGTTTCCATCCTGGCTTATACGACGGAGATTGGCGGTATCCGATGCGAGCAATTCGACGCCGATGCTATCGAACAAAATGCCGTTCGTGCGTGCGATCCTGAAGCAGCCGTTCGCATGATCGAGAGGATCGAACGACTGGCCGAAGAGGGCGACAGCTGCGGGGGGATTGTCGAATGCCGAATTAGCGGCATTGCCGCGGGACTGGGCGAACCCGTATTCGACAAGCTTGACGCCGAATTGGCGAAGGCTATGTTGTCTGTTGGCGCGATTAAGGGCATTGAATTCGGGACGGGCTTCCAAGCGGCCTCTATGCGGGGAAGCGAACACAACGATCAGATGGACGCAGGAGGGTTCCGGACGAACCATGCCGGCGGGATCATCGGTGGTATCAGCACTGGGGCGGACATCGTGTTTCGAGTCGTCGTAAAGCCGACTTCATCCATTTCTATCCCTCAACAGACTGTCGATGTGGACGGCAACGAACGGGAGATTGCGACGATCGGCAGGCACGATCCATGCATCTGTCCCCGCGTCGTACCCGTGATCGAAGCGATGGCTTGCATGGTAATCGAGGATCATTACAAGCGTCAAGCTGCCTTGCAGGACGAATAGCAGGGAACAATATGGATGAAGCTGGTGCGAGGCCATCAGCAGTGCTGTATCTCAACCATCATTATTTCTGTCGGTACATTCGCTACGTTGATTCTTCGAGAAAGGTTCGTTGAATTGAACTGTCTGCGGCCGTCCCATTAGCGGCCTGTTGTCCAAGTCAGCGGTAAGAGCAGGTTATTATACAGCAAAAAACCGGAAGAGACTGAAGTCTTCTTCCGGTTTTTGATTTAAGAGATAAGAAAGTATAAACATCCGAGGCTTAGCATCCTTATCTCGCAAGGAAAACTTCCGCTAAATGCGGTCTGTCTACTGTGAAAGTACGTCGATAGACGTTTTTCTTATATTTAAAGATTCAATGCGACTTTAAGTCCAGGGGGGGAGGACTAAAATCGAATTAAACCAGAGTTTTCAAGGAATCCGGCGTGAATGGTGCCAACTCGTCGAAACGTCCGTCTCGAACCTTGGCAGCCCACTCTGGATCAGCCAGCAGGGCACGGCCTACGGCAACCAGGTCAAATTCATGCTCCTCAAGGCGGTTCAGCAGCTCCTCAAGGTCCTTCTGGCCGGCACCCTTACCTTGGGTGAAGAGGCTGGTAAACACTTCATCCAAGCCGACAGAACCAACGGTGATGACCGTTTTCCCAGTCAGTTTCTTGGCCCATCCAGCAAAGTTCAGGTCAGAACCTTCGAATTCAGGCTCCCAGAAGCGGCGGGTCGAGCAGTGGAATATATCGACTCCAGCGTCAGACAGCGCGGTTAACAACTGATCCAGCTTTTCAGGCGTATCCGCCAGCTTTGCTTCATATTGGGTCGTCTTCCATTGGGATAAGCGGATAGCAACAGGGAAGTCCGGACCCACCGCCTTACGTACGGCTTTCACCACTTCGACCGCAAAGCGGGCGCGCTTCAGCATGTCACCTCCGTATTCATCGGTACGTTGGTTCGTTTTTTCCCAGAGGAATTGGTCGATCAGGTATCCGTGGGCACCATGGATTTCTACTCCGTCAAAGCCAATGCGCTTGGCATTCGCGGCTGCATCGGCATAAGCTTGAATGACCTGCTCGATTTCATCCTTGGTCATCGGCTTCGTGACGACGTTGCCGTCCAGGTCAAGTCCGGATGGTCCGATCGGAAGTGCCTCCGGATTTGGCTCGGCACCTATTGGTCTAGTCATGCCGATATGCCAAATTTGCGGCATGATCTTACCGCCGACTTCATGGACCTGACGGACCACCTCGGCCCAGCCGTTCAATGCGGCTTCACCATGGAAGTTAGGCACATTGGGGCTATCGGTAGCCGCTGGGTGGTTAATCAGTGTTCCTTCGGTAATGATCAATCCGACGCCATTCTCCGCACGCCGGCGGTAGTAAGCGGCCACATCCGGGCCTGGAACACCGTTAGGGGAGAACCCGCGTGTCATAGGGGCCATCACCACGCGGGACGAAAGAGTAAGGTTACCGATGGTAAATGGCTCGAATAGGGATGCTGTAGATCGGACATTTTGATTTTGGTTGGTCATGTATGGAATCCTCCAATATGTTTAATATGCTTTTCTGTATTTTCATAAAAATAGATATATATGATAAAAAGAAAGAGCTTTTAAGCTTAATCTTCAATTTGCATTTGCTTTTTAAGCCTAAAGCTCTTCCTTGAGTTGTTCGATAAAACGCTGAATGCCCTCCTCATTACGTCTGTAATATGTCCACTGGCCCGCTCGATGGGATTCCAGCAGACCGGCCTTTTGCAATTTTACCAAGTAGCCAGAAACGACCGACTGGGCGAGTCCTGTTTTATCCGAAATGGAGCCCACGCAGATACCGCCCTGAAAATCACATTTAGAAGGCATGTGATCCTGCGGATCAAAATGTTCTTCCGGATGCTTCAGCCACTCCAGGATTTTAAACCGGGACTCGTTCGATAGTGCTTTGATGGTTTGTAAGGTATCCATATGCCTATTATATCTATTTTTATAGAAATGTAAATATGGTTTTTGAAAATGATGACTACTGGAGGATCCTGACGAAACCAAGCATTTGTTGTTTTGCCATATGAAGGATGCAGACTACAGCTTACCGTGCTCCCACAAATTCAGCTGATTTGATGCCAGCTTGGCGGCCGAAAATAATGATCTCGGCAACAGAGTTGCCACCGATCCGGTTTTGTCCGTGCAATCCGCCTGTTAGTTCACCGGCTGCAAACAATCCTGGAATAGGCGTGCCGTCTTTATCCAAAACTTCCGTGTTCGTGTTGATTTTTACGCCGCCCATGGTGTAGTGAATACCGGGGGCGATTTGGATGGCATGGTATGGCGCTCCGGACAAGTCGTTATCCATGCCTGTCGTTCTGTTGAATTCGGTATCTTCATTGTTCTTCACCGCGCTGTTCCATGTATCCAGTGTGGCTTTAAGCTGATCAGCTGGAACGCCCATTTCTTTGGCCAAAGCCTCGATCGAATCACCGTGAATGACAAAGCCCATTTTCTCATATTGCTGAATCGCTTTGACACGGGATTTTACCCCGGAATCGAACACAAGATAAGCCGATTTTTCAGGAAGCTTATTGATGGCGGCGGTGACGTTGTCCCGAGTATCCAGCTCGTTTGTGAAACGTTGGCCTTGGCTGGTCACGAGGATGGCTCCTTCTCCCCGAACGGCTTCCCCGATGAGATAAGATTTCTCCTGCTGCACCGTAGGGTGAACCTGGATTTGATCCATATCGACCGTTGTACCGCCGAGCTTTTCAATCATGGTGATGCCGTCACCGGTGCTGCCTTCCTGGTTGGTGGTCACGTAACCTTTCAGATCGGACCGAACTTCGGAGATCATGTCCATATTGGCTCCGAAACCGCCCGTTGTCACAACGACGGCATCTGCTGCAATGTTTTTCTCATCATTCTCGTTGAAGATGACTTTGACGCCGTTTACCTTGCCGTCTTTTTCTGTAATATCCGTTACCTTGGCATTGATGAATAGCGGAATTTCTTGTTCTTGGACATTTTTTACCAGTCCGTTGACAAGGTATTGTCCTACCGCCGAGCCGTCCTCAGGACGATGCGTGCGCTTTTCGTTCATGCCGCCCGTAATGGTGATATTGTTCAACCGAATCCCGATGGAATCCAGCCAATCGATCGCGCTTGCCGAATGGTCAACGAAGAAACGAAGCATGTCTTTGTCGTTGGTTCCATGACCGCCCTTTAAAGTCTCTTCATAAAATAAATCGTTGTTGTCTTTAATGCCCTGTTCTTGTTGGAACTTGGTTTCGGAAGCATTCATGCCCGAAGATGATTTTATGGTATTCCCGCCGGCAATCGGCATTTTTTCAAAAATAACCGGGTTCATGCCTTTATCTTTTGCCTCAAGGGCAGCAGACATACCGGCTCCGCCTGCACCGACGATGATGATATCATACTTTTCTTTGAGCTGATCGATCGGCGTATAACCGGTTTGGGACGCACCCGAAACGGCTGTTTCTTGGTCTTCTTCTTTTTTCGTGTTGTCCTGACTCTGATCCTGGTTCCCGCTGCCGCATCCCGCGATAGCAAGCATGAAAGAGAGAATGAGTATAAGCGTTGCTGCAAACTTCCTTTTCACTGTGTAACCCTCCATTTTCTCTATATCTATTTAGTTGACCATAAAGAGCCAAACGAAAAAGGAGGTCGTAACGTAGGAAAGCGAGAAGCGAAAGGGAACGTGAGCGTGACCTTTACTCTTCGAATCTCAGCTCTTCCCCGGTTGCCTCCCTCCGGTCAGCCTCGTCAGGTCCACTTCATTGTAATATAGAGCAATCAATTATGTGGTGAATTATTTCACAATGTGTATTGGGTTTTATTTATTCCGATGCCACCGGGCTACGATCTCTTGACTTCCTGCGTGTTTCCCATTTATTTTGCCTCATAAGGATACCGCTTTTTCGCGTTGAGTTCCTTTATAATGAAGATATATAATCTGATAATTGCCTGTGTGGATGATTACGCTATTGATTGGAGGGGTTTTATGGCACAAACAACAAAAAAGGCGCTTGCCCTATCGCTAAAAAAAATGCTTGAGAAAAAAACGCTTGATAAGATAACCGTTATTGATATTGTTGAGGATTGCGAAGTAAATCGCCAAACGTTTTATTATCATTTCAAGGATATTTATGATCTTGTGGAGTGGATTTGCACAAGCGAGGCTACCATAGCGTTGGATGGCAAGAAAACGTATGACACGTGGCAGCAGGGCCTATTGCAAATATTTGAGTATGTGCTGAAAAACAAGGCGTTTGTGACGAGTGTCTATCATTCGATTAAACGAGAGCAGCTGGAAAGGTATCTATTTAACGTAACCTATAGTCTTTTGATAGGGGTTATTGAGGAAAAGGCTGTTACGATGTCGATCAGGGATGATGATAAGTCGTTTATCGCTGACTTTTATAAATATGCGTTTGTAGGGCTGATGCTGGATTGGATTGCTAAAGGGATGAAGGAAGAGCCCGCTGCGATTGTGGACCGGCTAAGCATTTTGATTCAAGGGGATATTTTTTTCGCGCTTGAAAAGTTTAAATCGCACCACGATTATTAGACAATATTAGGCTTTTGTCGAAAGTTTCGACATTAGGCGGACATTGTCTATAGGAGACCTCCGAATATTCTCTTATGATGTAGTTGCTAGAATCAATTCGGAGGTGACTGGAATGTATTATAGCAATGGTAATTATGAAGCGTTTGCCCGTCCGGAAAAACCGGTCGATGTCGACAAAAAATCAGCATATCTGGTTGGAGCCGGTTTAGGCTCTCTGGCAGCTGCGTGCTTCCTTGTGCGCGACGGCCAAATGAAGGGAGAGCGGGTTCACATTCTGGAGGAGCTTAGTCTTCCCGGAGGTGCCTGCGACGGAATTCATGACAGCGATAAAGGTTTTATTATTCGCGGTGGACGGGAAATGGAAGATCATTTTGAATGCTTGTGGGATTTGTTCCGTACTATTCCGTCTCTTGAAATTGAAGACGCATCGGTTTTGGATGAGTTTTACTGGCTGAACAAGAAAGATCCGAACTATTCTCTAATGAGAGCCACGGTTAACCGAGGCGAGGATGCCCATACGGATGGAAAATTTGCTCTGAGTGAAAAAGCTTCGCTGGAAATCGTGAAGTTATTCTTTACTCGAAACGAAGATTTGTATGATAAGCAAATTACCGATGTATTCACGGAGGATTTCTTTGCCTCGAATTTCTGGCTTTACTGGAGAACGATGTTTGCCTTTGAAGATTGGCACAGCGCTTTGGAGATGAAGCTTTACATTCAAAGATTCATTCACCATATTGGCGGACTGCCTGATTTTTCGGCGTTAAAATTTACGAAATATAATCAATATGAGTCATTGATTCTGCCAATGATGAAATACTTGCAGTCGCATGGCGTTCATTTCCAATATGATACAACGGTCACGAATGTAGTATTTGATATTCAAGGTAATAAGAAGGTTGCCAAGCAAATGGTATGTCGCCGTGCTGGCAATGAGGAATATATCGATTTAACGGAAGATGATTTGGTGTTTGTGACAAATGGCAGCTGCACGGAAAATTCTTCTTCGGGCGACCATCATCGTGCGGCTGAATTCAATCGTTCCGCAGGCGGCTGCTGGGAGCTTTGGAGAAATATCGCCAAGCAGGATCCATCCTTTGGGCGCCCCGATAAATTCTGCACGAATACGGAAGCGACGAACTGGGAATCGGCAACCGTTACGACACTTGATGACAGAATCCCGCCCTATATTGAAAAAGTTTGTCAGCGCGACCCGTTCAGCGGAAAGGTCGTTACCGGCGGCATCGTGTCCGTAAAGGATTCCAAGTGGCTCATGAGTTACACTTTAAATCGTCAACCGCATTTCAAAGAGCAGCCGAAAGATCAGCTTGTGGTATGGGTATATGGATTATTCACCGATGTTCCGGGCGATTACGTCAAGAAGCCGATGAGAGAATGTACCGGCGAGGAAATTACGATGGAGTGGCTGTACCATCTGGGTGTGCCGGAGCATGAAATTGCTGACATGGCTGCCAACTCTGCCCGCTGCATCCCGACCATGATGCCTTACATTACGGCATTCTTCATGCCGAGAACAGAAGGAGACCGGCCAAAAGTAGTTCCGGATGGTTGCGTCAACTTCGCGTTTATCGGACAGTTTGCCGACACGGTTCGCGACACCGTATTTACAACCGAATATTCGGTTAGAACGGCTATGGAGGCTGTGTATACCTTATTAAACGTAGACCGCGGCGTACCCGAAGTGTTCGGCTCCTGCTACGATGTCCGTGTACTGCTGGACTCTACTTCCAAAATGATGGATGGTAAAAAACTAACCGATTTGAAGCTTCCGTTGATCATGAACTTATTGGAAAAGCAGGCTTTGAAAAAAGTTTCCGGAACCGTCATCGAAGATATATTGAAACGCTATAACATCATATAGTCGAAGTCCCATTGTCAAAGATGATATGGAACATCAATGAGCGCACCAATCCAAGATTGGTGTGCTGTATGGGAAAAAAACAAACACGATAGATCCCTGGCCTTTATGGCCTTTGGAGACCTATCGTGTTTATTTATTCTTTGAAGGAAAGGCCCTTCTCGGCAAGAGCTTCGCGCAGTATTCTGATCGCTTTGGGCCCTACCCCGTGAAGCGCCAGCAGTTCTTTCTCGGATGCTTGGGTGAGGTCGGCAAGCTGATGATAGCCTGCAACGATAAGGGCTTGCCGTGCAGGTTTGCCGGCTTTAACGGGAAAGTCGCTCTCTGCAGCCGGAGTGGGGGTTTTGTCACGCATGCAGATCCCTCTCTTTTCGGTTGTTTTGTTAAAGCGGATATAAGGCACCAGACTGAATGAATAGTTCAGACAATCTTCATAAATTCTATTGACAATCTTAATGAGAATAATTATCATTGTGCTGAGTGTTGATAATGATAATTGTTCTCAATAATTATTATTAGTAAACAATATCTACAATACATAGAGGATATGAGGGGGAGAAATTCAATGCGCAGTATGAAGGGTCTCGTGTTTATCGTATTGATATTTGCATTGGTTTTAGCCGGTTGTGGCGGAGGCGCGGCATCCAGTGATGGAGGCGGCTCTACCGCAGCGCAGAATTCGGATCAAGGGGCCGCACAAGGTGGGGATAACACCGAGGCCACGCCGGAGACCCGAACCATTAAGCACGCCCTGGGCGAAACGGAAATCACTGGCGTTCCTAAGCGTATTGTCGCACTGGAATGGCTTTACGCGGAGGATGTCCTTGCGCTCGGCGTTCAGCCCGTCGGCATTGCAGATATTGAGGGGATGAACCAATGGGTAAACATTCCGGTGGAGATCGGTTCGGACGTGACCGATGTCGGCACTCGTCAAGAGCCGAATCTCGAGCTTATCGCTTCCTTGAAGCCGGACCTGATCATCGGTTTGAAATCGAATCTTGAAGCTGGCTATGATACTTACAACAGCATCGCGCCAACATTGGTATTCGATCCTTATCCGGTTGAGGGACAAGGGGACCAATATGAAGAGATGGTTAATACCTTCAATACGATTGCTGACGTGCTTGGCAAAAAAGACGAAGCTGCAAAAGTGCTTAGCGACCTGGATCAAACCTATGCCGACGCCAAAGCCAAGCTTGAAGCTGCCGGTATGACGGAAAAACCATTTGTGCTGGCGATGGGGTACAGTAACCAGAATGCGGTGACGTTCCGGATTTCGACGGACAATTCCCTGGCCGTCAAAATTTTGGAGCACATCGGGTTAACCAATGCCCATAAGCCTAATCAATTTGAGGTATATGGATTTACCACTGGGGACGTAGAGGCATTGCCTGCCCTTCAGGACGCGACTTTCCTGCATATAATTCAGGATAGCGATAACGTCATCGAGAACCAATTGAAGGACAATCCGGTATGGAAAGGTCTGAACTTTGTTAAAGAAGACCGCGTGTATGCACTTGGCGGTGACATGTGGCCATACGGCGGCCCATTGTCTGCCCAAACCATGGCCCAGAAGACAGCTGATCTGCTCACAAAATGAGCCTCGGCAAGAAACTGGCACAAGGCTCCGCGCCGGTGAGCATCCATCCAGCCCCACCCGTTTCCTCAGGTAGGGGCTGGAAGCCGTTATGGATGCTGGTTGGAGGCCTTGTGGCTCTGTTATTTCTCACGTTTATCAGCTTGACGCAAGGGCTAGCGGATATATCCGTCAAAACGGTGGTCCAGGCCTTGGTGTCTCCGCAGGATATTGCAGATCATCATCTCATCCGCAGTGTGCGCCTTCCTCGAACAGTGATGGGCCTATTATCAGGCGCCGCCTTGGCGGTGTCGGGTGTGCTCATGCAGACCGTCACGCGCAACCCGCTGGCATCGGAGACAACGCTTGGCGTGAATGCCGGCGCTTATTTGGCCGTCGTGGCGGGGATGATCTTCTGGCCGGGACTGCTGCATCAGTATGCCCTTCCTTTGGCTGTGGCAGGGGGAACACTGGCGGCTGTAGCGGTCTATGCGCTGGCGGGAAAAACGCAGGGCTCCCCCTTGCGGATTGCATTGTCCGGGATGATTGTCACTCTGGTTTTATCCTCCGTTACGAGTGCGCTTGTGCTGCTGAACCAGCAAACGACGCAGGGGATTTTTCTGTGGGGCTCCGGCTCGCTAATTCAGAATGACTGGGATGGCGTAGCTTTTTCATGGCCGTGGATCATTGGCGGGCTGATCGTGCTGTGTTTAGCGGTACGCCAGTGGGACATTCTGACCCTCAATGAAGAGTCGGCACGTTCCCTTGGCCAAAAAGTCGGCACCACCCGCTTGCTTGCGATGGGGGCAGCCATTGTGCTGGCCTGCGTGACCGTGAGCGTGGTCGGTCCGATCGGCTTTATCGGGTTGGTCGCTCCTCATCTGGTCCGCCTGTCCGGCGTGATCCGGCATGTGGGGTTAATTCCGCTGGCTGCCTTATGGGGCTCTGCTCTGCTTGTCGGGGCCGACACGGTGGCCAGGATGTTCATAAACGCCTACGGTGAGCTTCCGGTCGGGGCCATTACGGCCATGATCGGAGCCCCGTGCCTCATCTGGCTTGCCATGCGGGTATCCCGCTCGTTGATCGGAGGGCGCGGGGCTTCCGGCGGATCAGCCATGGCGGGCACGAGCCTGCGCCGGATACCATATCCGGCCTTGGTAACACTGTTCAGCGTGCTGCTGGCGCTGGTATGGATATTCAGCCTGATGAGCGGCAGTCTGCGTATTCCCTTCACGGAAGTGCTGGCCGTGCTTACGGGAGGCGGCGAGTCGATGTATCGCCAGATTCTGCTGGAATTCCGCTTGCCGAGGCTGCTCACAGCCGGCTTGTCCGGCATGGCGCTGGCCGTCAGCGGCAGTCTTCTGCAGAATGCGGTCCGGAATCCGCTGGGGGATCCCCAGGTGATCGGAGTGACCAGCGGAGCCGGTGCGGGCGCACTGCTTCTGATGGTAGGTTTTCCGCAATTGTCGGCTGGCTGGGTACCGGTCGGAGCGGTTCTCGGAGGGTTGGCTGCAGCCGCTTTGGTATACGCGGTGTCCTGGAAAAGAGGACTTCATCCGACGATTCTTACGCTGGTTGGAATTGCAGTTGCCGCGCTTGGTTCTGCCATCATCAATCTGATGATCATTCATGCGAAGGTCGACGTAGCGCCCGCATTATCCTGGATGGCGGGAAGCACGTATAACCGGGGCTGGACGGAGGTCCAGCGGATTGTTCCCGCCATTCTGATCCTGCTGCCTCTGGCTGCGTGGCTCGGGCGGAAGGTGGATCTGCTGACGTTCAGCGAAGAAAGCTCCACCGGTCTTGGCCTTCATGTACGGAATACCCGGATGTACGTCGCCATCATTGCGGTGCTGTTGGCTTCGATTGCCGCAGCCAATGTCGGCTCTGTCGGCTTTATCGGACTGCTTGCGCCGCATGCCGCCAGGATGCTGGTCGGGGCCCGCCATCGGCAATCGATGGTCATCGCTGCGCTGCTCGGCGGAATTTTGCTGGCTGGGGCAGACTGGATCGGGAGGGTGGTCATGATTCCGAAGGAACTGCCTTCGGGTATCGTTACCGCGCTTCTGGGTGCGCCGTACCTGTTATATTTGATGGGGAAAACCAATAAACTGAAAAAGAAATAACCGTATGTTGAATATCCAAAAAGGCTATTCCATAGTTGCCAAGAGAGGTGACATGGGATAGCCTTTTGTGCGCTTGGCAGCGCAACCGACTAAGGAGTGAAAGTCTCCAGCATACCGCGAGGTGGCGGAAGTGCATAGTTAACGCATAGTGCTTAGTTCGTGAGAATAGGTGCGGAGGATGCGAAGGCAAAACCCGGAACAGGCGGCATACCAAGTTGGCTGACGAAGTCGGATTACCCTGCAAAAGAAGGGGATGTCCCATACCACCAATGGCTTCGGAAGTTAGGAGGAACTGGATTCGGGGGAAAGTCGGTTGTCGTGACCCAAGGAGATCTCATCGTTTCCTCTGGAAGAGGTAACCTTTTTTTTCAAGACCGTGACGGTCAAGGGAAGGGCTACGAATGGTGAGAAGTCAGACGTAGGGATAGTAGCGAAAAAGCTTGCCAGAAAGGCCGCAAAGGCAAGTGAATCGGCGTTTTTTTTTTAGATCGCCGATACAAGCTTCGACCCAAAAGGCGAAGACTTGTGTGAAGCCCGAAACCAGGAAAGAAGAGTTATTGCGTAAAGCCATGTGCCAGGCAGGAGCCGGTGAGCCATGAAGTGCGAAGAACCGGGGAATGAACAAAAGGAGAAGCCGTCTGGGGCGAGTACCGACAGCGAATCGGAGATTGCTGAAAGGCTACAAACCGTGAAACTGGAAGGGAAGGGGAACGAGCATGGGGGAACAAGAGCAAAACAATGACTCACGTGAAGGAGTAAAGAAGCAAGAAGAACGAAAATGGTACAGCCTAATCGACAAGATCTGGGCAAAACCAAACCTGGAGGAAGCCTTTAAAGAGGTGAAGCGAAACCGAGGCGCGGCAGGAATCGATCAAATGACCCTAAAGGCATTTGAATCTAAGCTCGAACACCATCTAGAAGTGCTTGAGCAGGCGCTCAAAAGTAAAACGTATCGGCCAAAGCCGGTCAGACGCGTCTATATTCCGAAAGCAGACGGCACGCAAAGACCCTTAGGGATACCTACCGTGGGAGACCGAGTCGTTCAAGCGGCGGCAAAACGCATACTGGAACCCATCTTTGAAGCGAAGTTTATGGACTGTAGCTATGGATTCCGACCTGGGAGAAGTGCTCACATGGCGTTAGAGAAAATTCGGCAAGATCTGGAAAGCGGATTTCGCTATGTCATAGATGCGGATCTTAAATCATACTTTGACACGATTCCTCACGAAAAGCTGATCGGAATGGTGAAAGAAACGGTTGTTGACGGAAGCGTACTGGAGCTGTTAAAGAAATTCCTGAAAGCAGGTGTGCTAGAAGACGGCAGTTTCCAGATAAATGAGCATGGGACACCACAGGGCGGCGTGATTAGTCCCTTATTAGCCAACATCTACCTTCACCCACTCGATGAAAGGATGAGTGAACGAGGGCATCGACTAACCCGATACGCAGATGACTTTGTCATCTGTTGCAAAACGCAAAAAGGGGCCGAACGCGTGTTGAAGTCGGTCGTCCGGTTGCTTGAAAGAGAAATGGGACTAACGGTTCACCCGGAGAAGACGAAAATCGTAAATAGTAAGAGAGAATCATTTGTGTTCCTCGGGCATGAGTTTAAGCCAGGCAAAAGGATGACTCCTTCAGCAAAAGCGATGACGAAATTTAAAGAACGGGTGAAAACGATCACGAGGAGGAACCAAACAGTCGATGTGAAAAGACTGGTTAAGAAGGTGCTCAACCCGTACTTGCGGGGATGGGGAAGATACTTTGGAACGGGTGATGTGAGGAACCGATTTCGGGACCTTGATGCGTGGATAAGAAGGCGGCTCCGCTCTGTACAGCTACGAAGTTGGAGGAAAGTGAGAAAACTCCATCGCGAAATGCGAAGACGAGGATGGGATAGTAAAGAGTTACCCGGCCTTCGAATGACAGCGTGGAGAAGCTCACATTCCACTTACGCCCAGTATGTCATGCCGAATACATGGTTTGAAGAAATCGGTCTAAGTAGTTTGCTTGCTATTTACAAAGAACTTCATCCCCAGCGGGGATAGTAACT
>NZ_JAGGRD010000012.1:0-75423 GCF_018613005.1 Paenibacillus sp. ISL-20
CACTACAGATATCAATGGAACATAAAGAAGATGACCCCCATTCAATACAGGGATCATCTTCTCAGGGCAGCGTAGCCTTTTTTACATTTGTCCTTTACAAAGGGTACAGTTTACTCTTTAATAGGCTTTCTTTAATATATAACGAATCCATAAATCATGCGCACGGTGCGCGGTCCGGGCATGCTTGGATGCTATCGACCATATGCCGATGATTCACCATGAGGCTACCAGCCCAGATCCAGGGTCTCCCCCGTCTCCGCATAAGACTTCAGAATGCTCATGACCATCCACCAGCTGTCCGCAGCCTTGGCGCGGGACGGATGATCCGGCGTGTACTGATCATTGACGAGCGTCAGCTTGGTACAATTCCCTACCGGCTCGAGGGTGAACGTAATCCGAGACTCCAGCTCCTCATGATTCGCGTAATACGACGGACCCGGATGTTCGGACAGACTCAGCCTCTTCTGCGGCTCATAAGCCAGAACCTTCCCATAGACATGAACCGTCTCCTCTCCGTCATTCCCCGGACCCACATAAGCGTAAGGCTCCCCGATTTCAAATGAAGATCTCAGCTCGCTCCCGAAAAAGGTGGCCCGAGTTCCCTCCGGCAAAGTTAAGACATCCCATACCTTCTCCGGCGAAGCACCGATATAAAACTCATAATGTAACGGCTCCATTGTAGTTTCCTCCTACCATCCATGAAATACGCAGTAAGACCGGCTTGTCCTCCTGTGATATGATGATGTTATCAAGCAGCTGCGATCCAAGTATTGTAAAAATGCGACAGGCTGCAACCTGTAGAATCACTTCAGGCTCTAGTCCTGTGTGAGGGCCAGTGGTCCATCGATCCAGGCCTGTAACGGATTATCGGAGGTGTTTATGTGTCCATGATTCAGCATCCTCATCAGTCCAGCCTCGGCATTTTGAACATGAAAAGAGCCGGAGAGAAGTTCCAGCTCCTGCGAGTTCCCCCATCCAGGGACCTTTCCTATTTCATCAAGCATTACTGGATCATTCATTGGGATTTAACCGATCAGGAGCCTCATCTGCAGGATGTTGTTCCTAATCCCTGCGCCAACTTGGTTGTTCAGCCCCATCGAACCGCTTTTTACGGCGTATCCAGTACCAGGCATTCCCACCATCTGGAGGGCAGGGGGCAAGTATTCGGGATCAAGTTCAGACCCGGCGGGTTCTATCCGTTCGTAAACACGTCCATGGACCGTCTGACGGATTCTTCCATAGGGATCATGGAGATTCTCCAAGTCGAGCCCCATACGCTGGAGCAGCAGCTATTGACCGCAGAGGAACCGGAGCAAAAGGTTAGGTACATGGAGGAGCTTATTCGCCGCGTTCTTCCCGAAGAAGACGAACAGATCGAACGGATTCATACCATCATTGATCGGATTCATCACAACCGGGACATCATTCGGGTCGAGCAGGTTTGCGAATGGTTCCAGATGAGCCCAAGATCACTTCAGCGCCTGTTCAAGCAATACGTCGGGGTAAGCCCTAAATGGGTGATTCGCCTGTACCGGCTGCAGAATGTCGCCGAGATGCTTGAAGGCCTTGATCATCAGGATGTGCTAGAGCTAGCCATGGACATGGGTTATTACGACCAGTCGCATTTTATCCGGGATTTTAAAGCGGTGATCGGTAAAACGCCGGAAGTTTATATGAAGGAACGATAAACCTGAGGGAGGTAAGTGCATGTATACGATACAGGCAATCGGAACGATCCATAACGAAAGAAAGGCCATTCAAGATGATTACTGGGGGGATATCATCTCGGAGATCAAGCTGGGCGAAGAATGGGATGAAAGCTCCCTGGATGGGATTGAAACATTCAGCCACCTTGAAATCATCTATGTATTCCATCTCGTCCAGGACGACAGCATCCAATACGCGGCGAGACATCCGCGAAATAATCCGAGCTTTCCCAAGGTCGGTATCTTCGCCCAGCGCGGTAAGAACCGCCCCAACAAGTTAGGAGCCACCATAGTGGAGTTGGTAAGCAGAGAGGGCAGGTCTGTTTTCGTTAAAGGGCTGGATGCCATTGACGGGACTCCCGTCGTTGATATCAAACCTGTCATGGAGGAATTTTTGCCGAAGACGAAGACCAAGCAGCCCGAATGGGCTACGGACATCATGTCCCGTTACTGGGAATAATGATTAAGTACTCCATCATACAACAAACAGCGCTGACGCACCCTGTCCTTGAGTTCTAAGGACTGGGGCGTACACAGCGCTGTTTCTGTTGATCCGCATAATTCTGCATAACCTTAATCGTTAATCAGCTTAACTGGACGGGCTCTGACTCGAGATCGGCAGACTTATTTCGACTGATGTTCCCCGCTCTTCCTCGCTCCGGATGACAATCCGGCCATTGTGGCTCTCCATGATCCGGTGGACGATCATAATACCAAGGCCATTGCCGTCCGGCTTGGTCGTATGAAAAGGCTCCCCAATCCGCTGAAGCACATCATCCGTCATGCCGGAACCGTTATCCGTAAAAATGACGCGTTGATATCCTTCCTGCACATCCAGATGAACGTGAATGTTCCCGCCATGCGGCAAGGCTTCCATCGCATTCTTCAGAATATTAAGAAATACCTGCTTAATCTGATTCCGGTCACATAGAATCGTTGCATGCTGCCCGATGCATTGGGTCATGTCGATCCCGCTAAGCTCCGCCTGAATGGCAAACAAGTGGAGCACCTCTGTCAGAATTTCACCGCAGTCCTCTAGCTTAAAAACCGCAGCCTGGGGCTTGCCCAGAATCATAAATTCCCCTACCATCAGATTAGCCCGCTCCAGCTCGGACATAATCAGGTCATAGTGCCGAAGGCAGGCGTCCTTATTCGCTAACTGGAGCATTCCCTTCACCGTGGTGAGAGGATTGCGCACTTCATGAGCGATGCTTACGGCAACCTGACCGGCAAACACCAGCTTTTCCGTATTCCGCAGCACTTCCTCCGTACGCTTCATCTCTGTAATATCCCGAAGAAAACCTACCACCCGCATGAGCTGTCCCTCACGGTCATAAGCAGGCTGAACATCAAGTATATAGTGATTCATGTTTCCGGAAATCTCAAGCGAAAGCTCTTCTCCGATGCAGATTTGCTGCCGGTGTATCACTCGCTCATAATACTCGCCAATCGGCTTAATTCCGAATACTGATCGACCCACATACTGGGTTCGGTTTCGGTCGCTGCCGTCCGGGCACAGCAGGCTTAAGCTGGTTTCGTTCATCTCCAGAATCTGACCCTTTGCATCGGTAATGATTACGCCATAATGATTCGTTCCGAGGAGCACCTGATTCAAGGTTTGCAGCTGCGTGTTCTGTTTGCGGGTAACCATCTCCCGTTCCAGGGAATCGGCCATCGTGCACAGCAAGGCATGCAAATGCGGGTGAACAAACTCTCTGTGCGTCATTAAAGAGATCGTTCCTATGATCACCTTCCCATCCTCGCCATGAAAGGGAGCTGAATAACATGCCATGCGGTGAAGAATGTGATGAAAATGGTCCTCTCCTATCAACGTAAACGGCCGCTCGTACCGGAGACACAGATCAATTGAGCTTGGACCGTCTTCTTGGGAATAGCCGTTGCCCTCGGTAATACCCAAATACCGGGCTGTTTCTATAATGGTCGGGTCCCCTTCCATATCAAGAATGAATCCCTCATTATCCGTAATTGTAATCACAACAGGGTTTCCTGATCCGGAGGAAAGGAACTTACTTACGAAAACTTGTATCACTTCAATGTACTCTTTATATTTTGCACGCCTTGCGGTCAATACCTCATCATTCAATCGATTCGTATGTGTTGGAACAAGCTCCGGGTCCATCCCCTTGTCTATACACTGCTGCTTAGTTTGCTGAATGATCTCCTGATCAGTTATTTCACCACATTGATTATCCAAAATCACATACCCCTTTTTATCATACTGCCACTTTAATGTAACCTAACGTTTATTCTATCACTTTTATCGGCAGATGGAGCCTGCCGGTAAACTTAATAGAATGTGAACATGGCAGCGTTCATCTTAACATTTATGAATATATACGGGATAAGCAGAACTTTGGAAACATATTCTTTTATTCTTCTCCTGTTTATGTAACTCTTTACAGGAAATATTCGTTTAGGATGTAAAGGAGATGAGAATCCATGTTCAAACCCAATATTGCTTACCTGTTCCTCATGGCCGTTCTATTTCTTGTAACAGCCTGCTCGAGCAATCAAGCTGAAGCGCCGACTTCATCATCCGAACCTGCGACAACTGCAGTGATTGACTACAACAGTACGGCGGAGAGCGTATTTTCATTATATAAAGGGGAGGACATGAGTACCGAGGATAAAGTCACGAACATGCTCGATCAATTGGAAGGCATAGACTGGACAGAATATAACCGCCTGAGTAATGGCCAAACATTGGCGACTCTTGAACTGCTGTATACCCACCGCTCCCTTATCAAACCCGAGCATTACAGAAGCCTGTTCCTGGCAACAACAAATCTCGACGGCGCCTCTGCCGAGCAATATGCCGCCATCGCAGGAGAATTGTTTACCCAAGACACGGAAGGCGTGGTTCATGCACTTGCTGATTTGAGTGACGATGCTAACAGGCAAAGCGTCATTTCCAGTATTGCTTACCATCTTGGTTACCAGGATGTTTCACAGGTGAAACAAGAGCTCGAACAATGGCAAACGAATAAGGGGCTGGGGGATCCCGAGAAGAACGTCATCACCTCCCTTATAGCCGCACTTAACAATCCATAATACCAATCATATCCTTGCCCCTGCTGGTATATCTTCACACCGGACTCAAACGGTTTCACAAGCCTTATCTATTGTCAACAACCGGAGATAACCGACAGCGAAAAAAAGCCGACCAAGATCTACATCTTAGTCGGCTCTTCGTATCGATATAACAAGGGTACACCTTATTGGTTCAGCAGGAACTCTTCTCCGGCAATGCCTGGGGATGTCATATGATAAGGGTCCAGGATGACCTGGATCTGTTCCTCTGTCAAAAGACCTTGCTCCAGAATAATCTCCCTGATGCTTTGTCCTGTCTTCTGCGCTTCCTTCACGAGTCTGGAGGCAACGTCATAACCCAGATGCGGGTTCAATGCCGTAATAATGCCGTAGCTGTTATCCACGAAGTACTTGCATCGTTCCTTATTCGCTGTAAGATCGACCATCAGATTCTTGTAGAACACATCCATGCCGTTCTTCAGGATTTTGAGGGAATGCATCAAGTTGTTCGCTGCGACCGGAACCATGACGTTAAGCTCGAATTGCCCGGCTTCGCATGCCAAACTGATCGTATGGTCATTGCCGATAACTTGAAACGACACCTGGTTCATGACCTCGGCCATCACCGGATTGACCTTACCCGGCATAATCGAAGAGCCCGGTTGTCTTGCCGGCACGTTTAATTCGTTCAAGCCTGCTCTCGGACCGGAAGCCATCAAGCGGATATCGTTGCACATTTTCGAGAAGTTTACGGCACACACTTTGAGCGCAGCCGACAATTCCATATACGCGTCGGTGTTCTGGGTCGCATCGACCAAATCTTCGGCTTGTTTCAAGGAGAAGCCTGTCTGCTCAATCAAATGCTGAACGACGCTGTGCATATAGTCCGGGGTTGCATTAAGCCCCGTACCTACCGCGGTCGCCCCCATATTAACGACTAACAAGCCTTGAGCTGCCCGCTCGATCCGGTTGATGTCACGCGTCAGAACATTAGCATAAGCCCCGAACTCTTGTCCGAGTCGAATCGGTACCGCATCCTGCAGATGCGTGCGCCCCATCTTGATGACATCATCAAACTCCTTGGCCTTCTCCTGAATGCCGGCAACCAAGGTCCGGAATACTCCAAGCAGGTCCTGCGTCAGACGGTAAGACGCGATGCGGATCGCCGTCGGGATAGCATCGTTCGTGGACTGCGACATATTGACATGATTATTAGGATTGCAGTAGAAATACTCGGCCTTCTGTTTTCCCAAAATTTCCAGCGCTCGGTTTGCCAATACCTCATTCATATTCATATTGATCGAAGTTCCTGCTCCGCCCTGGATGGAATCGACAATGAATTCGGAACGGAGATTGCCCGCGATGATCTCGTCTGCCGCCTCTATAATGGCACTGCCTATCTTTTTCGGAAGCAGGCCAAGCTCCATGTTCGCCAGGGCTGCGGCTTTCTTAACTTCGCCCAGTGCAGATATCAATTCTGCATGGATGGGTACTCCGCTGATCGGAAAGTTCTCTACCGCCCTAACCGTATTAATGCCGTAATAGGCTTCCACAGGAAGCTGTTTTTCCCCCAGAAAATCTTTTTCAATTCGATACTGCATATCCATGGACAACATCACCATCGCCTTTTGATTATTTTGTATCATGCCTGTCACCTGTTATCATCCAGCTTGCCCGGATATATACAGAATTCTGCCTTCCCACTTAAAATCCTCTATAGCTTACGCGTTTTGTTAGAGAATATTGAACGATATGTGCGAATACGCAAAAAAAGAGACTCTATTTAAGTATAAATACCCAAAAAAGTCCCTCTTACCCCATCGTGAGATTTCATTCGTGAATATTGATTGGGGCCCACACATGAACTAGACCGTGGTGGTCTTCCTATACGGAGGGAATCCTACCGATATGACGGCCCCTCCATCTGTACGATTCCCTGCCGTAATCAGACCTCCGCAGCGTTCCACAATGGCGCGGGCAATAGCCAGACCCAGGCCGGACTCCCCGTTCTTGCCCTTCACAAACCGGTGGAACAAATACGGAAGCAGTTCTTCGGATATGCCTTCGCCATCATCGGAAACGGTGAGCAATACCCGGCCCTTTTGGATACCGGCTTGAATGTATATATGCTTGCTCGCATGCCTTGCTCCGTTGGAAACGATGTTCAGGAGCGCCTGCAGCAGCTTATCCCGGTCGGCATACACCATTAACGATTCGTTATCGCCGTAGGAAGGATGCACGAACAATCCTTTTTTCACCAAGACCGGATTGACTCTTTCGATCGTTTCCTCCAAGAGCTCCTTCAAATTGACCGCCGTTGCCTTAAATATATCATCCTCGCTGTCCAGCTTCGCGAGCAGCGTCATCTCGGTTACGATATTCTTCATGCGGCTGCTCTCACTCATAATGATATCCAGCCCTTTGCGGATATCCTCCCCTTCGAATACGCCGTCCCGAATTCCCTCCGCATAGCCGGATATGGACATGAGCGGCGACTTTAGCTCGTGGGAGGCATTCTGGAAAAATTGCTTCTGCACATGGTTGTACCGCTCCAGCTCACCCGCCATTTCGTAGACGGACTCTGCAACTGCGCCGATCTCCCCGCTTGCGGACACACGCCGGACTTCGGAGAACTGGCGCTCCTTCACCTTCTTCAATTCTTCGCGCAGATGCATGAGCGGCTTAATCAGCCTCTTGGTAATGAACAGGCTTAAGATCACCATGATCACGGCCCCTACGCCAAATACGAGCATCAAGCGCCCCAGCAGCGCCTGCTCAATGGCCTTGATCTTGCTGACCGGCGTAATCAGCGTTACTGTTCCTTGGGGAACTGCCGTGATCTCTGTGAGATACGTATCATTCGTGATGGCGGATTGAAAGGTTGTCATCGGATAGTCTGGCAAGACCTGCGCAACCTCACTATACGGATAAGAAGGAACAGCTGACATCGGAGCTACCACATTTCCTTGTGCATCTTGAATAATGACTTCCACATCCGCAATCCGCGAAGAAGTATAACCACTGACGGCAATCGGCGTACTATCGATTGGAAGACTCTGTGCGGCGGCCGTCTCCAGCTTTGCCGATAGTTCGGCACCGATGGACTGCATGTCCTTGCGCTGCGTACCGATAAAGTGATCCAGCAGCACGTAATGAATGACGACGGCCGTAACGGAAAGCACGAGTATTAACGATAAGGCAAAAGCAAGATTGATCTGATGCACCAGCTTCATATCGATGATTCCTCCCCATCCGCTCTCATTCGGTATCCATGTCCCCAAATCGCCTCAATCGGCAGCTCCTCCACCTTCTTGCGGAGACGTTTAATCAGATGGTCCACCGCCCGGTCGCTACCGAAATAGTCGTCACCCCACACGGAGGTCAACAGCTCATCTCTTGTAAACGCACGGTTAGGATGCTCGGCAAACACTTTCAGCATCTCGAATTCTTTGTTGGTCATTTCCACTTCTTGCCCGTTCCAGAACACACGTCTCTCCTCCAGCATCAACTGAAGCCTGCCGTTGCTAAGCTCCGGGGACGCTGCCGTAAGCCTGGGAATGCTCTCTGCTTGATTGAATTTATACCACCGGTTTAGCTGTCGTTTGATTCGGGCTATCAGCTCACGGGGGCTGAACGGTTTGACCATATAGTCATCGCTGCCCAGCTCAAGCCCCAGTATTTTATCCACTTCACTATCCTTGGCAGAGATCATAATGATGGGTACCTCGGCTTCCGCGCGTATCCGCCTGCACAATTCGAAACCGTCCATGCCTGGCAGCATGATATCCAGCACCCACATATCCGGCGGGTCCCTTCTCCACATCTCCCAGCCTTCCTCTGCTGTTCCAAGCCCTACGGTCCGGTAACCTTCCTTGCGCAAATAAGCTTCCACCAAATTCCGTATATGCTGATCATCGTCGACCACGGCGATGAGATAATTTTGGTTCATGTATAGTACCTCCGAGCTTAATCTCCTCTCAGTATACCAAGCGGCGTGCAGCGAATGGGGAATGCCATTATTTTTCCACAAATACACCAATGTTCTGCCAATGCTGACTCGTACACTGGGTACTGTAAGACAAACCAACTCGATAAGGAGTGTTATACGATGAAACACAAACTGTTTGGTAAACTTGCCCTATCCGCTGCCCTGCTGGGATCAGCCGCCCTGCCCGTACATGCCTCTGGTGCTGATACCCCAAGTGACGTACCGAATCAAACAGGCAAAAGCGCGCCTCTTAAAACTACTGCAACCATCTCCATTCTGCCGAATCCGCTGGAATTGGCTGAGAAATACGCGCCGGAAACGGTACAGGATTGGAAGGAGACGCTTGAGAAGTACAGCAAGCTTGCCGGAGCTGAGGGAACATTCTTTTTCTCCGACGCTACAACTGCCGTTGCCGGAGAGATGAAGCCGGTTGTGGCTGAAGGCGAATTCGAGGTTTCCGTTGCTATGAAGACTTCTCCGGCAAAAGATATCCAGGAATTAATAGACAGCGGGGACATCAAGGAATTCAAAGCAACCCAGATTAAGGACGTTATCACGCCGCTTGAAGGCATAACGCTGGAAAGGGCCGAAATGGTTAATGCAGAGTCCGGTGAAGTGAAATACGACGTGATCCAAGGCGAGGCAGCAAGTTTCGCGGCAGTGAAGATCAGTGATGCAGCAAGTTTGGAAGTGAAGATCAACGATGAGGATCTGGCGTTCATCCATGCCAGAATCGATCTCTTCAAAGCGGTGGATTCCAAGGACTCCGACTCTATCAAAAAAGCGCTGACGAAATTGCTGGACCAATACAAGGAACAGATCGCCAAGCTGGAAGCTGAAGCGAAGTAAGGTTATACGGAGCAGCATATGTCGGCGCAAGCCGATCCTACTTAAAGCACAAACAACCCTTGCCGGTGCCGCGGCAGGGGTTGTTCTTCTGTATAGGCCTATATCACGATTTTTTCGTCATGACCTTCATCAGTTTAACGGCAGAGCGCACACGGGGACGCTTCAAGTGCTCCTCTACATAACGGTAATCCGTTAATATCACCTTCGCATCCCGAAGTCCGTAAGCAAAATCGTCATCGAACAGCAGCCGGTACTCCCATACCCGCTTCTCCCAATTCGGAATATTCGCCAGCATCCATTCATCCTCGGCTCCCGGGTGGACATAGGTTTCACTGACCCCTTCAGGCAGTCTATACAGCTTATCGATCAGCGATTGCTTGAAGCTCTCGTAGGTCTCTCCCTTGACAACAGGAAACGGATGCGAGAGCAGATAATCCGGAATCGGCACGCCAAACGTATCAGCAAGGCCTGAGGCGAGCGCAACCGGACGCTCGATATTCGGCAGCGAGCTGAGCAGCGGATCCTCCGGGTAGATATAGCGGAACAGTCGTGCGGGGAGGCGCCAACGCGAAGTCTTCCACAGCATCTGCGGAATGAGGCTTCGTCCCGTTTCCATCCCGTACAGGCTGCCCATATGATTATCCACATGGCTGATACGGATGCCGGCCTTACTCGCCAGCCGGTACTGCGCCTCCAGCTCTTTTAACACAGCACCTGTCTCTGCCCCCCGTTCAAACTCCGGAACGGTCCGATATTGATGACCGCTGGCGTCATGAAGGGAGGAATGCCCCGTCAAGCTGCGCCATCGCAGAGCCTCAAATTCGCTCGTCAAGGTCAGATGCAGCCCCACATTCGGTTGACGTCCGCGTGCCACCCAGGAGGCCGCTTCTTCAAAGCCTGGAGCCACGGTCATGATGGTTGCCGAGGAGACTTTATTCTCCTCCAGCAGATGGCGGATCGCCTCATTCATGGCCTTGCTTTGGCCGAAATCGTCACAGTTGATGATCAGTCTTCGCTCCATGTTCATGCCCGCCTCCTATGGTTTTTGAGAATTCGATTTTGGTTACAAACGATAACAGGAAGGAAATAGCCAGCAAGCACAAAGGCACGACACTGATCAAATACCTGAAGGTCGATTCCGGGTCGCTCCCTGGATTATCACCGCTTTCATACCCGAATATCATGCCTACCACAAAAAATGCCAGGGCAGAGATCAATCCGCTGGAACGCGTAATAAACCCGCTGACAGCCGTATAGATCCCCTCTCTGCGCAGCCCCGTCCGCTCCGCATCCTCGTCGATGATGTTGCCGCTAACCATGGCCGGCGTTACCAGAAATCCCGCCAGACCGAACCCAACCCCGATGCCTGCCAAAATCCCGCTGATCAGATCGTAACCAAACCAGAGCGGAATGACCGAAAGACCATACACGCCGAGCGACAACCGCCATGCTCTCACACCATCCATTCTTCGGATCATCCAATACCAGACGAATACCAGCGGAATGACCGATACAAACACGACTGCCAGCAGAATCGATACTTGATTGTCCGGGATGTTGAGCACGTACTTTGCATAAAAAGGGATCGTCGAGCTTATCAGTCCGTTCACCGTCTGGGCAAATGAGTTGGAGATGTTAAACACCCAAAACTTCTTATTGCGCAAGGTTTCGCGGAATGCTTGGACGAGCTTGAGCGGCTCGCTTGCGCTGTACGCCTCTTGCTCCCGGACGCTCATCATGCAGAGGAACATGAACACGCCGAACAGCAGTGCGTACAGAATCGCCATATTCGAAAATCCCATGGCGTCATAAATAATCGGGGTCAGCGCGGTACCGATCAATAGCGCCACGACCTGGTAGCCCTGCTGAATGGCTGAGGCTTTCGCCCGGATGCGGTCTCCGCGGAACAGCTCGGGGAACAGCGCTCCATAATTGACCCATAATACGGTTGCTACCGCTTCATACAGGATAAGGGCAACCAAGAACCACATGAACAGTCCGTTCTCAGACAATCCTTCCGGGGGCGAGAACACCAGCACGAAGGTCAGCATGAACAGCGGAATGGCGCCGAACACCCACGGCCTGCGCCGTCCCAGCCGGGTCTTGGTTCGATCGGACCAATACCCCATAAGCGGATTGTTAACCGCATCCCAGATCAGAAATACGGTTCGTGCCAGGGATGCGAGACCTATGCCTAGACCCAATGTATCCACGTAGAAAAAGATGTAAAAGGAGCTGAACGCCTGGCTCGGGACCATCATGGCAAACATGCCAAGCGAAAATGAATACGGCGAATTCACCCAACTGCGCTTCATCCGTTTCCCTCCATCCGTCATGGACGATTTTGTTGTACAGTATTCTGCGGATGGCACGAATATACCTGCTCATGCGGAGCTAAGGAGACCTCGCGCCTAGATTAGCGTAAAAGCCACCGCCTGTCTTTGTAATTGGATGAACATACATATTTTTCTTGGTAACTGCCAACCCTTCTAATTAAGACCGCAAAATCTTCAGAAAGGGTCTGTGCCATGGAGCTCCTCAAAGATCTTCTGTTAGTGCTTGGGAGAATTTATACCATCTACCCGCTGCTCTTGGGCGTTACCTTATTCATGGGCCGCCGCTCCATCGGCGAGCTTCCCGTTTTTGACTACATCATCATCCTTTCGCTCGGTTCCGTGATCGGAGCAGACATTGCAGATCCAAAAATCGAACATATCCATACCGCCTTCGCGATCATCGCCATCGGCGTGTTACAAAAGATAGCCTCTGTCCTTCATGTGAAGAGCCGGCGTATCGGCAAGTGGATTACGTTCGAACCGATGATTGTCGTTAAAGACGGGCAGTTCATTTATCCGAATTTGAAAAAAGCCCGATACTCCATCGATAACATTTTGCAAATGCTGCGCGAGGATCAGATATTTGACATAGCGGAAGTTGATATGGCGGTACTGGAGCCGAGTGGCGTCTTATCCATACTGAAAAAGATGGAGAAGACCGCCGTCACGCTGGAGGACCTGAAGTTAAAACGGCCGAATTCCGGGCTGTCTTACGCCGTCGTCAAAGAAGGACGCATTCAGACGATCACCCTCCAAAAATTAAACCTTACCGGGAAATGGCTGGAGACTCAGCTGGATGAGCGGGGAATCTCGCTCGATCAGGTGTTCTTCGCTTCACTCGATGAACAGAAGCGTTTAAACATCACCGTCTACGATAAGGAGATCCCGATCCCTCCCCTGTATCATTAATGATCCAAAAAAAGCCTGGCGCTGCCGCCAGGCTTGTTGTGTTCGTGACTTATTGAAGAACGATTTTAATGGCATTACCGATTGGAGGCAGGCTCTTGGTCAGCACGGGGCTGTAATAACCGATAATCTCCGCATCACCAGTCAATTCGCTGGATTTCAAGGTTTTACCGTCTTTATTCACGATAACCGTCTCAGGCGTCAGATTCAGGATCACTTCATTCGGCGATTGTTCCGTTAGTCCTTTTCCCTTGATCGTAACACGCAGGTTACCGCCATCGGCGTTGATATCCGTAATGGCACCAGCTGTAGCGAGCTGCTCCGTCTCTTCCTTGTCCGATTTCACGCTGATCTCATAAGCATAGGTCTGAGGAGGTAGGCTCATGGTCATCGCCATGCTGTGAACGGCTTCAATCTTCATGTCTTTTGCAAGATCCTTAAGCTCGATCTTATTGCCTTCCGCATCACGGATGACGGTGTTCTCATCCACGTTGAGTACGATCCCTTCGGTACCCGTGCCGTTAATGTGAACGGCTTTGCGATCCTCATGATTGATAACTTCCGTGATGGTTCCCACGACGGTTTCTTTCTTAACCTCTTCTTCGGACGTGATGTTTACTTTCGTTCCATCAACCGATACGTTAGCCTGGAGCACTTCGCTGAAGAAGTTAGCCGGAACATAAAGCGTGCCCTTCACATTCACCGGCGCAGCGCCGAGGGACTTGTACATTTTGTTAACCGTATACTGGTCCTTACCCGTTTGCAAGAGGGTCCAGATCGGGGATCCCGGTTTGGTCAGCTCCGCAGAGCGGTCCTGTTGATTCCAGTCCAGTTCAAATCCGAGCGTCTCGGATACGCTCCGCAGCGGGATCATGACCTGCTTCGCGTCGGCGTTCATACACTTCCTTACCGTTAACCAGAACTCCATAATCAATCACAGCCGATATTACGACCGGTTTCTGTTCCTGGCTACCTCCAGCCTGGGGTGCTGCATAAGCCGCTGCGCCACCAGAGACAGCAATGGCCGCAACCATCAATGTCGCTGCTTGCTTCTTCCATTGTTTGTTCATGCTCATCATCCTTTCTAGGTGCCTTAAATTATCATGTACAACTATACTGACGGAGTGATTTGCCAAATGTTGCACTGAAATTAAAAGTGAATGTACCGATAGCACGCAGAAAAGCCATTCCGGATAGACTTATCAAGTCTTCCGAAACGGCCTCTTTATCTGACTTAGCGATGGATAAATAGCGGGTCAACAAAGCTTCTGCAATATTCCTCCGCAATCTGCTCCGCGCTGTATCCCATATCACGCATGTACAGAATGATATCCGCGCGCGGCAGAGATGCGAGCATCACAGAGGTAAACTGAGGGTCAAGCGGCATCAGTACTCCCTGCTCCGCCGCACGCTCCAGCAGGCGCTTGATCTGAAACCGCAAAAACGTGAAGGGCGGGTTCTCGCACATAATGTTCTTGGTTTCCTCCAGACGGTCAGAGGTCAGCATCACCCTTAGCCACTCCAAATCTTCATTGAAATGCAGAATGACCTTTGTCATCACCGTCCGCAGCCGATGAGCCACCGGTTCACCTTCGCTGCTCTGAAGGTAAACGTCCAGCCCCTCCATAAACCGATCGATCTTGGCTTCCATCAACGTGAAGCAAATCTTGCTCTTGCTGGGGTAACGGCGGTACAAGGTGCCTTGCCCGATCCCGGCCGTTTTCGCCACTTGATGCATGGAGACGTCCTCGACTCCGTATTTATTAAATAAAGCCTGAGCCGTATCCAAAATCTTTTGACCCAACTCGTCATTCTCTTTCGGCAATGCACGCATCCCTTTCTAATTTGAACACACGGGAACCTTATGCAGCAGACTGTTCTTCTTCAACGGGTGAAGTTGTACGTTTAACAAATAAGCCCAGTACTAAAGCGATGATTGCAAGAACAAGTCCGATTACAAAAGCATTATGAAGACCGGCAACCATGCTCTCTACCGGATTGAGATCCCCGGTTGTTTCAACGTAATTTTTAGCACCTGCTGTCATGATGCTGATAAAGAGCGCCATACCTACGGCTCCTGCTACCTGCTGCAGTGTATTCATGATGGCTGTTCCATGCGGATACAGCAAGCGCGGCAGCTGATTCAAGGCTGTAGTCTGGGCCGGCATCATAACCATCGAAATCCCTATCATCATCATAACATGAAGGAAGATGACATAACCACCGGTCCATGAAGAGTCGATGCCCGAGAACAGGAAGATAGCGACGCTCAAGAGAGCAAGACCTGGGATAATCAGAACTCTCGGTCCGAATTTATCGAACAGCTTTCCTGTAATCGGCGCCATCAATCCGTTGATGATACCGCCCGGCATCATGACCAAGCCTGCTGCAAGCGCAGTTAAGCCCAGTGCGTTCTGCAGGAACAATGGCAGCATGATCATGGTGGAGAACATGCTCATCATCAGCACCAGCATCAGCACGGTCACGAGCGAGAACATCGGAAATTTGAAGGTCCGCAGATCCAGCATCGGTTCCTTCATTTTCAGTTGGCGCCATACGAAGAGCAGCAAGCTGATAGCCCCTGCCGTAATGCACCATACTACCTTCGGATCAGACCAAGTGCCTTCTCCGGCACTGCTGAATCCATATACGATGCCCCCAAAACCGATAGTAGACAGAATAATCGAGATATAATCGACCTTCGGCTTGGTCAGGATCGATACGTTCTTAAGGAAAACCGCTGCAAATGCAATGGAGAACGCAGCAAGCGGAATGACCAGATAGAACAACCAGCGCCAGTTCAGCGCGTCCACGATCAAGCCGGACAGCGTCGGTCCGATCGCCGGGGCAGTCATGATGACAAGACCGATCATCCCCATGGCGGCTCCGCGATTCTGAGGCGGATAAATACTAAGTATCGTGTTCATCAGTACCGGCAGCATAAGCCCCGTTCCGACCGCTTGCAGGATACGCCCTACCAGCAGCACCCCAAATACCGGTGAAAAGCCGCAAATAATCGTACCTATAAGAAATAGCGTCATGGCGCCTATAAACATCTGTCTTGTCGTGAACCACAGCTGCAGCAGCGCCGTGACGGGCACCAGAATACCGACAACCAGCATATAGGATGTTGAAAGCCACTGCACCGTAGACTCTCCAATACCAAACTGCACCATCAAGCTTGGGAAAGCGATGTTCAGCAGTGTCTCATTCAAGATGGAAACGAACGCGCCAATAATCAGTGCGGCAACAATCGGCCCTCTCTTTATTTTGCTTAAATCAATCTTGGCCGAACTTGGCCCCACTCCCATATCCAAGAGCTTATCCTCCCTTATCTCTGTATACACGGACAATTGTCCGGCAATGCGTTTTTTATTGTAACGGACAATTGTCCGCAGGTCAACTGAAAATTTTCATTGAATTTTCAATAATAGAAAAATGGATGCCGTCCATGGTACGAATCCGCTGGGTCATGCAGTGGACACACATAGAATTACGGGCTGTTATCTTCTTCACAAAAAAAGGATCCGCCCTGCGCCGCAACTTAGGACAGATCCTTCGATTTTAGTATTCACGCACGTCGGCTCCGTGAGCCGTTACGCGTTCAGCGCAATCTTCTCCTTGTATACTCTGGCCCAGCCCTCCAGATTGTTGGTAACGATCAAGAGCTCAGGGTATTGGGCAAGAGATGCCAGTACAGCCTCATCATCCGGCGTCCAGACAATGAGCTGAACCCCCCGCTTACGCGCTTCCTCCATAAATGAAGGGGTCACATACACATATTTAACGGACACATAACGAGCGCCGATCTCCTCCAGATAAGGGAATACCGATGGCGTAGCTCCATATATCACCAGGCCCAGCTCGATGTCAGGGTCCAGGGAACGTGCTCGTTCAATGGAATAATGATCGAAGGAGGTGAGGAATACCTGCTTCTCCATGCCCGTTTCCTTGATCACGTCAATGACCTTCTGTTCCAGGCCGGGGTAGGTATCCCCCATCTGCTTCAGCTCAATGTCAACGATCATCCGATCCTTGGCAAAGCGCAGAGCTTCCTCCAGCGTGGGAATGACTTCTCCTGAACCTGCATCCAGCTTCCGTATTTCCTCCAGCGTGAAGGCATTGATTGCCCCTGTTCCGTTGGTCGTCCGGTTTACCGTTGGATCATGGATCACAACGGGTACGCCGTCCTTCGTCAGCTGGACATCCAGTTCCAGGTGTGAGAAGCCAAGTTCCAACGCTTTCCGAAAGCCCAGCATCGTGTTCTCCGGGTATTTCAGCGGATATCCTCTATGAGCCAATCCCCGTACTTCCATGTGCCATTCCCTCCATATTTAAGTTGATTGATGGCCTCGATCACGGCCAGTACCGTACGTTAACGGACTGAGTTACGTAATCGGGATACCATTTGAAGCTCTATAGGACTGTTCGCCATGAGCTTTCCGATCCCTGCTGTCTGCAGCAGATCATAACCTTCGGGAGAAAACAGAGAGACGGCATGCGGTGTATGCTTACCCACCATATCCATACCGTCTAGAATACCTACAACATCCGGTTATGCGATTATTTAAACGTCGAATTCGCCATCGCTGCCACGATATGCTTCTGCATGACCGTAAAGACCAGCACGATCGGGATAATCGCCATAACGCTGGACGCCATAATGACATTGAAGAACATGGCTTCATTTCCAGCGATGGAGTCCCTCAGCATCGCAATACCTACCGTTAGCACGCGCATGTCGTTGTTATTAGTCATGATTAGCGGCCAGAAATACGAGTTCCAGGACGAGATGAAGATCAACACGCCCATGGTAACGATCGTCGGCATCGCCATCGGGAATAAAAGCTTGTACAGTATGGAGAAACGACCGGCTCCATCCACGCGCGCCGCTTCCAGCACGTCGTTGTTAATCGATTTGAACGCCTGCCTGAGCAGGAATATCGCGTAGGCGGAAGCCCCGTGGGGCACGATGAGCGCCCAGAACGTATTCAGCCAATCCAGCTTGGACATCATGACGTATACCGGAACGAAAATAACCTGCTCCGGCACGATCAATGCGGCGAGAACGAGCAAGAATAGAACGTCCCGTCCCCAGAACTTCCCCTTCGCAAATGCATATGCCGCCATAAGCGCCACGTTCAGCTGCAGAATAATCGTTCCGACCGCCATAAGCAGCGTATTGCCGAAAAATCGCGCATATGGGATAACCCGGAAGGCTTCGGCAAAGTTCTGCCAGGCAAAGGTTCCCGGCCAGAATGTAGGTACGGCCATCCGCATCTCAGACTGCGTCTTGAGCGCACTGATCAGGAGCCAATATACCGGAAAAAACATGACGAGTGTCACGATCACAGCTCCGATGATACGGAGCGCCATCATGGTCTTTCGGTACTTGGCGGACCCAGCCATATAATTATCCTTCATAGTGCACCTTCTTCCTGCTGACCACCCATTGTACCAATGTTAACAGCAATATGATTACGAACAGAATCATGACAAGGGCCGAGGCTCTTCCTGTTTTGAATTCATCAAAGGCCATCGTATAGATCCAGTACACAATCGCGTTTGTTGCCTTGAGCGGGCCGCCGTCCGTCATGACGTCGATCGACTGGAACACCTGCATGGAGGAGATAAAGCTCGTAATGACAAGAAACAGTGTCATAGGCGACAAGAGCGGCAGCGTAATGTTGCGGAACTGCCGGAACTTGCTGGCTCCATCAATCGAAGCCGCCTCATAATACTCGGCCGGAATCCCGCGCATGCCCGCAATAAAGAGAATCATCGCAAAGCCGACGCCCTTCCAGACCGAAACGGCAACCAGCGCCGGCAATGCCGTCGAAGGGTTGGTCAGCCATTCGACCGGTTCCATGCCGAACCAGGAGACAATGGAATTCAGCAGCCCATATTGCCCGTTGTAAATCCAGGTAAATACCATGGCGGCGACAACCATCGAAACATAATACGGCATGAAGATAACGCCGCGCATGAAACCGAACAATCGTGAGGATGACACGTTGAGCAGAAGCGCCAACAGCAGCCCGATGACAAGCGTGAACACAACGTCCATGACGGTGTACAAGAACGTAACCTTCAAGGAATGATAGAAATCCGGGTTCGACAGCAAGCGCGTATAGTTATCGACGCCCACGAACTTCTTCATGGGCCGCGTCATATTCCAGTTCGTAAAGCTGATGTACACGGAATAACCCAGAGGATAATACAGGAACACGCCCATGAATAACAACGCGGGGACCGCGAACGAAAAGTCCTTCCACTTCTCAATCAACGTATGGGAGATCCGTTTAGAGACCGAAGCGGTCGCCCGATTGGACGCCGCCTTTGTCATTGGTTTATTGGTCTCCATAGGCATCACTCATAGTCAGCCAGAATATCGTTGATCTTCTTGGCTGCATCCTGCATAAGTGGTGTCGGATCTTTTTTGTTCAGCACCATTTCCCCTACAACTTCTTTGTAAACTTCGCTGAATTCAGGGTAAGCCGGGTGCTGCATGCGCGGTGTCACTTCGTCAAAGTGCTCGTATACCGCTCTGTATTGCGGCCATCTTTCGAAATATTGATCGCCTTCCTCAGACTCAATGGCGGATTTTCTTGTCGGCAGGTATCCAACGGATTCAGCCCACTTAATATTTTGCTCCGCCGAAGTCATGAACTCGATGAATTTCCAAGCCGCTTCCTTCTCCAGATCCTCAGCACCGTCCATCATGACGATCCCCGCGCCGCCGATGTTGGAGGTCCGTACTTTATCACCAGGGATGAAGGATACGCCAACCTCGAAGTTCGCATTCTCGCGGTACATTTTCAGCATCGCGGAAGTATGCTGTACCATCGCGATTTCACCGTTCAGGAACATTTGACGCATATTATCGGAGGCCCCTTTACCGAAGCCCATATGCATGCTGCCGTCATTTTGCCACTTGTAGAAATTCTGAAGGTAACGGAGAGAATCCTCATTCTCGACAGCCGAGGCACTCAGGTCCTCCGTCAGAATTTGTCCACCGCCGTTAATGTTCCACGGGTCATAGTACCATGTGTCCCAGCCTGGAACAGAGAAAGCATAACGCGTCGTTTTGTCACCTTCCTTTTTCGTTACCTTCGCATTGAAATCCTCGATCTCATCCCATTTCGCAGGAGGCTCTACGCCCAGCTCATCCAGCATTGTTTTGTTGTAGACGAATACGCTGGTGCTGACGATCAGAGGGAATCCGAATTGTTTCCCGTTGTATGCATAAGCGTTCAGCATACCTTGAGCGAAATCGTCCATCTTCACTTCGTCGCGCTTAATCCACGGACCCAGATCGGCAAAAACGCCGCTGTCCGCAAAGTTAGCGAGTGAAGATACCTCAACATTAGTAACGGCCGGAACATCGTTCGCTGCTACTGCAGCCGATAATTTTTTGTGAAGATCAGGATAGCCGCCTTGGAACACCGGCTCTACCGTAATATGTGGGTACTTCTTCTGGAACTCTGCGATCATGTAGTTCAAACCTTCCAGTTGAGCATCCGCATGGGCATGCCAGTACTGGATTGTGACAGGCGTTGTATCATTCTTCATATCCATCGAAGCAGCTTCCACATCGTCGAGCGAAACCTCTCCTCCGGCACTTTCACTTCCACCGCCGCCTCCGCAAGCCGTGGTAATAACCATAAATATGGTCAGTAACATTAACAACCATGATTTCTTTTTCATAGATGATCTGTTGTCCCCTCTCGAATCTATTCATCATTCATCTTCGTCACTGCTGTCTACCCAATTCATCAAATGGCCGGTTCAACGGCACGCGGATCCTAAAATGAGGGAATTTTCCCATCCAATCAACCCGTCTACCCCTTAAAAAGCGCACAAAAATAGAGACGTCAAAAGAGCGCAACCTAAGAGCCACCACCTCCTATAAAAGCTAAAGTAGCTGCTACTCGGGTTATCTCATCGTCTCCACCCCTAGCAAATATGTAATTATAGTTAATCCATCAACCATACAGGGAACCTTACGTCCAAAAACGCGTATCTCCTGTAGATACGAGGTCTGCACCATTTGCCAGCGCCTCATCGATTTCTTCCTCGCTTCGTAAAAAACCTCCCACAATAAGCGGACAGTGAATCTCCTTCTTCAGGTCGCGGATCACGCGGGGTATGAGTCCCGGCATTAATTCCACCTCATCCGGACGGGCTTGTCCGATCATTTTCACTGCGGTTCTTAAAGCTGTCGTATCAATGGCAAACACTCGCTGTATCGAGCTAATGCCCGCTTGGCGCGAAGCCAATACCGTATTCGTCTTCGTCGTAATAATCCCGTCGATCTTGTACGAATCCGCCAAATACTGCACAGCCGAATTATCTCGGCCAATGCCGCTTACCATCTCCAGATGAACAAACACTTTTTTGCCTGAGGAGTGAAGTCGATTAACGATATCCCTGAGTTTTATGATATCGCCTGTCATCAGGTTCACACGCTCCACCGTGCTGTTCACAGCTGCATCGATCTGTTCCAGCTTGGTAATCGAAGCGATTACGGGAAGACGCCGTGTCCTTTGATCTGCCATAAGTGAGTGTCCCCCTTTTACCGAACACTCTTATGATAAAGCGATAAGATCATGACAGTATTAACAATATGTAAAGTCTTTGTTAACGGCACTCACCAAGGCTTCGAGATATCATGTATACGCTTACTATTCAGTTAACAACAGATTCTGCTATATCCCTGGTTTGGTGGATTCCCCCTAGACTTAGGATCATTCGGTTCAGCGAAGAGGTTAGGATAGCGCTTTCAGAATAGCTCGCCAAACTATTTAATATCTATCATAGAGGAATGATTTAGCCATAGTCTATAGCGAAATTTGTATTATTTTGTCGAATTCAAAAGAATATCAACTCAATGTAACAAATATCATGGCGCGAACGCCGATACTATGACACCGCTACACCCCATAGAGCATGCTCTTGTTGGGGATTTACGAGAGGAAAAAGGTGTGGTAATGTTTCACCCCGTCCGCAGTTACGGTGCATCTAGAAAAAGGTCTCCTGCAGCACAAGCTAAGATAGAACATGGAACAGGCCGCCCGAAAAGTTCGGACGGCCTGCGGTTCCATGCTTCAAATGCACGATTCGGGTCTGCTCTGCACTTAGCTTAGCTGCTTGTTCTGCAAGCCGCGCTGATCTTGCTTCACAGCTGGAGTATTAAGGATTCACATTAATCGTAAACGTCGATGTGTTATTCTTGATCGGCGTTACGGTATCGGTGATCTTCAGGTTATTAAAGGTCACGCTGCCCACGGCCGGACCTTGGTTCGGTTCCGGCATTTCGTTAGCCCAGATCCCTACGCCTGATTTCGCGTCAAATGCGTCGCCTCTCTTTTTGGCCCCGGAGATCGTAATGTTCGTAAAGATCGTATCCTTGACCGGATTCTGCGGCTGCCCGCCAACATAATTGGTCTGGAACATGATGCCGTGGTAAGTCGGATCGATAATGTCCACGTCCGTTACCCGAATGCCTTGAAACACCTTCGAGGCTGAGAACAGCCACATCGCCGGGAAGGTCTGCTGCCCCCAGAAATGGCCGCCCGCACGGACAATCGAGATATTCTCGAATTGGGTCGGCGGCGATGCTCCGAAGCCGTTCATCGGGTATCCGAAATCCAGCGAGCTGATCGTGACGCCGGAATAACAGAGCGTATCCGCAATGTAGATATTACGGAACGTATTGCCGTAACCTCCATATACCGCAAGGCCCGCCGCACGCCAGGTCAGCAGCGAAGTCAGATTCTCGTAGACGTTATCCTTCTCGTCTGCCCCTCCCGCATCAATCGCGGAGAACAGAGCAAAGCTGTCATCACCCGTTGCCCGTGCCTCAATGTTGCTTACGAGATTGTTTGTGCTGCCATTGGTCATGTTGATCCCGTCAGCAAACACGTTGCGGATCCGGGAGTTGGTAATTTTCATGTAATCCGTGTTGGCTCCCCAATACATGCACACTTGGTGCTCCACCCAGATGTTATCGATCGTAATGTTCGCGACATTCGAGAAATCGAACACTTTACCCGGTCCGTCGATCCGCGAGGTGTAATTGCCAAAGTATGCAAAGTTCGCGAAGGTAGAGCCGTTCGCCGTTGAATTGATGGAAAATCCGATATCGGTATTGTTCTGTGACGATGGGGCGGTAAAACGCGTAAACCATGGGCCCGCACCGACGATCTTCACGGGCTTGCCGTAAACCTGGAACTTATTCGAAGTCTGATAGGTTCCAGCCGGGAGATAGACGCCGACCAAATTCCCCGTTGTATCCATGCGGAATTTATCCAAAGCGTTTTGCACGTCCTGATGCGTAAAACCTGCCGGAACGACATATTTAGTCGTGTCCGGATTCGGCATTAACGTCACCTGTTCCAGGTTGATAAAATCAATGGCGTACTGGCTTGTGTTGGCTGCATCCTTCTGCAGGCGGATTTTGCTTCCCTTCGGGATGGTGGTGTCAAACATGATGTTGGCTTCGTCATATATATGACGAGGTGCTCCCTCAGATGGGCTATTTCTTGGATCGGCCTCATCGCCATACAGCCATGCATATTTGGATGTGAGATTGATTGCCTTCGTAAAGACGCCATTCACATAGATGTTCAGCGTGGCATCGATCCCTCCGCCGCCAGGCGCATCCGGAATCGAGAAGCGCGTAACCAGACTATTCGTGCTGGCTTTCGTCGTGAACTCTACGAAGCTGCCTGTTGAATTGAGTGTGACCGCCTTCCGGCCAGATGCTTCTCCGGCAATATCCCCGATGTTGCGGTTTGGCCCGACAACAGCCGCTCCGCCGCCAACGACGGCATCCTCAGCCTCATACATGTCGTACGGCATGTTCGCGCCCCGTCCGATAAAGAGCGGGCTTGTTGAGATGTTGTTACCTTGCTTCACCGGCAGCTCATTGGCATCCACGGCCACCTCAGTCTTCACGTTATACTTGCCGTTGGCAGCCGTCCAGCTGCCGATGTTCACCGGCTGAGCCGAAGCCCCGCTGGCGATGGCGCCATTCACCGTGCCTGTAAAGGTCTGAATGATATTGTTCGTATTCGCATCGCTCAAGGTCATCTTAATGTTGTGGGCTCCTCCAGCGGATGCGGCCGTACCCTGGTTCTTCACCATAACGGTGAAATTCACGCTGTTTCCGGCGGCTGGATTGCCCGGTGACCAGCTTGTCGTTGCCACCAGGTCGGAGCTTTGAACAGGGCTGATGACCATGGATGTCGGATGCATGTAGCTGTTGTTGGCTTCGTTCTGCTCAATGACGGCATTGTTCTCATCCACCTTGGTTGTGAGCTGATACGTACCAGCCTCCTTGGCACCGAGATTCAATGTCACATTAGCCGAAGCACCAGCTGCCAATCCTGCCACATTCGAAGTACCGAGCTTGGTATTGCCGTGGTAGAAATTGACGGTTGTCGCCCCGGAAGACAAGGTCCCGACATTCTTCACTACTGCCGTTAATACAATGCTGTCGGTTTCCACCGGGTTCACCGGTGACCAAGACATTCCCGTAATCGTCAAATCCGGATTGGAAGCAGGCATGCCGATGACCTGAAATTCGGCAATTTGCCCTCCGGACGAACCGGTATTTGCGGTGATTCTCAGCTGTACGGCGTTAACCTTCGCAGCAACCGGAATGGTCACGGTATTTCCCGAAGCCGGGTTAAAGGTATACTGCGCAGCGGATACCAGATTCGTGAAGGTGGTACTGTTCTGATCATGACCCAGCACCTGAATAGTCTGTGTCCGCGTTCCCCACTGGCTATCCGGATTCAGTTTCAGTACGACCGAGGAGATGTCCGAATTTGAGCCTAAATCGACGGTCAGCGTATGCGGATAGCTGTTTGCCCCGCCTTCCCAATACGTGCTCAAGCTGCCATCATTGGCATTGGAAGCGGCATAAATGTACTCGTTCGATGAAACTGTGATCGGTTTGTTCAGTGCGAGATTGGTTCCGGTGCCTCCGCTGCCACCGCCCGTGCGGGTCACCGTGTTGCTAGCGGCAGATACATTACCGGCAGCATCTTTGGCCTTCACATAGTAACTGACAGTGGCAGCAGCAGGCTGATTATCCGTATACGTCAGCACATTGCCGGCTACACTTGCCCTCACCGCATGATCGGCATAAACTTCGTACCCCGATACACCGACATTGTCGGCTGATGCCGACCAAGTCAGCTTAATCTGACCAGAAGCAGGCTCAGTATAAGCGAGGTTACCCGGGGCAGTCGGAGCCTCTGTATCCCCGGTTGGAGCCTGGCCGTATACTTCGAACTCGGAAATCTGACCGGCAGGCCATGCCGTATTGGCCGTGAAGAGCAGCCGCACATATCGCGCCGATTGTGCCGTCAGATTGATCGTAACCTTATTACCGTCTGCCGGATTAAATGCATAGGCAGCGGATGAAGCCAGGTTGGTGAACGTCGAGCCGTTGCTGCTGCCCTGTACGGTCAAGGTCTGGGATCTCGTCTCCCACTCGCTCGCGGGCAGCTTCAATATCACTTTGTTGACATTGTAGGAGCCACCCAGATCAACCTGAAGCCACTGTGGAAAGGCATTGTTGTTGCTTTCCCAGTAGGTGGCCTGGTTAGAGTCATTGGCATTCCCGGCAACATAAGTCTGGTTATAGGAGCTGGCTGTCATATTCTTGCCCGCCGCCAGATTGCCAGGCTCCACCGCGATTACGGCATCCCCGGATGCAGGAGCTTTACCTTCTCTGGATCCACTGCCGGGAGTGCCTTCATTACCTGAGCCATCTCCAGGCACCTCCTCATGACCTGAACCAGGCTGGCCTGTGTCCGGATTATCACCAACGGGTTCCCCCGTCGCCGGATCGCCATCCATTTGCTGCCAATCTCCAATCTGAGTGGCTGGGTGCGAATCGGTATGGGATTGTTCCGCAAAGCCCGGGTCAGGCATGATAATCAGCTGTGTCCATATCAGCATCCATGCGAGTAAGCTCATTACAGCAGGCTTGATTCTATTCATCAACCTTCTGGATTTCATTATCCAACCTCCTGATATCAAATGCTTTCCTTCTGTACATTGCATACATAATCTCGCCTTCTTGGCCGCATGTTGAAAGAAAAAAGTATGCGCTTACATATATGTTCCGTTCGTGCCGATCACCTCCCTCGAACTCCTATGTGCCCTGTGTCGGTCAACCGTCGCCGCAGCACTCCATGTCACGCCGCAAACACGAATAACCCTGTTGGTTAGCCCTAACATAGGTGAAATCTTGCGTACTGGCATTGTTTGTAGTGAATCATGCGGAAAATATAATGAATGGGTATGCTGGTTCAGGCGCTGCTGCAAAGATGAGAAACACGATATTGCCGTGAGTAAATCTGCGGGGGCTTAACGGTGGATGACAAGCACATTCCATGCTGTGTCATTACTATAAAGGACTACCAGAAGAATTGACGATGCGCGATTGTATGTTTTTTATGTGAATTTCTATGCGAGGAAAGGAAAGAGCTTTCAAATGCTGAAAAAAAGCCGGCCAAGAATGAATCCTTGTCCGGCCAGGGCTGATATCCTCCACGCAATTGCTATTCGAATAACGGTACCTTCGGATCCTTCCCGTTACAGTGAACCAGCATCGCATGCAGTTGTCCTCTGTGGTGATACACATGCGCCACGATTTCGAGCAGCCATTCGTACCTCGAATAGGTGACACTCCAGTAGGACGTCATCTCCTGATGGAGCTCTTTTTCCGTCATCTCTCTAAACGCCTGCTCCAGATAAGAATAGTTGCTTAATAATTCAGCCTGTAAATCCTTCAGGTTATTTAACGATACACCTGCATAATAGGTGCTCATCTCCTCTTGCGTGGCTCCTCCGGATATGTGGAAATCGGCCCGGCAGATGACGGCGATATGCTTAAGCAGTTCCCCGACAGAATATTTACCCTCTGTCGGTTTAACGAGCAAATCCGCTTCATCGAGCTTGTCGATAATCGCAACAATGGAAACGACAGCAACCTCAATCTGATGTAATGCATATGTACAATAGGAATTCATATGTTCTCTCCAATCAGGTATGTATACAATAATCTGTTCGAACTCACACACTATTATAGAACATACGTTCCTGAAATTTCAACAAAAAACAACCTGCCCCTTAAACACGCTAAGAGTCAGGTTGTTCCGCCATACATCTTATGACCGATCAGCCAACGAGATTAAATTCGGTTGTATTCTCAAGCACTTCCACGCGGAACGTGCTGCCGTCAGCTTCACGCACGACGCTGACGGACAGATGACCGCTTCCGATCATAATCCGTTCGGCCTTCAGTTCATTCATCCCTTCCGGAAGGAACGGGGATAACGCGATTTCCTTCTTCGCCGCGTTCGGATACAATCCGAGCATCGCCTGCAGGAAGACAATCGAGGTTCCTGCCGCCCAAGCCTGCGGTGAACAGGTTGTCGGGTACGGAACCGGATAGCCCAGCTTCGCATCATGTCCGCAGAACAGCTCCGGCAGACGCTGGTACTCAAAATGCGTTGATGCCTGCAGCAGGCCGGAAATAACCTTGCCTGCCTCCTCCTTGAACCCCTGCTTGCCGAGTCCCAGCAGGATCATCGCATTGTCATGCGGCCATACGCTGCCGTTATGATAACTCATCGGATAATATCCGGTGGAGTCTGTGCTCATCGTACGGATACCGTATCCGTTAAACATATCGTTTCGGAGCATCCGCTCGGACTGGGCTTTCGCCCGGCTCTCTTCCGGCAGTCCGCTCATGAGCAGATGCCCCGGGTTCGAGGTGACGCTTCGGACCTGACGCAGGTCCTTATCCAAAGCGATGGCATAACACTGCTCATCCTCCATCCAGAAGGCCGCTTCGAAACGGGCGCGAAGCTCCTCGGCTTCCGTCTCCAGCTTGCGGGCCAGATCCGGCTCGCCCAGCTCTGCGAAGACGGGTGCCAGCGATTTCTTCGCTTGATACACGTAACCCTGAACCTCCGACAGCGCGATCGGAGATTCCGCGTACTCGCCGTTCTCATGAATGATCGAGTTGGCGGAATCCTTCCAGCCCTGGTTCGGAAAGCCTTTCTCCGCTTCCTGTTTGTAGGCCATGAAGCCGGAGCCCGCTTCAAGCGCGGCATCGATGTAATCCAATGCCCGCAGCATGTTTGGCTTAAGCTCCTCCGCCAAGGAAAGATCGCCTGTCCAGCGGTAATATTCGCCGATCAGCGCCAGAAACAGCGGCGTGGAGTCGATGGTGCCGTAGTACGGCGAGAACGGGGATTGGTTCGTCGTGACCAGCTCACCATAGCGAATCTCATGCATGATTTTGCCCGGCTGCTCATCCCGCCAAGGATCGGTCTTCTCACCTTGATAAGCTGCGAGCGTTCTCAGGGTCCCCTTGGCATGGAGCGGATTCACCGGAAGCATGAACAGGGCCGTGATCAAGCTGTCTCTGCCGAATGGAACCGCGAACCACGGCAGTCCCGCGACCGTTGTATCACCGGAGCCTACATCGGTCGTCAGCATGCGCAGATCCTGCAGTCCTCTCTGGTACAAGCCGCTGAACAGCGCGGAATCCGACTGGACCTGCGAACTGTTCGCGTACCAAGCTTCATAGGAGGCTTCGAGCTTCTTCAGCCCCTCTTCGTAGGTCAACGGCTCCGCTGCGGAATGCTGCTCCGTCATCGGCGAAACAAAGAACGTAATAACCTTCTGCTCTTTGGCTTTCAGGGACAAAGGGAACGAAACATTCCCGGATTCATCCGCTTGGCCGCCATCCACATCCCAAGTAATGCGTGTCTGCCTTCTCAGGTTGTCGGCGCCGACATAGGTCAGCGTCATATCTTGATCGCCTGTCCGTATACCCTCCATCTTGCCAACTTCCCCGGTACGATATTTACGCACCAGGAACATATCCTGAAAATCGGCATCAAAGGAAACCGTGAACTCGATATTCGAATCCGTCACAAAATAATTGGTCAAGGTGCAGCGCTCGTACAGGATGCCATTATAGATAAAACGCTCCCGAAGCACTTCAATCGCCCCTACATCCTTTGTATCCTTCATTAGGCGGAAAGATGCCACATAACTCTTGTCGCCCATAGAGGACAAGAGCGAAGGCTTCTCGCCGTCGATGAACAGCTCCATGCGGCTCAGGAAACGCGTATCCTTCGTATATAACCCATGGCCTTGATCATCCCCGAGGACGATATCTCCATTAAGCCCGGTCAGAAAAAATACGTCTCCTTCTTTAATTACGCGGTAGTCCATGCATAAATCCCCCTTTGATTCCGGTTTATTCAACAACCACAAGCTCAGCCTGCAATCCTTCTTCCGAATGCGGGCCGACCCAGACATGGAACTTCCCGGGCTCGACCGTAAACGCAAACCTCTCATCCAAGAGCCCCAGCTCTTCACGCCCCAGCGTAAAATGCACCGTCCGCTTCTCGCCCGGCTGCAGCTGTACCTTGCGGAATCCCTTCAACTCTTTGATCGGCCGGGTAGAGCTTGCCACCAAGTCGCGGATATACAGCTGCGCGGTTTCCTCGCCGGCTCTGGATCCGGTATTCGTTATGCTCACGGATACAAGTACGGTCTCGTCCCGGCCGATTTGATGCCGATCCAGCTGCAAATCCGTATATTCGAACGTTGTATAACTGAGGCCATACCCGAACGGATACAGCGGAGAATCATCGCAATCGATATAATCTTCGTACAAATGAGGGCGTCCGGTATTCTTCCGGTTGTAATACATCGGAATTTGGCCCGTCGCACGCGGAACGGTAACCGGCAGGCGACCACTCGGATTGTAAGCGCCGGTCAGCACGTCCACAAGCGCATGACCTGTGGTGGTTCCCAAATGCCACGCTTCAACCACAGCATCCGCATGTTCATGCAGCCATGGAGTGGCAAGCGGACGTCCGTTCATCAGGACGACGACGATCGGCGTGTCAGTCTGACGTTTCAGCTCCTGAATCAGGCGCTCCTGGCAGGATGGAAGCGTAATGGAGGTTACGTTGTAATGCTCGCCCGTCATCGCTTCGGATTCGCCCACAACGACCACGGCGGCATCACACTGTCTGGCGAGCTCCACAGCCCGTTCTACTCCCCCATCCAGTTCCTCCAGAATGCCGCTGCCCTGCTCATAGAATACCTCGGCTTTAGGTGCGATTTCCGATTGAAAAGCATCCCATACCGTGACGACGTCCTCATCGCGGCCTTTCCAAGCCCAGCAGCCCATCGAATTGTGGCGGTCATCCGCCAGCGGCCCAATCAGTGCCAGCCTCTTGTGCTTACCGGTATCCAACGGCAAAATCCCGCCGTTATTCTGCAGCAGCACGATCGATCTCCGGGCGCTGTCCCTGGCCTGAGCCAGATGATCCGCTGGAATGGCTTGCCCTTTCAGCGGATCTCCGGCGCCTTCAGCGTCTTCGCTCACATACGGATTCTCGAACAATCCAAGGCGAATTTTTACCTGTAATATGCGGAGAACCGCATCGTCCAATAGCTTAAGCAGCTCAGGGTATTCCTGGACCAGCGTTTCCAGATGATCGAGATAGACTCCGGCGTGCATGTCCATGTCGACGCCGGCGTTCAATCCCTTCAACGCGGAATCCTTCCGGTCTTCCGCATAGCCATGGTGGATCAGCTCTTCAATCGACTCCCAATCGCTGACCACCATGCCGTCAAAGCCCCATTCCTGCTTCAATATATCCCGCAGCAGATACCGACTGCCGGAAGCCGGAACGCCGTTCAGTTCGCTGAAGGCACTCATCACGGACAGAGTCCCGGCCTGAATCCCGTGATAGAACGGGGGAAGCACGGTTTCCCGCAAGGTCCGCTCCGACATGTCTGTCGTATCATAGTCCCGGCCGCCTTCAATCCAGCCATAACCGGCAAAATGCTTCACGCATGCCGCTACCGTTGGGTAGCCATCCTCATTCGGACTTTGAAATCCTCGGACCTTCGCGGCAGCGGCCAGGGAGGACAGATAGGCGTCCTCCCCCGTGCTTTCCGCGATGCGGCCCCAACGAGGATCCCGCGTGATGTCGACCATCGGGGCAAAGGTCCAGCGGATGCCTTCCGCGGCCGCCTCTACTGCCGCAATGCGGGCGTTCTTCTCCATCCCTTCGGGATCCCAGCTGGCGGCTTCGCCAAGCGGAATCGGAAAGATGGTACGAAAACCGTGAATGACATCATCCCCGATGAGAAGGGGAATCCCCAGCCGCGTTTCCTCCACGGCCAGCCGCTGGAGCTCGTTGATTTTTTTCGAACCATGCACATTCAGCAAGGACCCAATCTTGCCTTCGGCAACCAGCTTCAGCTCCTGCTCCTCGCACCGGCCGTACTGCACCGTCTGACCAACCTTCTCGGTCAAGGTCATCTGCGCGAGAAGATCCTTCGCACGCTGTTCCACGTTATCCATATCTAATCCCTCCCAAGGCTTTATATCAACCTTTCACGCCGGCGTTCGAAATCCCCTCAATATATTGGCGCTGGAACAGGAAGAAGAACAGGATGATCGGCAGCGTGGACAGCACAACCCCTGCCATAATCATCGGCGTATTCTCAAAGAACATATCCTTCACGCTGTTCAGACCCACAACCAGCACATACATTTCCGGTGTATTCGCAAGCGTACTCGGAACAAGGTAACTGTTCCAGGTTCCGGCAAAAGCAAGAATCGACATCGTAATCAGCGATGAACGGGCCAGCGGGTACACGATCCGCCAGAAAGCGCCCATCTTCGTCAGGCCATCCATCCGGGCAGCTTCCAGAAACTCATTCGGAACCGAGATGAAGAACTGGCGGAGCATGAAGATGTACAGACCTTGATATAGGAACGGTACCGTTAACCCCCAGAATGTGTTCAGCCAACCGAGCTGTGCCACATTCACATATACCGGGATCAGGATCATATGGTACGGCACCATCATGGTAGCCACGACAATCCAGTAAATCAGCCCTTTCCCCTTAAAATTCAGCTTGGCCAGCGCAAAGCCGGCCATCGGGTTAATGATCAGGTTCCCGATGACAACGACGCCGGTCATGATCACGGTGTTCAAAAACCATCTCGGCACGTTGTAGGCATCATTCGTGAAGAAGATTTTGAAGTTCTCGAACGTCCAGTTGGCCGGCGACGTCAGCGTATTGACATGGCGCATCGGGATGATGGACGTATAGAGGGTATAGAGAAAAGGAAGGGCAAATAAGAGCCCAAGGATGATCGTGCCGATATACAGAAACAGCCGACCGTTATTCGTACGGGTCAACATTACCCTCACTCCTTCTCATCCAAGAATTTTTTTTGCAGGTACGTAATCAACATGATGATCATGAAGAACAGCACCACCGCCGCACTTCCGTATCCAATGTTCATGTAACGGATCCCGTGCTGGTAGAAATACGTAACCACCGTACTGGTAGCGCCTGCTGGCGAACCGAGTGCGCCATAACGGGAAATCGCCGCAATCTGGTCGTAGATCTGGAAGCCGGCGATCGTCGATACCGACACGATGAAAAACGTGATCGGCTTCAGGAACGGCACCGTGATGTAGCGGAATTTGTTCCATTTGGATGCTCCGTCAATCTCGCCCGCTTCATACAGATCCTTCGGAATTTCCTGCAGGCCTGACAAGTACACAATCATGGTGAAGCCGGCTTGCTGGAAGATAAACAGAATACATACGAATAAGAGCGCATAGTTGGTATCTGCAAACCATGTTACATTCCCGAAGCCTAAAGCTCCGAAAAATTCCGTTAGGAAGGTGCCCTGCTTAAACAGCATCATGAACACGGTTGTGATCGCGATTTGCGAGGTGATATACGGAATGAAGAATACCGTCCGGAATATCCCCTTGCCTTTCAGCTTCTGATTGACCAGGATGGCCAAGAGCAAACCGAGGACAGTCTGAATCGGAATCGAGATGACCACGATTTCCAGGGAATGAAGCAGCGCCCGGAAGAATTCTTTATCTTGAAGAATGGTGACATAGTTTTCGAGGCCGATGAATTTCGCCTGGTCCAAGGCAGCGAAATTCGCATCTTGAAAACTTCTTACGAAAGACTGGATAAATGGATAGAGAAACCACCACGCCCACAATATCAAAAAGGGCAGTGAAAACAACCAGCCCAGTGTCTTGTCGGAGTCTGCCAGCGAACGGAACCAGGATTGCCTAATCTTGTTCCCTTTCATATCAGCGTGTTTGCTGCTGTAATCGGACATAATTTATCCCCCGCTTCCATGGCTTAAATTGGTTGGATCATGAAAATACCCCCACAAAGTGGAGCCTATGCTACGATGCTTATTCCAAATACTTTGCGGGGACCCCAAAAAACTTATACATTCTAATATGTGAAAGGCTCCCGCTCCCCTGAGAACAAGGAGCGGGAGCGGGTGTTGCCTTTTTCTTATTTGAATTGGCCCTGAATATCGTCGAGAATTTGCTGAGCCGTTTTACCGGAGCCGCCAAGAATCAAACCTTCCAATTCTTTAACGAGTTCATCCGTGAAACGCTTGGTATCCGTCGGATAACCATAGTCCGTGCTGTACTCCAGCGCAGGCTGCAGCGCCTTGAATTCAGGGTTTTTCTCGAAATACTGCTCGGACAATGAGGCTACCGCCGGATTAAACCCAAGCTCCATGAATGCGGTTTGCGTATCGTCATTGGTCATGTAATAAGCAGCTTTGAGCGCAGCTTCTTTGTTCTTCGCGTCTTTCAGTACCATGTAAGCGTCAGAGCTCATGGTGCTTCCGTTGGTTGTTCCTTTTGGTACCGGAATAGCTACCATTTTGAGGTCCGGATTTGCATCCTTCAGGTAACCTTTGTACCAGTAACCACCTGTACTCATAGCGCCCTGCTCGTTGCTGAATACTTCGCCGTCCCAGCCAAAGCCGAGTGATTTAGGAGTTACAGCAAGTCCTTGGTCATACATATCGATGATCATTTCCAGCGCTTTGACGTTCTCTGGAGAGTTGATGGTCTCACCGTTACCCCAGCCGCCGCCAAAGCTCTTCACGTAGTTCGTGATATGGAAGGCATCCAGATTCACAATAATGCCTTTCACATTGCCTTTGTTCAGCACTTTCGCTGCTTCGATCACTTCATCCCAAGTGGTTGGGTACTCGCCGAGGCCAGCATCTTTCCACATCTGCTCGTTGATGAAGAACATCGCCGGCATATCACTGTTCGGCACGCCGTATTGTTTTCCATCCACGTTCCAGATGTTCTTCGATGTATCCGGGAAACGGTTCATGTCAACGCCCGTTGCTTGAACCAGGTCATCAATCGGCGAGAATAATCCTTTGTTGATGTACTCGTAAGCACCTTCGTTGGACATCTTAATGAAATCAGGTGCAACGCCGGCAGCGATTTCACCCGGAAGCGTGTTCCAGAATTGCTCACTGCTTGGATATTGTTTGATTTTTAGTTCAAGCTCCGGATATTGCTCGGAGATGGTATCCGCTGCTTTCTGATAGATCTCCAAATCCTGTGCCGTACCCCAGAATCCGAAATTCACGGTCACTTTTTCCGCATCTGCGGCTCCATTATCTTTATTGTCAGCGCTTTTATTGCCGCCGCAAGCGGTTAAACCAACAACAAGAGCCAGGCACAACACCAGCATGGCCGAAAACTTCTTGTTCACTTTACCCATGATGCTACCCCCTACATTTCTTTTCGTTTTACCTTGCACCTTAATGATAAAGAGCGGAAGCAATAAAAAAAATTAATCAAATGATGATTAATTTTTTAAAATTGACTATTTTTTTATAAATATATTGCACTGCAAGATCGTTTTTATGAAAAATCACACTTTCTTTTCGAATATCACACTTCTTCTTTCCTATATTGTTTAGGAGAAAAGCCCGTGTATTTCTGAAATACAATCGCAAAATGGGCCTGATTATTAAACCCTACCATCTCGGCAACGTCATAAATTTTGTAGCGGTAGTCCTTAAGGAGTATCTTCGCCTTTTCGATCCGGAGCTCATTAATATAATCGAACAGGCCTTGACCGACCTCTTGCTTAAACAGACGACTGACATAATTCGGGCTGACATGAAATAGGTCCCCGAACAATTTTAACGAGAGGCTCTCCGGGTAGTGCTCTTCTGTATACTCCATAATATTGCGCGTGAGCTGGCTGTATCCCTTCATCTCCAGATGGTTGCGGTTCTTAAACCGCTCCTCGAATCTGGCCCGGTACGCAGCCGACAGCTGCTGGAAATTATGGATCTCTTCAAAAGCCGTTACATCCTCTTGAACGGTCCCGCCGGGCGTTCCCCTGCTCTCCCCGATCATAAACAGCAGACCTTCGTATACCTTGCGGACATCCTTCTCTTCCATGCATTCCTCTTGCGCCAGAAACTTCTCCCACTGGGACAGCAACTCCATAAATCGGTCGTTCGCTTCTTCCTTGAGCGCAGACTTCATCTGGCTTAAATAAGCATCCGCCTGTTTATAGACACTCTCACTCTTCTGCTTCAGATGCTGATAATAGAATATCGACGTATCCGGGTGGTAAAATTGATGGGCTAACGCGGTTCCTGCTTGCTCATAGCCCTTCTTAATGCCATCGAAATCAGCAAACCAGTCGCTGATACCCAGCACGATGTCGATGTTCACAAAGCGCTTGAGCGCGGAGCTGATCATCTGCACCATTTTATTTACACGCGTCAACGAAGCCAGCAGGCTTTTCAGCTCGCTGTTGCTGATGAATACGACGCTGCACTGCTCGTCCAGTTGAAGATATTCAACTTCCTTCTCCGTGGACAGAATCTCGCTGACTACGTTCTGAACCGTATTCGGCAGGATCGACTCGGTTTCTTTGGTATACCTTTGGATGACGGTGTGATAATTTTTGATTTTGAAAAGGACGACGTACATATTGCCCTCTTTGAGTCCAGTTTCGTTCAGGTCATGAACGCGGCCATGGAGAGCGTCATATAACATCTGCTCCTTCCGGTTGCCCGCTGCACTCGGCCCTACTTGAGCGGGAACCCCCCGGCTTCCAAACTGCTCCCGGACGCTCTTCAGCATCGCGGTCAGCTCGCGTTCATTCATGTCGGGTTTGTGAAAATAATCGAACGCCCCCAGCTTCAAAGCTTCCTTCACATACGTAATATCATCGAAACTGCTCAGCACAATGGCCTGCACAGGAAGCTGCCGGTCCTTAACCGCCCGGAGTACCTCGATCCCGTCCATCTTCGGCATTTTGATATCCAGCAGCACCACGTCAGGCGCGGTTTCCGTTATCATGCGCAGCGCTTCTTCGCCGTCGCCAGCCTCACCCACAATGTCCACGCCCTGGGCCTCCCAGTCAATCGCTGATTTGATCCCGATCCGAACGAGGGGCTCGTCATCTACTATAAGTATTCGCACTTGCTTATCACCCTGTTTCTTCTGTGATGATCGGAAGCCGAAGCCATGCCACGGTTCCGCCATGCTCTCCCCTCTTGATCCACAAGCCGTATTCCGGCCCAAAATGAAGGGATATCCGGTTCCGTATATTGTTAAGTCCAATCGAGTTGAAGGTATCCTGCGGACCGCCCTGCTCCACCTTCGCTTGTCCACCCTCGGGAAAACCGCGTCCGTTATCACTTACTTTCATGATGAGCGCATCCAGTTCCTCATAAATCGATATCACAAGGTTTCCCTTGTAATCGATACCTTCGAAGCCATGGAAAACTGCGTTCTCCACAAGGGGCTGAAGCAGAAACTTCAAGGTCCTATGATTCATTACGGCCGGATCCACCTCATATGTGACATCAAATTTATTAAAATAGCGGAAATCGAGAATTTTCGTATAATTCTCCATGAATTGGACTTCCTCCGCAATGGTCACGTAGTCGCCTTCCTTTTTCACCGTAAACTTGATGACCGAAGAGAAAGCCTGCAGCGCTTCTTCAATGCCGGTTGCCCCCTGAATCTTGGCCATCCACTTGATGACGTTCAGCGTGTTATATATAAAATGCGGACGAATCTGCGACTGCAGCGCATTCATCTCCAGATTCCGCTTCTCCTCTTCCTCCACATAGATCCGCTCGATTAAATCGCGAATTTCCTGCAGCATCTGGTCTACGGTATGGCTGATCACACCGATTTCACCGTGCTGTCTCGTATCAAAGCTTACGTCAAGCTGACCTTGGGAGACAAGCTTCATTTTGCTGTTCAGCACCGCCAGCGGTTTCATGATCGTGGTCGCAATGCGTGCCGAGATCAGGATGGACAGCACGAGCAGCAGAATCAATGCGGCGATTAAGATGGCAACCATAAGATAGACAATCGAGAACAAATCCTTCTTCGGAATGACCGTAACCGCCTTCCAATTAGCCAAAGAAGAGGAAGAAGAAATCATGTAGGTATCCCGATTGATCTTCGTGTTCACTTCGCCGTCTGCGTTATATTGAAAATCATTCCCCAATACTTCGGATGCCGACAGCCCGATTTCCTCGGGGTGGACGCTATGCACGATATGATCGGCTTCATCGATCAGATAGAAATTCGTATTCTCGGAAAATGCCGTATCGCTCCACAGCGTCTTGAGTTTATCCACCGAAATGTTAAAGAGGATAAACCCAAGATCCTCCTTCGTGTACGGATCCATGATGGCCCGGCCAACCGACACGACCGGAATTCCCTTGGTTGACAGCAGCCGCTCCTGACGAATCCCTACAGGGACAAGGCGACCATGGGCTCCTCTGATCTTCTGGACAAAAGGCTCACGAGTAAACTGCTCCTTGAAATAGGCGAAGTTCATATATTCCCTGTTGCTTCGGCCAATAATCGACTGACTGTTCTCGTGATAGATGACAACGGAGTCAATCAAATCCGAATACAGCATGATCCCGCTCTGGATCAAGCCGTTCACTTTATCGAAATCCTGCCCCCGTTCAAGCAATGGATACGTCACCTTGCCGTAATCCTTGCGCATAATGGCATACACCGTGGAATCCTGAATCGGAAACATGGACAGTCGCAGCAGCGGCTGCAGGGAGGTGTCGATATTTTTAATAATTTGTTTGTTGTTCTCCACGGCGGCATCAATCATCGTACTCCGATTATTCTCCACGTATACCCAAGATACGATGCCGCCGATCAACAGGAGGGGAACGATGATAAAGGCGGAGAACGCCGCGATCAGTTTCTTCTCCAGACTTAAGTGAAGCATCTTCTGCTTTAGTTTCTTCATGAGCCGTGTCTCTCTCTTCTCGTTGGGATCGTCCTTTATCGCGCCGTACCGCTTATCCGGAATTTTCTCGGCGTCATCCCCGTAAAATTCTTGAACAATTGCGTATAATAACTCTGGCTGCAGAACTTGAACGTAAACGCGATTTCGGATATCGACTGGTTCGTATTGGCCAGCAAATGCTTGGATTCCTCAATCTTCCGCCGATTAATAAAGGTTGTGATGGATACGCCCGTCTCCCGCTTAAAGCGATCGGACAAGTAGCTTGGGTGGACTTTCAAATATTCCGCAACCCTCTGCAAGGTCAGCTCCTCAAAAATATGCTCCCGAATGTAATAGATCGCCAGATTCACAATGTGAGAGTAGGACACATCTTCCTTCTCGGAGCGAATCATCGACACAAACTGCACCAGCATCTCATATTCAAAGTGAACCAGCCGTTCCACATCCGTCATTTTCTCGATCTCAAGGATCAGCGTATCGCTTAAATGAAAGGCAATCTCAGGATCCACGCCGCCCCGGATGATCGCGCGGGTAAATAAGGTACAAGAAGCAATCAGGGCATTCTTCTTCGACCGAAGCGGATACGTCGCCAGCACAGCTGCTTCCAGCTCGTTAATCTTACGAAGCATATCCATGGCTCTATTCTCATCGCCGAAGCGGATCGCTTCCAGCAGCTCGTGCTCATAATCAAATGGGGGATGGATAAAATTCTCGCGCAAATAATGCATACGGGAAGACAGATAAAATGGACGGTTTCCCGTGCGTGAAGGCTCTTTCATTATTTCCACACCACCTAAAAATATTGATAAAAACCTTGATATTTTAGTATAACATAACCCCGATTAGCTCTAAAATTCAAGCATAACCATGCTAGGAAGGAAGTGTAGACCATGACCTGGAATATATCAAATCCTGATTTATCACAGCAAGCGTTGCTGAACATGGAAAGTATTTTTGCACTCGGAAACGGTTACTTGGGTGTGCGTGGCAACTTCGAAGAAGGCTACGGAGAGAGTTTGTCCACCATTCGCGGTACCTATCTGAACGCTTTCCACGACGTGATTGACATCCCTTACGGCGAGAAGCTCTTCGCCTTTCCCGATACACAGCAAAAACTCGTTAACAATATTGATGCCCAAACGGTCCTGATCTATTTAGGTGAAGAAAAAGAACCTTTCCGCCTTGATCACGGCACGATCACTTCACATGAGCGCCAATTGCATATGGACAAGGGGTATTCGGAGCGAATCGTACAGTGGAAATCGCCTGAAGGCAAAGAGATCAAGCTGACCTTCCGCCGCCTGGTGTCCTTCACCCACCGGGAATTGTTTGCCATCCATGTACGGATCGAACCGGTTAATTTCAACGGCCAGGTTCGCATCGTCTCCACTGTGAACGGCAAAGTGAAGAACTACACCAATGCCAATGATCCCCGGGTCGGAGCAGGGCATGCGGAACGGATGACCGTCATCGATGCCGGTGTAAAGGGCAGCGATGCCTATGTTGTTGATGAGACGATGGCCTCCAAGCTGCGCGCGGCTTGTGTGACCCGTCACCAGTTGGATGCCGATGCCGACATTCAGCTCGAAGCCGGATCCGGAGAGGTTACATTCACGGCTACCCTTCCATTGACCGGGCCAATCCACTTTACGAAATACAATCTGTATACCGACAGTCTTCGTCACGGGCAGGAGATGATCGAACACGGAATCCAGCTGCAGGAGACGCTTAAGGAGCTTTCCTTCGAGGATTTGCTGGCTGAGCAGACCGAGTATTTGAATACCTACTGGAAGTCGGCCGATGTCCTGATTCAGAACGATGACCAACTGCAGGAAGGCATCCGCTTCAACCTGTTCCAGCTGCTGCAATCCGCTGGTCGGGACAAGCACAGCAACATCTCCGCCAAAGGACTGAGCGGCGAAGGCTATGAAGGCCATTATTTCTGGGACACGGAAATTTACATGTTCCCGGTATTTCTGATGACGCAGCCGGACATTGCGCGCCAGCTGCTGCTGTATCGCTATTCCACGCTGGAGCAAGCGAGAGACAGAGCTCGGGAAATGGGGCACCGGCAAGGCGCCCTGTTCCCGTGGCGCACGATCTCTGGAACGGAATGTTCCTCCTTCTTCCCATCGGGAACGGCGCAATACCATATCAGCGCAGACATTGCCTACAGCTATATTCAGTATTATCTCGCCGAACAGGATCGGGATTTCCTCATGTCCTACGGAGCTGAGGTGTTAATCGAAACCGCCCGCCTGTGGGCCGACATCGGCCACTATTATAACGGCGCCTTCCATATCGATGAGGTTACGGGGCCGGATGAATATACCTGCTGCGTGAATAACAACTATTACACCAATGTCATGGCGAAGCATAACCTGAAATGGGCTGCCAAGAGCTGCTCCATCCTGAAATCCTACGATGCTCAGGGCTTCAAGTCCCTCTGTGACCGGCTTGGCGTTACGGAAGACGAGATCATGGCATGGGCCAAAGCGGCTGATGCGATGCTGCTGCCGTACGACGAGGCACTCGGCATTAACCCGCAGGATGATACATTCCTCCGCAAGGCGGTATGGGACTTCGACAACACGCCGGAGGACAAATATCCGCTGCTGCTGAACTACCATCCGCTGACCATTTACCGTTACCAAGTGTGTAAACAGGCGGATACGGTGCTCGCTCACTTCCTGCTGGAAGACGAGCAAAGCTTTGAAACGATCCAGCGTTCGTATGACTACTATGAAAGCATCACGACGCATGATTCATCCCTGTCCTCCTGCATCTTCAGCATCATGGCTTCGAAGATCGGCAGCATGGACAAGGCGTATGAGTATTTCATCGAGACGGCGCGCCTGGATCTGGACAATACGCACGGCAACACGAAGGACGGCCTGCACATGGCTAACATGGGCGGTACCTGGATGTCCATCGTCTACGGCTTTGCCGGCATGCGCCTGAAGGAAAGCGGACTTTCCCTCTCCCCAGCCATTCCGCAGGACTGGGAGAAGTATGCCTTCCGCCTGAACTTCAGCGGCCGCCTCATCGGCGTATCCATCGAGAAGGACGGCGTGACCCTGGAGATCGTGGAAGGGGATTCCATCGAGATCAAGCTGTACGACAAGTCCGTAACGCTTGAAGCCGGGAAATCTGTGAAACATTCGCTTCAGAGCAAGTAATTAGGTTTAGGCCGTGGGGTGATTGCCCTACCTATACGTATGGCATCACTCCCGGTTTACGAAGAAAACGATGATCGACATATATAAGACAGACTGCGATAAGACGTCATTTTTCTTGCGTTATCAGAGAGGAGCCATAAGAATATGAACGAAACACGTAAGCTGAAAGCTGTCATCTTTGACTTGGACGGCGTCATTACCGATACGGCGGAGTATCATTATCAGGCATGGAAAGCCACGGCAACCGAGCTGGGCATTCCCTTCACGCGAGAGTTCAACGAGAATCTAAAAGGGGTATCCCGCATGGACTCCTTGAAGCTGCTGTTAAGCCAAGCGGAGACGTCTGTAAGCTATTCGGATGAAGAGCTGGTACAGCTGGCCGACCGCAAAAATAAGCTGTATGTCGAGCTGATCGAAACGATTACGCCAGCCGACCTGCTGCCCGGCATTACGGAGTTTGTGGCAGACATCCGGTCGGCCGGCCTGAAGACCGGCATCGCGTCCGCCAGCAAAAACGCCATTGCCGTATTGACCCGGCTTGGCGTCATGGACGAGTTCAACGTCATCGTCGACGTGACCAAGCTGAAGAACAACAAGCCGGACCCTGAGATCTTCCTCACCGCTGCCGCGCAGCTTGGCGTAGAGCCTGCCGACTGCATCGGGGTGGAGGATGCCGTATCCGGCGTTGATGCCATCAAGGGCGCCGGCATGTTCGCCGTGGCAATCGGCAATGCCGCGCATTTCCCGCACGCGGATGTCGTGCTGTCCAGCACGGCGGAGCTGGACTTCCGTAAACTGGCGCAGACGTTTGAAGGCTGATCATAGATTGAAGGGGTGCTCCTTAGGGAGAGCACTGAAAAAGTCGTTGTTTTGTTGCTGCGAGCAACAGAACAACGACTTTTTTTCCATAAAGAAACGGGCTTAGGCCCACCACTAGATCATTTTTGGAGTTGCCAGCTTGACCATCCGTTTTGCATTTACAACAATGGCCGTCAGGATGGCTTGTATTCGCATGCCAAGAAGGCCTCGGCTATACTGTGAAAACGCCAGGCCATGGTGGTTTTTTAGTTCGTGGTTCTTCTGTTCAATTTTGTACCGCATCCGGTAACGTTGCTTGAATGTTTCGGATTCGTGGTATTCCACTGCTTTTTGTTTGAACTCAGGCACAATGGGAACCGAGTACGTTTTGGATTTAGTTCCTGGCTTGTAGCAACCCTCTTGGAGTGGGCATTGCTTGCATTTCTCCACGTCAAAGAAGAAGGTCAACCTCTGACACTCATTCCCGTTTTTCCGACCCATCTTCGCTTTTCGAATACTGTGATGCCCTGCTGGGCATTCCACAGTCTCGCTGTCTTTGTGGTAAACAAACTTTTCTCGTTGCTCATCTTGATGCCCGTAGAGCATCATTTCGTTCAGCTTTATCGTCGGGGTTATTCCGTCCTCCTTAAGGTTTGTAAAGCTGCCGTAGGCTTTATCTGCTAACACTTCTTGGACAACAAGTCCTGTTCCGGTCGTTCTCTCCATTAGTTCAGGGAATGCCTTCGGATCGCTCGCATTGCCTGGTTCGACTTTCATGGCTGTTATGATGCCGTCCTCGGTCATCGCAATGCTCTCTTTGTAGCCGAAGAATGAGGTTGTTGCGCTTTTCCAGCCGAATCGGGCATCTGGATCAATCGCCGACTGCACCCCTTTCCAAGCTAATAATCGCTCATCGCTTACAATCTTCTTGGTCTCCTCTAGCCGAGACTTTAAGGAGCCTTCGGCGTCGGGAAGTAGTTGTTCTACGGTCTCGCCAAGATTGGCCAGATAAGCGAGCGCCTGTTTTTCTTGTTCCCTTGTCTCCCCTTCGAACTCAGGCATTTTGGGTAATTGCTTCAGTAGTTTGTTATTATGTTTTTTTACCGCTCGCTGCAAGCGATTAGCAGCTTGTTTGAGTACTTGGAGCGGTTTTGAAGCTTCGTATTTGGAATGCGTATGGGTCGCATCAACAAGGACCGCCGAGGATTTTATGAGTCCCTTTGATACACATTGTTTAACGACCTCTGTTAACAAGTTTTCAACCTCTCCAGCTCCAATTTTGTGGACGCGGAAAAGAGAAAGCAGTGAGGGATCGGGTAAGGGATCTTCCGGATTTAGACCAATGAACCACTTGTACGCCAAATTCACTTTGGTTTCTTCAATCACTCTCTCGTCAGAGAGATTATATAGCTTCTGAATAAAGATCAACCGAAACAACATCTCGGGATCTTTCGCACGCCGGCCATAAAACAGGTTGTAATGCTCTTGAACAAATTCAAGAATAAACGAAAAGTCGATAAGCTGATGTATGTGAATGAGTAGATGATCTTGGGGGATCAGTTTATATAGCTCACTGTGGAAAGAAAGCGATTGTTGTTTGTTGAGTTCTAACATGAAATTCACCTCAGAAATATTATATCAAATTACCGCGGTGAATTATTGAATTTTTTGGGTAAAAAAGAGGCTGATGAGCGATCATCAGCCTCTTTTACATATTCTGTAACCGTTTTTCAGTGCTCTCCCTTAGGGGCACCCTTTTTTCATGCACCCACCCATTTTTGCAACCGCTCACCATCTTCGGTAGACTTGTAGTTGGTAGTGAATACCTGTAACTTATCCGGTATGTCAGTCGGACGGGCATATCGAGAATACGATAAAGGGGACTTTCCATGGAACAGGCTGTTTTGGATCAAGGTGCCGAGCGATTCGGACAAGGTTCTTATTCACTGAAGTTACTTGGGGGATTCGATCAGAATGTATTTGAATACAACGGTGAAGCCGGACGTCACTTCATTATTAAATTCTTGGACGCATCCAAATACCGCAAGGCCTCGATCATTCGCGAGCTCACGTGGATGGCCTATCTCGCCGAGCATGGGCTGAACATAGTGGAGTCGGTTCGATCCGCTCAGGATCTTCTTATTGAAGAGATAACTCATGAGTCGAAGCGATATTATGTCATTGCTTTTACAAAGGCTCCGGGCAGCCCGTTAACGGATTTGGCATCGGATTTCGCCATGATCAAGCAGTGGGGGCGCGGGATGAGCCGTATGCATAAACTCGGCAAAAAAGACTCCACCACAGCTTCGCTCGTTCACCAAATGGCCTTTCCCCAGTGGAATGATCATGTAATATTTACCAATGCGTTCCCGGAGGCTGCAGGTGAAAGAGTCCATGCACAGTGGAAGCAGTATCTTAAGGAACTTGAGGCCCTCCCGCAAGACCAGGAAGGCTACGGCATCGTTCACAATGACCTCCACCATAACAATTTTCACGTACATAACGGGGAGATTATTTTTTTCGACTTCGGGGATGTCTCCTGTCATTGGTTTGCCTACGATATCGCCATAGCCATCTATCATGCGGTTCAGACCGTGCCTGAAAGCGGAAAAGCCGAATTTGTCGCCAGATTCTTCGACTCGTTCTTATCCGGCTACCTTCAAGAGAATACGCTGAGTGAGGATTGGATCGAGCGAATTCCATTTTTCATCGACTTCCGCAATATCTACTCCTATGTCTACTTCTCCAAATTCGTTAACTGGAATGAGATGAACGAGCGCACACGGAATTATCTCTTAGGGATGAAAGCTGATATTGAGGCTGGCAAATCGGTTGTGAAGCTGTCCATTTAATATAGAGAAGGAAGATTGCTCTACCATGAAACCAAAATCCAAACCTCTCCGCCGGCTCGGCTATTTGGGCCTGGGGTTACTCCTCCCGGCCTTCATTCTATACCTGCTGTACGGCCCACGCCAATCAAGGTGGGTGGATTTACATCCTTTACGGATGAAAATACCATGATCTTCGAGGTGATCAATGAAGGATTCGCCGATGTGGAGCTGCTGGACGTGTGGGTAAACGATGGCCGGAAGCCGGCCAAAGCCGAGCTGGGCGTCAGTTATTCCCTTCATCTGGTGGGCGGCAGCGACCTTGATGAAGATCCTAATATCGAATTCGTGGATATTCGGGAGTTGCCGCTAAAGCCCGATCTCATGCCCGAAAAGAAGAGAGCTGCGCTCGATCAAGGTTCGCGCATTCCGCTTAATTACGGCATCCGTCTTTATCACGATGAGCCCATCACCCGGATTGAAGTGAAATATAAGTATTGGGGCATCACTTTTACGAGGGAGATGCCGATGGGGCGATTTTTCAATAACGGCTAATTCGCTCAAGGCAAAATTAAATCGATGAAGAGAGCCAAGCTCTTTGATGTCGATAATTATACTGTGTTCCCAGGTCTCTCTTTTGAAAATAAATAAGTAAACCAAAGCCTCTATCCGTGTTGGATAGAGGCTTTGGTGATAAAGATCCACATCTACAGTTCTCTGTTGCTGATAGCTTTCCTACGATACAATCTCCGCCCAGCGGGATAACGTCTCCTCAACGCCTGCTTCTCCCTTGATCATCCGCTCAATATCCTGATTCATTTGCTGCCTGGACAGGTTCCAGACCTGATTGGAGAGATAAGCATTCTTCTCGATTCGCTCCATGGCATACAAGGCCGGACCCCACCAAGGGTTATCGATACGTCCGAGCTCCTTAGCCAATGTGTTTGTGATGGGCACGCCCCAATAAGCACGCCTCGCTTCCTCCGAAGAAGGCAGTGCTAATTCTTTCAGCAATTCCCATGCCAGCTCCGATTGTTTGGACGTGACAGGTATGCCGTAGCCTGTCGAGTACATCGTATAAATATCCCTGCCACCCTGTGCATGAGGCAATCCCACCACGCCATAGGTTTCACTTAACTCGGGATCGTAGGCAATCCCGTTATGCCAGCTAAAGTCATAGATCATGGCAAACCGATTCGAACGGAATATGTTGTCCACTTGGATGCCCGGCATAGGAGCCACTCGATGCTTGCGGTAAAGATCCACAATCCATTGATACGTCGCATGCGCAATCTCGCTATCCGCATAACCCTTACCTACAGTTCCATCCTCCGACAAGTGCCGCCCTCCCCTGCGCATCAGAAACGGTTCCAAAAATTCCACATCCGGATAAATGTAAAAACCATACCGTGATTCATCCTGGTTCTCTTCGTGCCGCGTCAAGCGGATCGCTGCATCAAGAAATTGATCCTCTGTCCATTCATTCGTAGGGAAGGGCACTTTTGCCTCGGCAAACCATTTTTTGTTATAAAAAATTTGGGGTACTGCCACATCCACAACGGGCAGCGCGGCTAACTGCCCCTCCCACATCGGATGCATCAATGCTCCCTGATAAAAATCATCCATCTTCAGCACCGGATCATTCTTCAGATAAGGCAGCAAATCTTGAACAACACCTTTACGTAACTGAGTGGAATAACCACCCTCGCGGATATGCAGCAGATCAGCCCCCTCTTGATGGAATTGCTCCATCACGCCATAGCTGTCCTCCGCCTGGACCAGCACCACTTTGACGTCCGGCCTGGAAACCTCGAATGATTGAATCACCGTTTGCACATATTTCAGATCACGTCCGTTCGATTCTGTGATGATGCGAAGTTCAGTCGGTGTTGTCACTTATGATCCCTCCTTATATTATCAATCACGAATTGCAAACTTCGCATGGCTTCCCTTTCCTGTTCATGAGCCCGTTTCAAAAGATCGCTTGCCGCCACGATCGCTTCCGGGTCAGAACTTCCGGTGCCGCAAGGAAACGGGAAGAGCGTCTCCAGTTCCGTCCACATCTTTGCCGACTCTTCATAACATGTTATGACATGATCATAGGCTTCATTTATCTGATACTCAGACGATATCGTTGAATCATGGACTATTCCGCTATCAGCCGTTTCATGGCAGCCCCTTTGCGCACTCCATCGGTCCTTGAGATCGCGAAGATACGTCACGGCATGCCTCCGGGCATCCCCATACACGCGAATCAAATAGCTCATCCCATGCAGATTAATATGCGATTCACCCCGCTCCAGGTGATCCCTCCAGGCATCATAAGCCGCCAAACCCTGCACATAATAAGGAAATGGGGTACGCGGCGAATAACCGTCACCCTCTACAGCGACTCTGGCGATACGGCATAGCTGCTCCGCCATAGAAGACGATGCAGTCTGCTCTGTGTCATTTACCTGTTCGGGTCTCTTTTTAATTCCGCACAAAAAACGCAAGCTGCTCGTTGTCAGCTCTTCGTACGTTATGATTTTCGTGTAAGGAGCCGACGGGTCCGTCACATAAAGCTCCTGCCGACCGTCATCGTAACCGTAAATCAAGCTCCATTCAAACGTGAAGGGCTTCTGAACATAGGTATCAAAGAACATCACAGGCGTTCCCGCAATCAAATATTCCCTGACAAAGTTCATGACCTCAGGACTCCTTGATTTGGCAAAAGGAAAGGAGGAGGCTACGGGTACCAGTGGAACAATACCTTCATCCGGAAGCTGACCGATCACAAATGCTGTTTCATATCTCATCCCATCAAACAGCTGCCTTAATACCTTCTGCCAATCGAATACAAACGCACCGTCAGCATAGGTGGACAATCTGGAGATTCGCAAGCGGAACGCATAACCCGAGACTCCCATCAGGTCGCTCACGCTATATGTATGGTCCGTCATGTCCAGCATCATGGAAATGGTATCAATGAGTGAAGATGCGGTCTTCCTCGTTCTTGATTTAGGCAATGGCAATTTTATCATCCGGCCGTTTCCTCCATTCTCCTCCTGATCCAATTTCGCTGGAGAAGCAGGGACTAGCATGCGGGAATATGCCTCGAGCACCTTGCGTTTGGCCCTATAGATGTAGGTATAGACCGACTGGGTTGTCGTCTGGAACATCGCGGCGATCTCATCAGGAGACCATTGTTTAAAAAAATAAGCTTCAAATATCCCGCGTTCCTTGCGGTTTAAACAGTGCAGAAAGGATTGGATCATATCAATCGTTTCCTTGCGTAGGTACAATGTCTCCGGATTCAACTCATTTTGTTTGTGCGTTAGCTGCATAGACAGAAATTGCAAAATATGATCCACATCGCCCCAATCGATGTTGGCGGAATCCTTCGCTTGGGATGGCTTCAGGTTGGTGAATGGCTGTTCGATTCGATAAGGACCGCCGCGCCGCAGCTTCATCTGGGCCTGCCTGCGAACAATGGCCTGCAGCCAGCCCATGAATCTGGATGAATCGATCAGTTGTCCGACGTGCAGGAACGCCTTGATTAACGAATCCTGCACGATATCCTCTGCCATATGGGTATCCCGGGTCATGGAACGCGCCCAGGTACGCGCCGAGGTACGATGGCGGCGAACAAGCTCCCCGAAGGCTTCTGTATCTCCTGCCTTCGCCCGCTCTGTTAAGATACGATCTTCCATCGTCTCGATGTTGGTCCCATCTGCCGTGGTTTCCAGCATAAGTGTGTCCCTCTCCTCCTCTCTTTGAACGGTTAGTTATAGGATCTATAGAAGAAGATGCCTGCGGCACTCATGATTTGAACAAAACTTCGGATTTTTTTAAAAGAGTTTGATTTAATTGAGAAATCAGCACTCGTAAAAAACAGGGATTACATCAATTCTCTAACGCGAGTGTAATAATATAAATTCATTTTGGCAATAGATGGAAGGCAATCTATTTCACGTCGGAATCGGTCTATGACTTTGGCGATTTATTCCGATGCGATCGACTGCGGCAGTTCTTGAATGCGATGATGCCGTGCTTGCAAATCCTCGTCTGGAATTCACAGATAAACGAGACACAAAAAGACGTCCCTTGATCATTCATCATTCGGGAACGTCTTTTTGAAATGAGATCCAACTCGTCTTGAGTTTATAAGGTTGGAAATTTTTTGGTAACAAAAAAATCGAGCTGTAGCAACCCGGTTCATGATCATTAAGATGACACAACATAATTATTCAAAAAATCCCGCAGTGCAGCCTCCATATCAGGCTCCCCACCGTCTACGATCCATGAATCCTGAATAACAAGATAGCTGCAGGCGCTGCTCTGCAAATAGCTGTAGATGATTTGTGCAGCATCGATATCTTCCCGGGTAAACTCGGTAGCATCGCATTCCATATCCCTCGTGAAATAGCTGATAATCAAGGCTTTGACCCTCTGCCTTAGCGATTCAATGTCCACTGTGGTAGCCACAGAGCATCGCTCGCTGTGCAGCACAACATTCCTCTTAATCAGAAATAACTTTATCGTATCTTCGTCTAGATACTCGTAGACAACAATGCTGTGATTCTCTTCGGCGAACTCGATCACATGCCGTTTATTTAAGAGCAAGTTCACCGCCTCCATGCCGTCCCTGTATTTTGCAGCCTGCTCAAAATCGAAACGCTCTGCGGCGTCGAGCATGTTGCGCTCCATTTCATCATATAAACTTCGGTCGTCCCCTTGAAGCAGAGCAATGAATCGATCCAAGATTTCATCAAATTGCCGAGCGGTTTCGCCACCAAGACACTTCCCAAGACAAAGGCCAATCGAATAATTCAAGCAGGGAGTATTTGCCGAAGAAGCGGCAGGTGTATGATTGCAGGCGATTTTACAACATTCCTTAACCTTTTGCACTGCGTGTTCAAGACTATGTCTGCTGGCTGTATAGGGGCCGAAAAAACAAGACCGGTCGGGACCGCCTTCATCCAGTGTATCTGTAATTTCCAGCCATCGCCAATCTCGCTTTTGCCGCAATTCGATATAACTATAACCTAGCGGATTTTTCATCTTACGGTTATACATCGGCTTTATGTCCTGAATGAGCCTGCATTCCAGCATGAACGCCTCAAACTCCGTGTCGGTGACGATGTGCTCCAGGTCTTTGACATGCTGAACCAGCTTCTTCACTTTTGGGGAGTGCGATTTATTGTTGTAAAAATACGATTGTACTCTCTTCTTGAGACTTTTGGATTTGCCAACGTAAATGACCGTTCCCTGCGAATCTCTCATGAGATATACGCCCGGCGACAGCGGCAACTCTTGTATTTTTGTTTTCATTCGACTGTCGATCCTTTCAACGAATCTATCAAACATGGCGTTTTCCGTTCAATTCAAAGATACCATATGCCCACCAAAAAGCACCACAGTCACCGGCTGATCCAACTCGATGAACGTGATGCCTATTTTGGGCTACAGCCTCTATTAACCCTTCCCGCACAGGGTTGATTGGTTGTCGTGCTCCCGTACCCGACCGGCGGCCCCAAATAACAGACTCTCGAATAGGCGCGACGGCTCGCGCATAATCTTCTTCATCGATGCAATACGCACGCTGCGCGACCTCTTTCAGGCGGTTCGATATGTACGTAGATGTTGAATCTCCCATCATATTTTCCCTTAGATGCATACGCTCGATAGAGAATTTCTATAGTTAAGGAATCTTGGCTCAAACCAAATTGCCCGTTCCTCCTCTACCTAAGCTCCCTCATTGATCCTTGCTCCTTATACTGCTGCCGATATTGCCTCGGCGACATCTGAACCGCCCGCTTGAACATCTTACCAAAGTGGGAGAAGTTGCTGAATCCCGAGCGCATGGCGATATCCGTGATGGGATCATCACTCTCCCGCAACAGCCGCTGCGCTTCCTGGACCCGAAGCAGATTAAGATAATCGCTAAAGGTAAACCCCGTTGTCTGTTTGAACAGCCGGCTGAGATAATGCGGGCTGATTCGGAATGTCGCTGCAACTTCGGGCAGCGTTAAGGCCTTCTGGTAGTTGTCGTTAAGATACCGGACGACCGCCTGGGTCTTCGGATGAAGAATGGGCTCGGTATCGGCGGAACGAACCGTTCCCAGATGCCGGTTACGGTAGGCGAAGAGCAGCAATTCAACCGTCCGGTGCCGCAGCAGCCAGCTGCTCCCCGCTTGGGGACGGACCATCTCCTCCACCATTTCACCGACCATTCGCTCCATGACTTCACATGCCGGTGAAGGAAACCTTAGAATCGGAACATCCCAGCCGAACGGCTCCTTCAGTCCTTCGGCCAGGTCGGATGATACGGTCAATTCCGCAAACAACTCCGGACTTATATAAAGGACAACCCGGTCATGATCGGGCCGGCCGCTGTCTAGCGTCTTATGAACGGCATTTCGGTCCACGAAAACGAGATCCCCGGCTCTGATCCGGTAGGAACGGTCCTTAATGAAGTATATGCGCTCACCCGATAACAGGTAGTACAACTCGTAATGATCATGAAGATGGTCAACCGTCATGGAGAAATATCCAATGCGGCGGTCATATTCAATGTCCAAATATCCGCTGGCATCGTGGTAATCCGCTCGAAACGGCTTCGTCATGTCGCTGCCCCCTTTGCTTGGATTATAGCAAAATAAGCGGTGTTTGAAAGCGATTACGCATAAAATGCGGCGAAAGAAGTACTTCCTTGTTATAGGCTATAGCTATATTCAAGGAGGCGATAGAGATGAGTGACAAGAAACGCTATGTATTGGTCGGAACCGGCGGCCGAGCCGAATTTTTTTATGGCGCACTGGCCCAGAATTTCCGTGACAGATCCGAGCTTGCTGCCTTTTGCGATATCAACCAGACTCGCATGAATTACGCGAATCAGCTGCTGCGGGAAAAATATAAATACACCGAGGTGCCTACATACACCGCGGACCAATTCGACCAGATGATCGAGAACGAGAAGCCCGACTTCGTCATTGTCACGAGCATCGACCGGACCCATCACAAGTACATTATCCGCGCGATGGAGCTTGGATGCGATGTCGTGACCGAGAAGCCAATAACGATCGACGAGGAGAAATGCCAAGCCATCCTGGATGCCGCCAAGCGGACCGGACAAAATATCAGGGTCACCTTCAACTACCGTTACGCTCCCCATCATACCAAGGTACGGGAGTTAATCATGAATGATACCATCGGCCAGGTGACCTCAGTTCACTTCGAATGGCTGCTGAATACCCGCCACGGAGCGGATTACTTCCGGCGTTGGCACCGGGACAAGCGGAACAGCGGCGGACTGCTCGTCCATAAATCCACCCATCACTTCGACTTAGTCAATTTCTGGATCGGCTCGCATCCTGAAACCGTTTTCGCATTTGGAGATCTCATGTACTATGGTAGAGAGAATGCGGAAGCACGGGGCGTAACGCAATTTTACAATCGTGCCACCGGCAACAAGGTTGCGAAGGAGGATCCTTTCGCGCTCCATCTGGATTCCGACGCGCATCTCAAAGCCATGTATCTGGATGCTGAGCCGGAAGATGGCTATCAGCGGGATCAAAGCGTTTTCGGCGACGGAATTAATATTGAGGATACGATGGGCGTTCTCGTACGATATGAGAACAAAGCCATTTTAACGTATTCGCTGGTGGCCTATCAGCCGTGGGAAGGCTATCGCATCGCAATTAACGGCACCAAAGGCCGGATCGAGATGAACATTGTTGAGCAATCCTACGTGAATTCGCTGGGCGACAAGAATCAGGAAGGCGCGTTAATCGGAAAAACGCTGCGGGTGCTTCCAATGTTCGATGCCCCTTATGAGGTTCATGTCGAAGAGCAAAAAGGCGGGCATGGTGGAGGCGACCCCGTTCTTCTGAATGATCTGTTTGGTGAGCCCGCGGAAGATCCGTACGCCCGTGCGGCCAACCATATCGATGGAGCGAGGTCCATACTGACAGGAATTGCTGCTAACCGCGCCATCGCAACCGGCATGCCTGTACGAATCAACAATCTGGTTCGTTTCTAAGCCGTACAAGGCGGCTCCACACCCCACAACGGAAAAAAGAGCCGTCCGCAGACGGCTCTCCTCTGTATATCTTATTACAGCTTCACAATTTTACCGGTCTCTTGGGATTCGAATGCACCCAGGATCACGTTCAAGGAACGCAGTCCTTCCTCACCGGAAATGCTAGGAGGCGTGTTCGTAAGAATGGATTCGACAAAAGTGTCGATGACGCCGCTCGGAACCTGCTTCTCATTGGTTGCCATGGCGCCAACCTTGTAGGTTTCCACCGTACCGTCGGTCAGCTCAACAACCACCTCATCCCCGTTAACGGTACCGATCATCATGGCGCCCTTCTCGCACCACAATACCGTTCCGTTATCGCCGGCTCTGTAATGCGTCCAACTCGCCATCAGTGTGCCTACGGCCCCGCTCTTCATGCGAACGATGCAAGTCGCGTTGTCGTCCACATCGGTTCCATCTTTATGAACCGTTCCGATGAAACCCGCCACTTCCACGATTTCATCGTTCAGCAAATAACGGATAAAGTCGGATTTATGCACGCCGAGGTCACCCATAGCGCCCATAATCGCTTCTTCTTTGCGGAAGAACCAGCTGTCGCGACCATCGAGGCTCCAGCTCTCCGGACCGCCGTGGCCGAAGGAAGTACGGAAGGTAAGCACCTTGCCGAGCTTGCCGGAATCCAGGATTTCCTTTGCTTTCACGTGCGGAGGCATGAGACGCTGGTTGTGGCCTACCATCAGGTAAACCCCATTTTTGCGGGCTGCCTCGATCATTTGCTCTCCTTCTTCAGCCGTTGTTGCCATCGGCTTCTCCACCAGCACATGAAGACCGGCATTCGCAGCCGCGATGCTCATTGGAGCATGCAGATAGTTCGGCGTACATACGCTAACGGCATCGAGCTTCTCGTTCTTCAGCAGTTCTTGATAGTCTGTATAAGCTTTACCGCCATACTGGGCTGCCATCTCTTCGGCGCGTTCCTTTACCGGATCGGCAAAAGCAACCAGCTCCACGTTAGCATTGTTCGCGTATTCAGGAATATGTCTGCGCTGGGCGATTGCGCCGCAGCCAAACACAGCCACTTTAATTTTACTCATTGAAAGTCTCCTTTGTGCAAATAGATTAAAATTGGTTCAGGTAGTTCTGCTTCAGCCAGTTCATGCTGTTCTCCACGCTTTGCAGCGGCGGATTCTGACATACGTCCTGCTCGACGATCAGCCATTCCGTGCCTGCATCGGATGCAGCTTGAATGACGCCCGGCAGGTTAACCGAGCCTTGGCTCAGCTCCAGTGTTTTCATGTTGCCTTCTGTATCCTTGCTGAAATCTTTCAGGTGAAGCAGCGGAAGACGGCCTGCATATTTCGGAATGTAAGCAAGCGGATCTTGTCCGGCAAATTGTACCCAGCATACGTCCATTTCCACTTGCACGGCTTCCGGCGTCGTTGCGGAATACATCGCATCAAATACGAACTGGCCATCGACCTCGGCTTCGAATTCGAATGCATGGTTATGGTAACCAAAGATCAGGCCCTGCTTGCGCGCTTCAGCCCCTACTTCCTCCAGGAAGGAGAAGAGGTTCTTCCAATCCTCGGCATCTTTACGATCTTCTTCGGCCACATATGGACACATCATATATTTAGCGCCAATGGTTTTCAGGTAATCAATTTCCTTCTGCAGATCTGCACGAAGAAGGTGCAGGCCTACATGACTGCCGATCGCTTTCAGGCCAAGTTCTTGAAGAAGCGTTTTCATTTCCTCGGCTGGAATGTCTCCATACCCTGCGAATTCCACGCCTTCATAACCTAATTCAGCCACTTTACGAAGCGTACCGCGGAAATCCTGTGCCGTCTCATCGCGCAGCGTATACATTTGCAAACCAATGTTCATTCTTCTCATTATAGCGCACCTCGATTCCAAAAATGAGTTACTGCTCTATCTGCTACTATCATACATGCAAATAGGCTAAAATGAACATAAACAATATTGCTGCAACATGAACTATCTGCTTACATTTTTACTGGGGGTTGTTACCATGATGGAGGCAAGGCTGCTGATCTGCGACTATTCCTATCACTTTCAGCAATTTAGCAACAGCCATCGGGGCGGCTTGACGACCTATCTGTTCCGTCTTCAAACCGAGGGCTCCTGCGAAATCTACTGCAACGGTATCGAGCACCACGTGCAGGCAGGCGACCTGCTGCTGCTGAAGCCCGGCGATGAATACGAGCTACGGGTGAAGGAAGACGGGGAGGATGGCCGCGTGTCCAGCGGGGATTATTTTATATTTTGCGATGGCTCATGGATTGATGATTGGTGGAACCGAACCCACCGCCCTGTCGTCAGTCATGTCGGGCTCGACGATCATTTGCTGGGCCTGTGGAGACAGATGCTGCTGGAGAAGCGGCGCGGACTTGAGGGGGAAATTGGGGAGCTGACCGACTACCTGCTGCGCAGTCTCTGCCTGTGCCTGGATCGGGCTATTACCGAGATCAAGCCGACCGATCGTCTTGCCTTCACTGCCCTGCGGCTGAAGCGATTTGTAGAGGAACATGCCACCATCACCTTCAAGCTGGAGGAGGCTGCTTCCCATGTGGGACTTAGTTTATCCCGTGCGGTTAAACTGTTCAAGGAGTATTACGGGAAAACCATGATTCAGTACGCCCTGGAGATCAGGTTGAATGCAGCCGTCGAGCGCATGAAATACAGCACGATGACGCTGGAGGAAATTGCGGAAACCTGCGGCTTTGCAAGCTATTCCTATTTTCACCGGGTATTCCGGGCCAACTACGGCGTGTCCCCGGTCAAGTTCCGGGCTACGGCAACGGTGCCGGCAAGGCCGGAACAAGCGAAAGGCCCCCGCTGATTTTTTTCTACTATATAATGAAGTAATAAAAAGCAGACCATGCTCATCCATAAAGGCAGGAGCTTGGCTGCTTTGCGCATTCATAACTCGATATATTCTCCAGAACGCTTTTTCCGGCCACACCCATTCATATCATAGCGGCCCCGGCGGCAGCAAAGACAAGCGCGAAATAGATGCCTACCCATATCAGATGATTGCGATTCCACTCCCGCGGCTTGATCTCGACCACTCTTCCCTCACTTTCATACCTGCTGAAGCATTCGGTCTTTACATCGATTTTTCATGATGCAGCAGCCACTGCTTGCGCGACAATCCTCCGCCGTATCCGCCCAATTCGCCGCTCGTATTAATCACGCGGTGGCATGGGATGACAATCGCGAGCTGGTTGGCGCCATTCGCTTGGGCAACGGCACGATATGCGGTCGGTCTTCCCATCGTTGCTGCGATCTCGCCATACGAAGACGTTTGTCCAGGTGGAATCTGTAGTAACTGGTCCCATACTTCTTTTTGAAACGGCGATCCTAATAGAAACAGAGGCGTCTTGAATTCCGTTAATTCCCCGTCAAAATACGCGCCGAGTTCAAGTTCGATCGAGCGGATCGGAGCTGTGTAACCCGGAATGATGGCCGACTTGGTTCTCTGCCGAAGACGCTCAACCTCACGCTCCAAGCCCCGACGGTCTACAAATTCGAGTAAATACAGCGCCTCATCATCTGCGATGGCCATCATCGGTCCAAGGCGCGTGTCGAGCCACGATGCTTTTAAGATCTTGTTATTCCCCGATCGAGTAGGCGCTGCGCCCATAATGCGCGAAAAAGCATCCCTAAAGCCACTGCTGGACTCGTAGCCGGTCGACAACTGCGCATCGATGACGGCATGCCCCTCCCGGATTTGCTTCAGGGCAAGTCCCATCCGCCGTGCCCGTGCATATTCGACGAAGGTCATCCCGAACCGCTTCTTGAATTGGCGTCTCGCCGTCGAAGCATCCACGGACAGCTTCTGAAAATCCTGGTTTGTCCACCTTTTCTCCGGATTTTCTTCCACCGCCTCGACGAGCAGCCGGACCAGGTCGGACACCTGATTGGGGTGTGATAGCGGACGGCATCGTTTACAGGGCCTGAAGGAAGCAAGCAGCGCTTCTTGAGCCGTCTCGTAAAATTCACAATTTTCCATCTTCGGTTTTCGGGCCGGACATGTCGGGCGGCAGAACACCCCCGTGGTCTTCACGCCCACATAAAAAACGCCCTCGTACTCCGATTTCTTTTCCACTAATGCCTGATAATACTCCTGTTGATTCGCAGCCGATATCACTTGGGGTTCCTCCCTCGATCTCATATACGTACTCTGTGGCTATCGCTTGCAAGCCATCATCTCATGCTCTCTTTGTCCTGGTGTTCCTATTATATTGGATATGCCGGCGTGGCGTAGCCGAAAATCGTGCATGAATATTTTCGAGGGAGACACACCAACCCGATGATCCTGGTTGACCTAATCATACGAAAAGCCCCTTCCGCGGACCGGAAGAGGCCTTTCTTTTAAGAATATTGAAATTCCTTAAGACTAAAGATTTAACCTTTGATGGACCCTGCCACCATACCCTTCATGATCTGCTCCTGCAAGATCAGGTAGGCCACGATCGTTGGAATGACTGCGATCGCCATCGCTCCCATCGTCAAGCTGTAATCCGTGCCGAAGCCGTCCGAGAATAAGGACAAGCTGAGCGGCAGCGTCTTCAGCGCCTGCGTATTGATAAATACGAGTGCGAAGGAGAAGTCATTCCAGAATCGGAGAAATGCCAGAATCGATATCGTTGCCACGATGGGCGTACAGAGCGGAAGAATCATTCTGCCGAAGATTCCCCACCAGCCGCTGCCGTCAATCATGGCTGCTTCTTCAATCTCCCTTGGAATGGATGACATGTAAGCCATCGCCAAGAAGATCGCGATTGGCAGCTCAAATGCCGTATAAGGCAGAATGAGCGCACCGTACGTGTCGAGCAGGCCGATATTTTTCATCATAATAAACAGGGGCACCAGCGTACTGTGAATCGGAATCAGCAGCCCGGTCGTAAACAACACAACCACCAGCTTTTTGAACCGAAACTCGAATCTGGACAGTACATACGCCGCGAGTACACTGAGCAGGATGGTCAGAACGACGGCTGTAATCGTCACAACCGTTGAATTCAGCATCGCTCTGCCCATATTTCCAAGCTCCCAAGCCCGGAATAAATTCTCGGTCATCCACTCCTTCGGCAAGCCGTAAGGGTTGGTGAAGAAATCCTGATTCGATTTAAACGCGCTCGTAAAAAGCCAGTACAAGGGATAGAGCGTAAGAATCGCATACACAATCAGCAGCAATTTTACGAACCCGGTTAACCCCTTCGTGATGACGCGTTTCCCTGAGGCACTTCCGGTCCCGGTCGTCTGTAAATTCACATCGCTCCCTCCTTCATGTTAACTTGACTTTCTGCGCGTTGCGAAATAGTTAAGCGCGATAAGAATGGCGCTGACGATCATAATCATCGTGGAGACGGCGGAGCCGTAACCATAACGGTACACACTGAACGTGCTGTTGTACATATAAGTGGCAAGCAGCTCGGTCGATTGCGCAGGTCCGCCACCCGTCATAACGATGACATGGTCAAAAGCTTTCAGGCTTCCCGAGATGCAGAGCACAATGGTTACGACAACTGTGCTCCAGATCATCGGCAGCGTGATTTGCATCAGCTTGTTCCAGCCGGTGGACCCATCGATTTTGGCCGCATCATGGATCTCCGGTGAAATATTTTGCAGTGCTGCGATAAAGATGACCAGATAAGGACCGACGTTCGCCCAGTTAATCGGGATCGATATCGCCAGCATGTTCACTTTTGGATCGGACAGCCAGGGACGGGTCCATGACTCCAGACCGAGCATCTCCAGTACATAGTTGGCGATCCCGAACTGAGGATGGTAAATGTAACCCCAGATGAGACCGACAACAACCGTGGAGAGAACCATCGGCATGAATACGGCAGACCGGATGAACCTGGAGAAGAACGAATTCTTGAACAATACAATAGCCAGAATCAACGCGATTGGAACCTGACCGATAATGGATGATACGACCAGAATCAGGTTGTTTCGAAGCGCCCGCCAGAAGATCGGATCCTTGAACATCTCTTTATAATTATCAAGGCCGATAAAGGTGGCGTCTCCGAACCCTTTCCAACTGAAAAATCCGTAGTAAGCTGACCAGAAGACCGGAATAATGACAAATATCAGAAACAACAGAAGCGCTGGAAGAAGAGCTATGGCTATAAATCCTTTGCTTCTCATCGCTGTAGGCATGGCAGCCTCCTCCCTCCTAATCCTTATGCAGTGATGAATGGTTTCTTATGGAGTAGCGGATCTGGCTTGCGCATCCTGTAGCTTCTGGGCCACACCTTCGACAGGACCGCCCATCATAATTTCCTGCAGACCGTTGTTGATGACTTCAGCCGCTTCTGCAGACAGATAAGCATCGTATACCGGCGTAATGCTTGTGGATTTCACCAGGTTAAAGGCTTTGTAGTACAAGGAAGTAACTTTGGCCTGATCAATTTCGGTATCGTACATGACCATGGAGTTGCTCTCGGCAATCGCTTTTTGCGCTTCCGGTCCGCTGACCGCATAAATCAGTTCCAGCGCCAATTCTTTCGTTTTCCCTTCCGTTCGGCTGCTAAGGGCCAGACCGCCGCCAGCTCCGCCGGAGATGGTGTTAGCCTCACCTTTACCGCCCGGGATCGAAGGCAATGTCGTGACTTCAATATCCTTCATTTGCTCCTCCGAAGAAGAAGCTGCCAGGTTCGTGAGTGTCCATGCACCGCTGATCATCATTGCTGCATTTCCTTGGATGAAATATTGCTCGGCTTGCGTGTTGTCGATGCTGTTCGCGCCTTCCTGGAAGGCTTTGTTATCTACCAGCTCTTTGAAATAACCAAGCGCTTCGATAAACTCAGGATCGGTGAATTTCGCGCCATCCTGTGCTGCCGCTTTCTTGAACCATTCGGTGCCTGTCACACGGTCGGCAATCGATCCGATAATGGTGGATTGCGCAACCCATGGCGCTTTGTTTCCGAGTGCGATCGGCGTAATGCCGTTATCGTTGAACGTTTTAACCGCCGCCATCATTTCTTCCCAAGTCGTTGGAACTTTTACGTTATGTTTGTCGAACAATGCTTTGTTGTAATAGAGAATCGAAGTTGCGGACATGCCTAGTGGAGCGGAGTAGATCTGGCCGTCCTCGAACTCGTATGGATCAAACGCTCCCGGCAGGAATTTATCCTTCCAATCCGAATGCGCATCCAGCACCTCTGTAATCGGCTGAAGCAGTTTCGCCTGATGAAGCTCAGCTGACTGACTTCCTGCATATACGAAGAATACATCCGGCATTTCATTTGCAGCCGCAACGGTACTCAGACGTTGACGGTAACCATCCGGCGGAATCGCTTGTGCATCGAGCGTAACTTCAGGATGGTCCTGAGCAAACTGATCGATAAAGCTTCGGACTGATTTTGCACGCAGGTCATCACCGGCAAAGTTATGCCAGATGGTCAGCTTGACCTTCTCTTGATTACCCTCATTTCCTCCCGCCTGCTCTTTGCTTTGCCCGCCTCCGCAAGCTGCAAGGACCAGTGACATCATCAGCAGAACAAGACCTATTTTACGTTTTGGTCTCATGGTCAATCCCCCTTTTTAATATACGAAAATGATGAAGCGTCTTAAGATGATTAGTCCAAGTATATAAAAGGATATAACGCTTACATAGGGGATATAATTCAGTCGATAGAGGGACAAAATTCAGGACTTGCCCGATACTCCGACGGGGTTTGTCCCGTCCATTTCTTGAACAGGCGGTTAAAATACTTAATATCCTCATAGCCGATTTCATTCGCGATTTCACTGATTTTGGCTGGCGTTTCCCTTAGCAGGTGCATCGCTTTTCGCAGTTTCGCCTGGGTCACGAATTCGATATAATTCTGCCCGGTTTCCTTCTTGAACATCTCGCTGAAATAGTTGGGATTCATATGAACATGCTTGGCCACTTGTTGAAGCGACAGGCTCTGCCCCAGATGCTCATGAATGAAGGATATCGCTCGCTGGACAGGACTGGTTGTTGAGACCATATCACGATACTGCTTCATGACAAGTCCAAGGGAATCGATCATCACCTTCTCCGGTGCCTTTGTCAACTCGCGTATATCGTAGGTCTCCTCCACGTTCACCGGATTGGTGTATCCGATGGACGATGCAGCCCGTATGAGCCAGCGCTGTGCCGATACGAGCAGGGAATGCAGGTAAGCTTGAACCGAGCCAGGCGTCGCCTGACCCTGACTTTGGATACGTCCCAGCAAATCCGTAACCCATGTCTGCAAATCGGCGGTTTGCCCGGAACGCAGAACAGAGGATAGCTCGGTTTCTTCTTCCATCGAACATACCGTTCGGATGCCTTTACGTTCTGCGATATCTTCATAACGGATATGCCGTTCCGAATGCAGCAGCCACTCGTAAGAGCTGGCCTCTACCGCGGTAGCCAGCGCAATGTGCAGCTCCCTGGCGTTTGCGACCCGTTGGCCGCTGGCAGCCGTGATGCGGCAGGCATGCGTCGATTCCATCTTCCGAAGAGCGGAATCCACCCGCCCCCAACCATTATTCAGCTCTGTCCGCACCAACAGAAGCAGGGAGCCGTTCCACTCCAGCCACGCGCTTTGTAGCACTTCGGCCAGCTCCGTGCCGATTAAACGATGCAACTCGCTAACGGTCGAGTGTTCCTCCTCTTCTTGATGTAACGGATATACCGATAGCATCCAGATCTGGAGGACCGAGCCGTTCGATTCCAAGCGCAGCTCAGGATATCGCTCCCACAATTCGGCCTCGGCATGCTCATCCAGTGGAGTGCCGGATGCAAGCAACCTTCTCAGAAAGCCCCGATTGACCACCATTTCCTGCGCCTTTCCCTTCGCTTGAGTAAGCCTGCGCTGTAATAGCCGTTCCCTGGCTTGGACAGCAGCCTCGATAATTTCCCCGGGCCTGCTCGTCTTCAGCAGGTAGTCGCTCACGCCTTCCCGCATCGCCTGCTGCGCATATGAGAATTCATCATATCCCGATATGACAATAATTTCGATCTCAGGATACTTCTGTTTGACTTCATGTGCCATATCCAGTCCACTCAAGCCTGTCATGCGAATGTCAGTAAAAATAATCTCGGGCATTTCAACAGGAATACGCTGAAGGGCTTCCTCCGCCGAAGCTGCGGGCGTCAGCACCGTAAAGCCGTTATCGGCCCAATTGATCACTGTACTCAGACCATTTCGAATGATCACTTCATCATCAACGATCAGTACCTTCAATGTCGCCATCCCCTTTACTGGATAATTCAGATTGTTGTATCTCAGATAAATCAGGTATCGTAAACATCACCCGCGTCCCGGCTCCCTCCGTGCTCTCCACACGCAAGCCCGCATCCTTGCCGTAATGAAGGAGCAGCCGTTTATGAACATTGCGCAGCCCGTAGCTTCCGCGCGGGGTCTGTCCCTTCTCGTACTGCAGCGGATTTTCAACCAGCTGATCCTGAAGCCACTTCAGGCGCTCCGTCGTCATTCCAATGCCATCATCCTCCACCACGAAGTGGATTCCTTCATGTTCACGGTGTCCGCTAATCGTAATCGTCCCCATTCCGTCACGGCTCAAAATACCATGCAGCATGGAGTTTTCAACCAACGGCTGCAGCAGCAGCTTTAACATGGTGTGCTGATACAGCACTTCATCCACTTGAACCTCAAACTTGAATTTTTCCGGATAGCGGATCGTCTGGATATTCACGTAATGACGGACATGCATAATTTCCTGCTGAATCGTGCAGTATTCCTGACCGTTATTGAGACTGAACCTCAGGAAATCGCTGAGCGATCCCACCATCTCGGCGATTTTCACATCCTGGTTCATCAGCGCCAGCCAATGGATGGATGACAGCGTATTGTAGAGGAAATGCGGATTAATCTGCACCTGCAGTGCATGCATATCCGCCTCCTTCTTCAGCGACTCATTCAATTTCACTTCATCGGTAAGCTTCACAATCCGGGAGCTGAGCCGGTTGTAACTGATAATGAGCTGCCCGACCTCATCGACCGTCTTAACCGGGAGCGCAGGCAGCGGCTCTTCCGGGCTTGAATTCTTGAGAAACTTCGTTAGCACGGACAGCGGATTCGTAATTTTCTGGATCAGGAAAAGAACCAGTATAATGGCAAGCAGTATAGCCACGGTGACGGCAACCGCCGTCAATTTGATGAAGTATTGGTTCTGGGAACGGTATTCCTGTGAGGGTATGATGCCGACCAGTTTCCAGTTCACGCTGGACATTTTCTTATAGAGAATGGTCTTCTTGTTGCTCCCCTCGCCATAGTCTATATTTCCGCTGAGCCCCTCAAACTCTCCAATCGAAGGATAATAGTCTGCAAGTGTAAGATTGGTCTCCATATCCGGCGGACCGGCGATAATCCGGTTATTCTCATCAAGAAGAAGGACAAACCCGGTCTTCTCCAGGACGGCCTGCCGGAATTGATTGGCAATGACGCCCTGATCCAGGTTGATCTGCAGATTCCCGATCGGCTTATATTTATCCGTGCTCCGGATCGGTCTGGCCAACGTAATGACTTTCCTAACGCCTTCAAAAGTCCACTGCCGATGCACAAAGGACCACCATTTGGGATGATGCTCGTAATAATCGGGGACCACTTCGGTAATATTCCGGAACTCGGAGCGTACCAAGGATTTGTGCGAGATCGCATCTTTGCTGCCGAGCGGTTCGACAATGATGTTGGCGATATAATCTTTGGAAAAGGCCAGATTCGTCAAAAAATTAATAACCGTCGTCTGCTGGACATAGTTGCTTTGCTCGGTCTTCAGATAGGCTTGAACACCGGTATGCCCGATGAGGAAAAGCGAGATATTCTCTACGTCTTTGACCATCGTATCCAGGTAAGCTTCCAGCTGCCGAAGCGTATTCATTCCTGTAATCTTGGCCTTCTCCTCCGTCAGGCTCTTGGCTATGTTAAAAGAGAAAATACCGAGAAACAGCAGCGGCACCAGCGTAGCGATAATAATAAGTAACGACAATTTATGCTTTAGCGATTTCCCAAGCCATTGCTGCATAAAAACACCTCGTTCAAAGTCCCTATGGTATGGACTTGTTATATTACTTAACATTGAATGCGTTTACTTCGAAATCATTCTCTTTTCCTAGCAAAAATGTGTCAGGTTTATTAACTATCTTAGAGGAATCTTAAGACTCAAGTAAATGGTAATAAAGACCTATGAACGAGGATGAAATCTTCTTGCATAGGTTCTATATGTGCCATTTCCACTGGTTTCTTTTCGGAGATCATGGAGGGGATAGATGGGATGGATTGGATATTAAAAAAACATAAAAAGGGCGCCGCAGCACCCTTTTTATTAGCGAAGCACATCATTCTATCAAGATTTATACTTCTAGTCCATGTTTATAACATCTCATCAGATATGCGTTTATATGTAGATCTAAAGTTATACATCAATAAACCGTTACTTCCCCCATTCTTCCAGACTACGATATTCAATGCCATCCACCATAAACCGGTTCAACTCTTCTTGAAATCGGTATGTTATTTGGAGATCGCCAGCGAAGCCGGCAGGGCTGATGCTTCCTGCAGCTTCCGTAACAAGCTGGCCTTCCGCTAGTTTGTGTCTGACGACGGCCCCGAAGCCAACCTTATCATTTAGGTAGCTTTTATCCTTGGAATCATCCTCGATCCTTTCGACATACTCCTTCCCGTCGATCAAAAGCTTGATCACAAAGTGGTCTGCATACTTCTCAATGTTGGATTGCACATGGCTCAATACCGCCTGTTCCAATGATTCGATAGGGATTTCCTTCAGAGTCTCTGCGTCGACTACATGCATCTCCCCCATGTAAAGACCCGTGCCGGTCCCGTTCACATAGAACACCACAACTTCCGGCTTGCCATCGCCTGTAACATCCTGATATTGAATGACGGGTTTACGCATACCATCTCCGCCGTACCAGTCCTTAAAGACCTGTTTCCTGCCTTTGACCTCGACCACCATACCTTCATATCTGCCGTATTTCGTTGCGCTTACCGGATACAGCTTCACATCCCGGTTCTCCTCTGCCGTTGACACGTCGACCTCCGGTGTATAGATGTAAATCATCCCGGCCTTCGTATCCAAGCTTACCTGTGCACCATACAGCTCCGCCATCCATCGAGCAGGAACCATGACGCGCCCATCCTTTAGCTGAGCGGGAACAGACAAGGTGTAGATCTTCCCCTTTCCCTTGGCTTCCTTGCTCCCCATCTTTAGGGTGACTTGATCGGTGCCTGTGTTGACAGTTAGTGTTTTGTTCTTGTTATTCCAGCGGAGCTGCATAGGCTTCAAATATTCCCTTACCGTGTTTAAAGGGACGAGCGCCGTACCATTCACGATGACAGGTTTAACGTCCGTCGTGACAACATAATGATTAACATTTAATCCTAATTCCTTCTTGTGCCCAGCCTCAGCCTCAGCCTGAGCCTGTACCATCGAGCTTAACAGCATCGTGGCCGCTATAGCACCGCTTGCCGCTAGTTTTGTCCATTTCCGGGTTATCATGTTCTCTAAATCTCCTTGGCTTATAATATGAATTCTTATATAACTTTAATGCATCGTGACCGGGATTGGTTAGTCCATATCAACAAATAATGAAAATACTTCCTCTGTCGTCCCCTTCCCGCCAAGCCTCCAAGCATTCGCCCCATTCTATTCAAAAAATCATGAGCCCGATCCTTCTGATATGTTAGAATCAGATATGATTGTTATATTATGGGAAACAATTTGTTCGAAACGGTTATGATGCCCGTGCCAGGACGGTCATGTCGGAAAATGTTGAAGGGAGGTGGGCTGCATGAGTATGGGGAGTTCCATGTTTAGTTTATGGCCGATGTTGATACTAATCATAAACGGACTTTTTAAGCTGCTTGGTTTGTATGCATTGTATCTGCTTATTAAATTTTTGATTCGTGCCATAACAGCTGTCGAGCTTTACATCGATGAGAAAAGAAACCGGCGGTTGTGAAGGTAAACTTCAGATCATTTAGGATTGAAACTACTGAATCTCCTGTGGTAAAGTCTAGGCAACCAGAAATGAAAGGGTGAACCAAAAGCCGATGATCTACTAATCCTGTCCCAAACATTGGAAAAACAATTCGATATAAGGTTTTTCGGGATAGGATTCGTGCGGCTTTTTTATATGTGACGGGTAGATGCTTGAAGCTTCTTTATTCATGAAGCCGGTATCTTTTTTTGTCCGTATTCAGCCTCCTATTCCGAAATCTCGGAGTGGGAGGCTTTTTTATGCAGCATTCGTAAACGCTATGATCCTGGCATGATCAGGAGCTGCTGGAGATCCGTTGGTGGGGCGCTGATATCGAGTTAATCAACCGACTTATGGGTGCGATCGTGAGCGGTGACTTGGATACGCTCAGACAAATGAAGAATCCGTCTTAAAGCATTCCTAACAACTTTCTATACAGGGAGGCATGTTTGCATGCAGATCATAACACAGGAGTACAAGACAGCTAATCGGGAGTCGGGACCTTATGGTATTACGACAGGACAAGATGGGACCATATGGTTCACGGAACAAAAAGGAAACCGAATCGGACGGATCACCAAGAATGGGGAAATGCGCACGTTCGAAGTGCCGACTCCGGATGCCGGGGTCATATCCATCCTATCTACCCATACCGGTGACCTCTGGTTCACGGAGTACAAAGCGAATAAAATCGGAAGAATGACAGTGGAAGGAACATTTACGGAATTCGAACTACCTGAAGCCAACTCGTCTCCTTACGGCCTGACGGAGGGTCCGGATGGAGCCATATGGTTCACCGAGCTAACCGGCAACCGAATCGGAAATATAACGCCGGCAGGCGTTATCGCGGAATATGACTTACGATGCAAAGGGGCGTACCCTTCCTATATTACAGCCGGTCCGGACGGCGCGTTGTGGTTTACGGAAAACCAGAACAACTGCATCGGACGGATTACGGTGGACGGGGAGATTACCGAGTACCGGATTCCAACAGAGCAATCCGGCCCGGTCGGCATCACGGCAGGTGCCGATGGCGCCCTATGGTTTGTTCAAATCAACGGCAATCAAATCGGACGGATCACAACGTCCGGGAATTTCACCGAATTTAAGATCCCATTTGACAACGCGAGGCCCCATGCCATCACAGCGGGCGCTTCCGGGGATCTGTGGTTTACCGAATGGGGAGCCAATCAAATCGGACGAGTTACCTGTACCGGGGACATTACAGAGTACCCGATCCCTACCCCCTCCGCAGAACCACATGGCATTACCGTGGATTCCGGCGGCGAGGTCTGGTTCGCCGAGGAATGCGATCAGATCGGCCGGTTTACGATTCAATATTAGGCTTAGGATGCCAACATATTGCTCCACCCATAAAAAAGCCCGTTCAGCAGCCTGTTGCCGGGCTTTTCCAGTGCAAAGCTGTCCCGGCTTGTTTCTTCATCTATGCGAATATGATAGATTAAATGGATACTTAGAATTATTTCTCTTAGGAGAGTCCAATAATGAACCCAAACCAAACGTTAGATGATATACAGTGGCAGACGCTCATTCAACAAACCGCCGGTTACTTCAGCGATTTGACTATTAAACGGGGGTTTCAATATTACAAGCAAGGTCGTGTTCACACAAGCGAGTTGACAGAGGCTTCCGGGATAATTGAGGCTGCCGTTGATGGAACGGAAACTTACCGTATCCAGCTCCATCTTCATTCGCTGAGTGACAGCACATGCAGTTGTCCCGTTAATGAAGGCTGCAAGCATATGGTGGCTGTTCTGCTTGACTATGCCCAGCTTCAGGGTCGTTCCATTCACGCCCTAGTTAATGCCCATTCCACCACGTATGCTCCCACCTCTACGTATGACCGAAAGGAGTCCGACTTCAGCCCAGCGCAAGAACGGCCGTCTGCCGGAGCATCAAAATGGAGAGTCAAGGCGGACCATTTGCCCGAGCTGCCGATCTCCGCATGGCATGAGCTGTTCGAAGTTTGCACGGCTTCGCTGGGAGCTAATACGCAGAACTCATTTTACGCCAAAAATGCACTGGCCTCCCTCCATCACATCAAACCGCCGATGCCGCCGGAAATGGGATCATTATACGAGCTTCATGCTCATCTCTTTATTCTCGAGAAGCTGGTCAAGCAGCCCGCTAGTGCCTGGAATTCCTCCGGATCTTACATCGGCTATCATACGCAGGTAGCAGCGGATCATATCCTGGCCAGAATCGAGCGCATCTTCCATGAAGGGCTTGAGAGCAGCGAACATGGAGAGACATTCAAGCAGCGCCTGACTGAGACCATTTCGCATGTCCGGCGGAGCATGCTGAGCGAGCCGCGGAACCGCAAATTTTACGCCCAGGTCTATATGCAGCTCTGGATGTACTGGATCTATCCGTTTGCCAAAAAGGACAACAGCTTAATCCAGGCGGAGTTAGAGCAGTTACAGGCAGCCGAAGCCGAATTCGGCAGCACCCTCTCGCGTGCCTCGTGGTATATGGCGCAGGGCTTAATGTCCTTCTACCTCGGACAAGACAAAACGTCTTGGAGCCTGATCAAGGAAGCAGACAAGGTTAGCAGTCTGTCCCCGGCTTCCGTCCTAGGCTTCTTCGACATGCTGCATTCCTGGCAACAATGGGAACGCTTGGCTCACTGGCTCCCGGAGATCGGCCCGCTTCTTGGCAGTCACCGCAACGAGCATCTCAGCAGCTATCAGTTCTACTGGGATGCCGTCATAGAGCACCTGCCCGAGGAGGCTGAACAGATGTGGAGCAGTCTTGCCGACATGCTTCCTTATGCGAAGGACATCTATCAGAATGCCTTGATCACGCACGGCAGATGGCGGGAATGGATCGACTACCAATTAAGCACAGGCCGGGAGCCGCTGGAGCTCCGGGTCAGCGAGCTCGCGCCGATTGAGAAGAATGCGCCCGAGCTGCTGCTGCCTTTTTACCATCAGGCCGTCGAGCGGTACATCCTTCATAAGAACCGAGCCGGCTATAAAGCAGCGGTCAAGCTGCTCAAACGGTTGGCCAAGCTATATAAAAAGCTCAAGCAGCAGGAGCGCTGGGATCTGTTCATTATCTCATTGTCCGTACGAAACAGCCGGCTTCGTGCATTCCAGGAAGAGCTGCGGAGAGGAAAGCTGATATCATGAGCAGACACACCGAAACCATAACGGTCCACATGGCGTTAAGCGAATACGGAGATGCCGTCATATACGGCTCTACCGTCATGCGGGGTTACGTGTCCGGACAATACCTGAAGCACCGTTTATTTGCGTGGCACGAAGCTTCCTTCTACGGAACAGAGCTCACCGTTCAATCCGTTCAGGATATGGAAGTGGTCATCCTACCTTCCGAGCAGGTCATTCCGTTTTTTGCGGATGGACGACTGCTCGAGCATATTGAATGGGTATGGGACGAGGATTGTCTTCCTTTCATTGAAATTGCTCCTTCGCTGGCAGCTTGCATTCAGGACAAGCAATACGCGCCCAGCTTGAGTGCCTTCAAATCAGGCAAGCTGCAATGGATTTGGGATCCGGAGGCGTTCACAGCGGAAGAGTTGTCCCGTCTTTCCCTGCTGAATGCAGACGAGATATGGAATGAGGGCTTACGGGCGGCGTTCTCTGCCGCCGTTCAAGATCAGTGTTACGGCAGCGAAGAGGTAGCGGCTGACCTGCGCAGAGAATACCCTCTTCTCTTCTCACCGAACCGTACGGCAGCCGAAGGCATGGACGACAAGTCATGGCTGATCGCCATCGGATGGCGGCCGGATACCGCTCCATTCCGACCGCTGCTGCAATTGTTGGAGCCTGACGAAGAAGAAGCCGCGTGGCGCCTTCGGCTTGTATTGCAAGACAAGCAAGACGCTGCATCGCTTGCAGCCGTTCGTCTGGCTGAAGACGGGCAGGCATATGGATCATGGCCGGAGACATGGACACCCCATATCAAGGAGCGGTCCCCCGGCTGGCTCCAAGGTTTGCAGGCAGCACTGCCGGCAAGGGTGCTTCACGCTCCAGCTGAAGACGCACTCGGTACGCCTCTGTCCGACGAGGCCGCATGGCAGTTCCTGACCGTTGACAGCCAGCGGCTGCTCCAGTCAGGTTGGCTGGTCCTTCTGCCCGCTTGGTGGGAAGCCGCCAGCAAGAAGAAACCCAAGCTGCGGGCGAAGGTACGCTCGGGCGAGGGCGAGAACGCCGAGCGAAGCAGCGGCGGTTCCCTGTTCGGTCTGGATGCGCTGGTCAATTTCGATTGGCGGATCGCCATCGGCGAAGCTACTCTTTCCGAGGCGGAATTCGCGGAGCTTGTTGCCCGGAACGAACGGCTGGTACGGTTCCGGGGCCAGTGGATTCCGCTGGATCCCGCTCTGGTCGCCCAAATCCGCCAGATGATGGCGGGCGTAGATCGTGAGGAAGGCCTATCGTTCCAGGATATTCTGCACCTGCATCTGCTCGGGAACAACGATGAGTCAGGGCAGACTCAGCAGGATGCTGAGGAAGCGCGGGACCCGGAACGGATCAAGCTTGAGGTGGAGCTGAACGAGCACCTCGTGAAGCTTATCGGCCAGCTTGGCCGACAAAGCGAATGGCCGAACCTTCCTGTCCCGGCTGGGCTGAAGGCCGAGCTGCGGACTTATCAGCATGACGGCTTTGCCTGGCTTGCCTTTTTGCGGCGTTACGGGCTTGGGGCATGCCTTGCCGATGACATGGGTCTTGGCAAAACCGTGCAGTTTATCGCCTACCTGCTGCACGTGAAGGAGACGGCGATGCAGCGGGAAGAGCAACGCCTCCCTTCCCTGCTGATCTGTCCCACCTCGGTGCTGGGCAATTGGCAGAAGGAGCTTGAACGGTTTGCCCCGTCGCTCCAGGTCATGCTTCACTACGGCGGCAAACGAAGCAGCAGCGAGGATTTCTATAAAGAGGCTTACCAAGCCGATATTATCCTTACTTCATATGCGACGGCCACGCTCGATCAAGAAATGTTAAGAGACATGAAGTGGGAAGCGATCGGCATCGACGAGGCCCAAAATATCAAAAATGCCGACACCAAGCAATCCGCCGCCGTGCGAAGTTTCCCGGCAAGACACCGCGTCGCACTAACCGGCACACCGATTGAGAACCGGCTGTCCGAATTGTGGTCCATCTATGACTTCATCAATCCCGGATATCTCGGCAGCCTGCGCGCGTTCAATCTCCGGTTCATCCAAGCCATCGAAAAAGACAAGAGCGAACAGCGCACGGCTGATCTGCAGAAGCTGATCAAGCCCTTCATGCTTCGACGCAAGAAGAAGGATCCTGCAATTCAGCTCGACCTGCCGGACAAAAACGAGATGAAGACCTATATCCATCTCACAGCTGAGCAAGGTGCGCTTTACGATCAAACCGTGAACAGCCTGCTGGAACGCATGCAAAAGCTCGAGGGCATCGAGCGCAAAGGGGCCATCCTGGCAGCTCTTACACAATTCAAGCAGCTCTGCGATCATCCGGCTCTGCTTACGAAGGAGCCGCTTCCGGAATTGCCGGGAGGCGGCGGCTTGCTCGACACCGAAGCTGTCGTCAACCGTTCAGCCAAGCTGGAGCGGCTGCTGTCCATGGTGAAGGAGCTGCGGGAAGAGGGCGAGCGCTGCCTGATCTTCACCCAGTATATCGGCATGGGCGAGATGATGCGGCAGGTGCTCCATCAAGAGCTTGGGGAGCCCGTGCTATACTTGAACGGCAGCACGCCCAAGCGGACTCGCGACCGCATGATCGAGCAATTCCAATCCCAGACGCTGCCGCCCGAGGAGCAGCCGAATGTCATGATTCTCTCGATCAAGGCCGGCGGCGTCGGTCTGAATCTGACCGCGGCGAATCATGTGTTCCATTTCGACCGCTGGTGGAACCCTGCGGTGGAGAATCAGGCTACCGACCGCGCTTATCGGATGGGACAGACCAAGGATGTCCAGGTGTACAAGTTCATCTCCATGGGGACGCTCGAAGAGCGAATCGATGAGATGCTGGAGAGCAAGCAGCAGCTGAGCGATCAGGTGATCGCAAGCAGCGAGGGCTGGATTACCGAGCTGTCCACCGATGAGCTGAAGGATCTCTTCACGCTGCGGCGCGACTGGGCGTAAGCGTCGTGTATCAAGGAGTACACGGATAGGCGATCTTGGAATCTCGCTCCCGAAGGGGTGGAGCAAAGCGGAATGCTTATGGGTCTCCTCAGGCGGCCACCAGGTGTCGCTATATAACCATATGTTGAATAATAGAATGCCCCGTTGTGCGGACGAGGCCACTGAAGAACTTGCGATTTTTCGGAGGCACTGAGCGGACACGGGGTTTTTGTTATTTGGAGAAGTTTAATGTGTTTAGAGAAGTTCAATGTTGTTTTGAGAAAATTCAAATTGTTTACGCGCATGAAGCTTGTAGGGCTAAGAACTCTAATGTTCGAACCAGTTGAAGTACTCTCACTTGGGTAATCTGGTTCAACTTGAGGTACTCGCTTTCGGTTAATTTGGTTCATCTTAAGGTACTCTTGCTTTCGAGGTAATCATGTCAGTCTTGAATTACTTCATTTACGGGGAGAACTCCGATTCCACTGCTCAAGATGGCCGGTACCAGAGTGTCGCGCAACTTTTCTGGTGGTTAGGTAGGAGGAGAATGATTCTTATCATTAACGGACACAGAGTACGTTATTTAGAACAAATTCATCATTTTTAGATACTGAACGGACATGGGATCCGTTATTTTGCAGTAAAACAGCTTATAAATGTCGAAAACGAGCCAAATAACGTACCTAGTGTCCGCTAATTTTAAAATTATGGCGTTATCTCAAATATAGCGGAACTGGAGTCCGCTACTTCGGGTGCAGCAAATCCGGACTGCAACGGAGTCTGCTACTTCGGGTGAATCAAGTCCATTCGGCAACGGAGTCCGCTACTTGGGGTGCAGCAAATCCGGACGGCAACAAGGTCCCCTACTCCAGGAACATCTAGCGCAATCGGCAACCTGTCCACTACTTCAACCGCACCTAGCGCTATCGTCAACAAAGTCCACTGCCTCAGCCGCACCAACAGCAAACAACAACCAGATCCCCCGCACCAGGAGCAGAGGAGCAACCAGCCGCTGCTCCCCTTGATAGGAGTCACCCAGCCCCCTCCGCTTACTTCTCTTCCATCAGCTGCCGCAGCTTTGCTTCCGTGGTCGAATCCGGAGCTGGCGTATAAATGCTGCACCGCAGGTCATCATTCCCGTACACTTTGAGCGACGTGAGCTCATATACCATTTTTCCGGCCTTGGCATGCCGGAATTCCAGATGTACCTCCGGGGCATAACTGACCTGGCTCTGCTCCCACATCCGATTGAAATCGGGATGCCCGTTCTTCATCTCCTCCAGAAAACGGTCATACCACTCATCCTCGACGTATTGACCGTAATAGGACCGGAACATCGACAAGAAGCCGCTGGCGAACTGTTCCCAATTTACCGCCAGCCGTTGAAACTCCCTGCGGGTGAAGAGCAGCCGGATCATGTTCCGCTCCTCGGGCGGAATGCGGTCAAAATCCAGGAACACGTATGCAGCCGCACGGTTCCACCCCACGATGTTGCACATCCGATCCGATATCATGACGGGGCAATATTTTAGCGCAGTGATGATTTTTTGCAGGGACGGACTGATCTGCACCGCTTCTTGTTTGACCGTATAAGGCTCCGCCCCGCTCTCCAGCGCCAGCGAATACAGATATCTGCGCTCATCCGCATTTAGCTGAAGCGCATTGGCGACGCAGTCCAGCACGGACGACGATACCTGGATGTCGCGTCCTTGCTCGAGCCAGGTGTACCAAGTGGTGCTAACACCCGCCAGCTGGGCGACCTCTTCCCTGCGCAAGCCTGGTGTTCTCCGTCTAGTCCCGGGAGGAAGTCCGACCGACTCGGGTGAGATTTTGGCACGCTGCCCTTTCAAGAATGCCGACAACGCTTGCAGCCTAACCTGGGAATTCATTGTACAAGCCCCCTTCACTCATTAAGGATAGCAGTATTTATACTAGGATAAACGGTATCTTGTAATAGGATACTACACGTGACATTATAACCTTAAGATTGACAAGTTATAAAGTCTTAAGGAGGCTGTTGATCCATGGAAAGAGTTGTTATCACCGGTATGGGCGTCATATCGCCGCTGGGCCATGATGTTGAGACGTTCTGGTCCCGGCTTGTTCGGGGAGAGTCCGGTATTACACATATAGAAACAATGGATACATCAAGACAAAAGGTAAACATAGCGGGTGCCGTGAAGGAGTTTGACGCAAACGCGCTGTTTGGCGTTAAGGAAGCTCGGCGTTTGGACCGCTTCTGCCAGTTTGCCTTGGCAGCGGCGGATCAAGCCATAAGTCAGTCGGGACTCGATCTTGATCAGATCGATCATGAACGGATGGGGGTATACGTCGGCTCCGGCATCGGCGGTATTCAAACCTTAATGAATCAGAGCGACACGCTGTCTTCGCGAGGACCCGAGCGGGTAAGCCCTACCCTGGTTCCCATGATGATTCCCAATATGGCGGCAGCGCTCATCAGCATTAAGTACAAAGCGCTGGGCTCTACGCTTGCGCCGGTTACGGCGTGTTCGATCGGTAATACCGCGATCGGCGAGGCTTTCTTTAACATCCAGGCGGGCCGATCCGACGTGATTATTGCAGGAGGCTCCGAAGCGGCATTGACCGACATCTCGCTGGCCAGCTTCGCGAATGCAACCGCCCTTTCATCCCGTAACGATGAACCGGGCCAGGCCAGCCGGCCGTTCGATACAGACCGGGATGGATTCGTCATGGCGGAAGGTGCAGGCATCCTCGTTCTGGAGTCGCTCTCCCATGCCCTAGGCAGAGGCGCCGTCATACTGGGCGAGGTTATCGGATACGGTGCCAGCTCGGATGCCTATCATATGGTCGCCACACCGGAGGACGGCAACGGCGCGGCACGGGCGATGAAGCTGGCCCTGACCGAGGCGAACCTCTCTCCAGCCGACGTGGATATCATCAGCGCCCATGCCACAAGCACGGTCATCGGTGACCGTTCGGAGACAGCGGCCATTAAGCAAGTGTTTGACGAGGAGGCGTATCGCATTCCGGTAACGGCCAACAAGTCGATGACCGGACATATGCTGGGCGCATCCGGCGGCGTGGAGGCCATTGCACTCGTGAAATCTCTGCAAGAAGGCATCATACCGCCGACTATCAATCTGGAGCATCCCGATCCAGCATGCGATTTGGATTATGTACCGAACCAGGCGAGAAACGCCGAGCTCCGGATTGGCATGTCGAATTCCTTTGGCTTCGGCGGACATAATTCGGCGATTGTTATCCAGAAATATAAGCATGAATAACCATGAGTTCCAGACCCCGGTGAAAACGAGGCCACTGAAAAAGTTCTTCTCATAAAAAAAGGTACGGCTCCTCAAGAAAGTTGAGGAGCCGTACCTTTTTTTCGTTTATAATTAACGCATCATGGAAAGCGGGTGAGCGGATGATTCGACAACAACAAGCCTTGGTTCTGAGTCCTTATGCGGCACTGTATGACATCGTTGT